>NZ_SGSX01000009.1:0-178856 GCF_004209355.1 Acinetobacter sp. WCHAc060025 | reverse complement strand
TGCGGGCAATAAGGGCACAGTGAGTACACCAAGTACAGACTTTACTGCTGATACAATTGCGCCGGTCTTCCAAAGTGCAGAAGTCAACACAGCAGGTGCGATAGTCCTGCATTATGATGAAATATTAGATATTGCAAATCCACCATTGGCGAACCAATTTACAGTGACCGTTGGTGGTGTTGCGGTAGATCCATCGAAGATCACAGTCAGTATTGTTGGCAATGATGTGATCTTAAGCCTAGTACCAGCGGTTAAATCTGGTCAATCGGTGAGCGTAAGCTATACAGATCAAAACTCAGCACAGAATGATACAAATACGATTCAAGATGTAGCTAGCAATGATGCGGATAACTTAATTAACCATGAGATTGATTTAACAGATAATCATTCAACGATGAATGATTTGAAAATCTTGACAGTATATGACTATGTTGATCAAGTAAGCGAGACTTTATTAACAACCCCAGAAACGATAAATTTAAATGGGTTTAGTAATGAAGCATCTCCAACCATTATTGGAAAAGCCAACGCTGGTGAAAAAGTAACAATTACTATCCAAGGTTATATTTATGAAGTTGATGCTGATAGTAATGGTGTATGGACATTGGATTTAAGAGCACAGTCTCCAACTGTCGTTTTATCTAATGGTCTTGTGAACATTAGTGTAACTAATGGAACTACCACTGTAACTTTTGAATATACAGTTGACACACAACTTGCAAGTCCTACGCTTGAATTAGCTGAAAATAGTGGGTCAGGTGCTGACTTGATCACCAATAATGGTCAAATCAATGTTTCAAATATTGAAGCAGATGCAATTTGGAATTACCAAATCAAAGGTGGTCAATGGGAGCCAGGACAAGGTACATCATTTACATTAAAAGATGATGGTGATTATACGATTGGTGATATTAAAGTCCAAGTTATTGACAGAGCTGGAAATATTGTAGAGGTTATTTATGATAAAGCCTTAACTCTAGATACAAATCCACCATTACCGTTAACAGCAGTATTGCTAGAAGATACCGCGATTAATAATGATGGTATAACGAGCAATGGTACTCTTGAAATTACAGGTATTGAGCAAGATGCTAAAGTATATATCAATGTTAAGGGAGCAGGTTGGATTGAGGTTGAAGCCGAGGTAGGTACTGGTTTATTCAAATATTTACTATCAGAAGTTGTGTATGCTGTTGGTGATATTCAGCTAAAACAAGTCGATGTAGCAGGTAATGAAAGTGTTATTACAGATCTAAAAGCTATCGAGGTAGATCAAACTGTTGCACCAGTTACAGTACGCCTTGAAGATACAGGTGCAATCGAGTCAACAGGCACAGTGATAACCAAAAATCCTATTATTACTATTTCAAATGTTGAAACTGGGGCGAAGCTTTACTATACAAAAGATACTGGCACAGCCGTAGAAATCACCACAAAAGATAGCTTAGGTAATTATATTTTAGTATTACCAGCAGGTAATTATTCAGCAAATACTTTTAATTTTTACCAAGTGGATGTTGCTGGCAATACAAGTACTCTGACTACTTTATCTAATTTTGTAATAGATACGACGGTCGAACCTGTTGTAATTACGAATTTATTAGATAACACGAATAGTAGTGCGAATGTATCTTCTGGTGCATTAATTAATAAAAATGATTTTACGCTTACAGGAACTGCTGAAGTAGATTCTAACGTAGATATTTATATTAATGGCGTTAAGGTCAATACAACTCCTGTTAAAACAGGTAGTGATGGTCAATGGGCATTTGATTTTGGGAATGCGAATCCTGCATTAACAAACTTTTTTGAAAATGGAGTATTAAAAGACGGCAACTATACGATTACGGCAAAATCTACAGATCTTGCAGGGAATATTTCAAACTCATCTGATGGTTATTTAGTGAGTGTGGATACTGTTATTCAAGCGCCAACACTAGATAAAGTTACAGGGGATGACAGTATCAGCTCTGCTGAATATTTGTCTGGGATCAAATTGTCTGGAACAGCAGAAGCAGGAAGTACGGTTTATGTAGAATGGAGAAATACTGTTTCTAAAGATGGAACTTTATTAAACCCTAATATTTCAGCTTCATTTATAAGTGATACTCAGATTAAAGTCACTTCTGACAGTGCTGGTGATAAGGTATCTATAGTTGTTAATGGTAAACTTTATGAAGTTACTCTAGATAGTAGTAAAACAGCGACTATTACCCTAGATCAAGCCTATACAGGAAATGTAGATGTAAAAGTAACACACACTTTTATTACAGATTACATTACAACTGTTACCATCAGTAATTTAGATTTTACGACAACAGCTGATGCAAATGGGAAATGGTCGTTGCCTATAACAGGATTACCTACTATTCCTGATCAAGCGAGTAATGCTCATATCTCCGTTTCATCAGAAGATCAGGCAGGTAATACAAGTTCGAGTGTTGATCGTACTGTTCCAATTTTACGCAATGAGTCTGGAACAATTAATGTGATTGCGGGTGATGATAAAATTAATAAAGCTGAATGGGATAGTTATACTACTGCTTCACCATTTACGGTATCTGGTAATAAAACTGATTCATTAGAAAAATTAGATTATTTATACTTCAAAAAAGTAGTTGGTTATAATCCAGATGGGACAGCAATTACTGAAGTTGTTTATTCTTCTCCTAGTGTCCCATTATCAGTTGATATTTTACTAAGTAATTATACTGGGGATAATTGGCAAGTCAGTCTTCAGTCAGTATTGTCTAAGTTGGGTGAAGGGACATATAGAGTCGAGTTGAGAGATAGCATAACATCTACTTCAACACTACTTGCTTATAGGGATTTTTTAATAGATACGATAGTTCCTTCTGCTCCTGTTATTACGGAATTATTGGATTATGTTGATAGTTTTGGAAATATTAAGTCTAATCCAGAGTCGATAACGGAACTCCCTCTAACAGATAAGTATTATACGAATGACTCTTCACCAGTAATTAATGGAACTGGTAGTGAGGTAGGTAGTATTATTACAGTGTTAATTAAGGATTTGGCTGGAAATATCATTGAAAAATCATATGCGAGTGTAAATGAAAATTTACAGTGGACGTATGATATTAATAAGTCTATTGATGATGGTGATTATAAAGTTGAAGTATTTGAAACCGATAAAGTGGGCAATATTTCACAGACTACAACAATAGATCTTGTCATTGATACAGTAGCTCCAGATTTCACTGTAAATTTAGTAGCAAATGATCCTACGACTGGCGCAATTGAAATTGATTTAAAAGAAATTTCAGATGGTGTTGAAGTTAAAGGACATGTTGATCAGGTTTCGACTACGATCACCGTTGAAATAAATGGTAAGAGCGTAACTGCTGTCGTAGATGCCAATGGAAATTGGACTGCTAAATTTACTTCAGCCGATCTCATTGGTTTAAATGATGGCACAGATTATCCAGTTAAAATTACAGCTGTAGATTTGGCAGGGAATCAATCTGAAACAACATTAAATGCACACACAAAATTTGGTCATTCAGTTGAATTAAAAGAATCAGATTATGCGGGTACAGCATTGGTTGTAGAGACTGATTTAGCAGTTGCCAATACAACTTTAAAACTTCCTACAGCTGCTATTCAAGTGAAAGGGCAAAACGTTGTTTGGAGTCTTGAAAATGGGGTTGCCGTAGGAAAAGTGGGTAATGAAGTTGTTATCCAAGTTAGAGCAAATGCAAATGGCAAATACGAAGTCGTATTATCACAAGGTATAGATCATATTGGTTCAGACATTGCCACGATTCAAATTCCTGTTGAAACGAATGGTGTAAATTCTCAACTAAGTATAGTCGTACATGATGGGGAGCCAGTTGTTTCACCTGTAGTTAATATTGATATGACTGAAGCAGGTACAGTTACAGGCACGTTTGTAAACAGCTTTGGTATGGATGGAGGCTATTTAAAATCAGTCACGATTGAAGGTAATACTTATATCTATAACTCAGTGACAAACACAGTGACACAATCTGGAACTTCAAAAACAGTATATGCTTATAGTTATTCAAATGATGAAAATCATATGCTTACAGTTACAACTGTGCATGGTAATACTGTCAAAGTGAATATGCAGACTGGTGAATATGAAGTTTCTGCATCGGGTATTTCTGCAAAAGCAACGGTGAATGTTGCACCTGAGGCAAGTTTGGGTGATACAGGCGGTTTATTGGGTGCAGCCAATGTCAATGTTGCAGGGTTGATTGACCTAAGTAATAGCCAATTATTTACCGTCAATGATGGTAATAATAATATTAACAAAGTCGTGATTAATAATGCTGCATTGGTGAATTTAGACATTGGTGCACATTATACTTATTCTAAAGCGATGGCAGCTGAATTCGGATTGGACATTAGCGTAATTTATGCAGTCCTTCTGTCACCTGCACAAATTACGATTAAATCGAAAAATGGTCAGACCATAGATGTTGATCGCTTGAATGAGTTTTTGGGTACAGTCAAATATGTGTCAGGGCTTGGGCAAATTCTGGATGTGAAACTCTTGGCAGGTCAAGGCATTACTGTGACAGACAGTGATGGCGTGACGGGCACAGATACCACAGTTGATCTGGCGGATGTTGGGGTATTGGCAGGCTTAGGTGAACTAGCCAAATTGCAACAATCGGGCATTATTCAAGAAGGTGACAACGGCAATAATGAACAACTTAAAGGTGATCAGAGTGCCTTATCGAAAGATGACCGCTTATATGGTTATGACGGTGATGATGTTCTAGATGCAGGTGAAGGCAGTGATATCTTACGTGGTGGCGCTGGAAATGACATACTCTATGCGGGCAATGGTAACGATATCCTGATTGGTGGGAAGGGCGATGATGAACTTTGGGGAGATAAAGTAGGATCTACGGATCGTTTTAGTGATGTATTTAAATGGGAAGCAGGCGATCAAGGTACATTTGCAGCACCTGCAAAAGATACAATCAAAGATTTTGATAAAGCATCTGTAACCGAAGGTGGGGATGTACTACATCTTGCAGGACTATTGGTTGGCGAAGGTCGTATAGGCTTTAGTACAGGCAACTTAACCAATTATTTACACTTTACGCTAGAGACCAAAAATGGCGTGGTCAGTACGGTCATTAGTATCAGTAGTACAGGTGGCTATATCGGTGGTTATTCTGCTGCAAATGCATCTAAAACAGATCAGATTATTGTTTTAGAAAATGTAGACCTCATCACTGGTCAGAATAATTATGGACAAAATGTACAATATACAGATCAGCAAATTATTCAGGATTTATTGAACAAAGGTAAATTAGTCGTTGATTCTGCAAATTTAAATGCCGATGCACTGACAGATCAAACCATTGATATGTCTGCGCAAGTGACAGATAACGACGGAGATATTAAAAATACAGGTAACAGTAGTATTGATACCTCTAATGTTCCTGATAAGAACTTTATTGCGGATAATGTTGCACCTGTTACTCAAGCAAAAATTGGCAATCTATTATCATTGATTAATTTAGATGCACTTGGTTTGATTAATTTAAGTCATCAATCACTGACAGCCTTTGATGCCAATGAAAACCTCACTAAGGTTGAAGTCAAATATCAACCAATCATCACAGTGAGTTTGACACCGATGCAGTGGAATGCTCAGCAAGTTTTAGCTGATGCATTGGGCTTGAAATTTGAAATTAAAAATGATGATGGTGTACTGGGTCTGATCGCTTCAAGTTCTAAAATCGTGATTACGGCTAAAGATGGTGGAACGATTGATAATCTTGCGATCAACGAGTTCCTTGCGAGTGTATATCTTTCTGCACAAGGTGGAACTTTACTCACAGGTAATGTACTCAATTTAGATGTAATTAATTCTATCAGCATATCCGCACAGGATAGCCAAGGTGCAACCTCAAGTAGCAATGTTGGACAATTATTAGGTGTGAATCTGCTAGATGAAAGCTTATTCGATCCTAGCAAGAGCAATATTGTGATGGGTACGGATTTAAATGATGTGATTTTGTTTGGATCAAGCAATAGTGACAGAATTTATGGTTTAAATGGCGATGACACTATCCAAGCAGGTGCTGGTGATGACCTTGTACGTGGAGGTATAGGTAACGATAAAATCTACGGTGAAGATGGTAATGACCTATTGCTCGGCGAAGCTGGAAATGATGAAATCTATGGTGGTATAGGTGATGATTACATCGATGGTGGAATTGGTGACGACATCTTAAATGGTGGTGAAGGCAATGACACTATTTTAGGCGGAGATGGTGTTGATACCATCTATGGTGGTATAGGCAACGATTACATCGATGGTGGAATTGGTAATGACATCTTAAATGGTGATGAGGGTAATGACACTATTTTTGGTGGCGACGGTAACGACACGATTAATGGTGGAGCAGGAAACGATATAATTCATGGTGGTCGTGGAAATGATACGATCACAGGTGGTACGGGTTCCGATACAGTAATCCTTGATTTACTCTCTAATACAGATGCTACAGGTGGAAATGGCTTAGATACTTGGAAAGATTTTAGTCTGAGTGACGGTGACAAGATTGATATTTCAAGTCTTTTAACTAACTTTGACCCTAAAACCTCAAATATTAAAGATTTCATATCTTTATCAAATGTGGGTGGAACGGTCACGATCTCATTGGATCGTGATGGGGTAATTAAGAATAGTTTCGGTCAAGATGTTTCAACCTATAAGCCAGCTCAACTGCTTATTTTGGAAAATCAAAGTACGACATTAAAACTCGATGATCTTTTAAATGGAAATCATTTCATTTATTAAAAGTATCAATTAAAGCTGAGTGAGACACCAAACCCTAAGTTCGCTTAGGGTTTTTTATTGCATCGTGAAATTCGATTCATCCATAAATAAACGATTCCAAGCCGTCATTTATGCAATAACACGCTATAATCACAGCCTATTGAGTTTAAATGTTTTATTTTCCTTATGGCTTTTACCTTAGCAACTGAAACGACGTTTGAAGAGGACATTAAAAAGAGTCGCTTTCAAGCGATTGCTGCACCTGTAGAAAATGAACAACAGGTCAAAGAATTTCTAGAAAAGCACCTCGACATTAGCACCACACACCAATGCTGGGCTTGGAAAATAGGACACAATGTTCGTTTTAATGATGACGGTGAACCCTCAGGCACAGCAGGGCGTCCAATACTAGCAACCATTGAAGGTAATGACTTAACCAATACCATTGTTTTAGTCAATCGTTGGTATGGTGGAATCAAACTCGGTACAGGTGGTTTAGTACGAGCTTATGGTGGATGTGTAGGGCAGTGCCTATTACTCGCTGAAAAAATAGAATTAATAGAAAAGAAAAAAGTTTATTTTCAATGTCAGTTTAACGAATGGGCAATCTTTCAATATGAATTGAATACCCAACAAATTGAATACATAGAACAATATACTGCTGATGGTGTGCAGGTAGATGCCTTATTACAAATCCATCAAATTGACGCATTAAAACTTAAAATCCAAGATGTGACTAGAGGACGCGAACAGTTAAAATTATTAGACGAATAGTGTGCATACGTCCTCTCTTGCGAGGCAGCGCCTCTCAGGACGTGAACAGTTAAAATTATTAGACGAATAATGTACATACGTCCTCTCTTGCGAGGCAGTGCCTCTCAGGACGTGAACAGTTAAAATTATTAGATGAATAGTGTGCATACGTCCTCTCTTGCGAGGCAGTGCCTCTCAGGACGTGAACAACTCAAAGTGGTAGAGGAAAACGATGACTGAACAAGATCCATTACTGAAGTATCGTGAGCAACACAAACATCGCTTGAATTATATGCCATGGCTGTATTATTCACTCAAACCCAAAAATAAGGATTGGGCAGTGCAATGGCAAAAAGAATATCAAGCTTATCTTATGGCAATGGAAACGGTTGAAATCGGTGAAAATTGCTTTATTTCTCCATTGGCACACATCTTTGCTGAACCTGGACGCAAAATTATTATCGGTGACAACACCTTTATTGCTGCGGATTGTACCTTGCATGGACCATTGGAAATAGGCAATGAAGTTGCGATTAATCATCATTGTATTTTAGATGGTGGACGTGTAGGGATTAAACTACATGATCAAGTACGTATCGCAGCTTATTGTCATCTCTATGCATTTGATCACGGTATGGATTTAGAGCAACCGATTTACCAACAAGCAGTAACATCGAAAGGCATCGAAATTGGACAAGATGTCTGGTTAGGCGCACATGTAGGCATCAAAGATGGTGTGAAAATTGCTTCGAAAGCAGTCGTGGGAATGAATAGTATGGTGACAAAGGATGTTGCGGAACGTGAGATTGTGGCAGGGAATCCTGCGCGGTTTATCCGATTCCGTGAGTGAATTCACGCTTTGTACAAATCCTTAATAAAAATAAGGATTGATTACATAAAGCTGTCCAAACTTGCCAAAACTTATGCTAATTTTAAATAAAGAAAACCCAGAGCTGGAAAGCTAAAGCGAGGTTAAAATGAATAGAGTCGTGGCGTGTATTGATTCTTCTCCATGTATCAATGCACTGGCAGAAGCAGCTGCTTGGATTGCGCAAAAAACTGGACGTGAATTGGTTTTATTACAAGTTTTGGACTATTACCCAGCAAGTTATCATTTAGGTGAAATTAGTGGGGTCATTGGTTTTGAAAGTAATGCCATGTTACTCAAAGAGCTTGCCGAGTTGGAGCAGAAGCAAAGTGAATTAGCACTAGATTATAGTAATAATTTACTGAAGCACATTTCAGAAATGATTCAAGAAAAATATGGGATCACACCGACTCAAATTCAAATGAAAGGCGATTTTCTTGAGCAAAGTTTTAGTGAACTCACTGTAGATGATATTGCCGTGATCGGTCGTGTTGGTGAGCGATCTGCTGAAAAGAATAAAGTACTAGGAAGTAATGTAGAAAACTTTATTCGTGGTACAAAAAGTACGGTTTTGACTGTAGGCGAAACCTTTAAGCCACCGACACGCTTTATTTTTGCCTATGAGCTTTCCGAAGCCTGTCAAAAAATGCTTAAACGTGTAGAGAAAAGTGACTTGTTACGGCTATTGCAATGCCATTTAGTCTATGTTGGAGATCATCCTGAAATATTAAATGAACCTGCACAACGTTTAAGAGAAGCAGGTCTGGATGTTGTGGTTGAATATCGTTATGGTGATGTCGCTGAAAATATTCTAGATTATCAAAACCAGCATCAAATCCAGTTGATTGTATTAGGTGCATTTAGTCATAGTAAGATTCATCAGTTTTTCCTCGGTAGTGTTACAACAACGATTTTTAGGAATTCATCTGTTCCATTATTGGTGACTAAATAGGGTTCTGTTTTTTGATGAAAGTTTTGATGACCGTTTTGATGAAAATTACGATCAATCGTTATTTATTTCATCATTGTTTTTGAGTAAATTATTTTAATAATTATTGAATAGTTAAGTAAATTACGTAATTCAATAATTGTTTTTACAGAGCCGTAAATCTACAAATTTACGGCTTTTATATTTTTAAATGATAAAAATAATTTGGATAAATCTTGCTTTTTCAAAAGCAATAGTTTTTTAAATATTGCATATTTTAACTGATTAAAAAATAATCTTTTAAATAAATTTCATAATATTCATTGGTTTAAAAAGCTATAATTGAGTTATCCACAATTCTACAAACAAGTTCAGGGGATAACTCAAATATATGAAGTATACAGTGGTATAAAAATAGGAAAATTAAAAATAAAAAAGACCACGATGTAGTCGCAGTCTTTTTTAGTTGAAAAGTAAAATATTTAGGGTTTATTTTACAATTGCGATTGCAAAACCATCATGACCTTTACTACCAACTGTTTGCAATGCAGTACAAGATAAAATTTTCGGATGGTTTTGCATAGCTTTATACATATCACGGATGCCTTCGATACTTGGCTTAACATTTTCAGGGTCAAGAATATCTCCGGCACGAATCACATTGTCCAATACAATCACTGTGCCTGAGTGTGAAAGATTTAAACTGAGCTCCAAATATTCAGGGTAGCTTTGCTTATCCGCATCGACAAAGATAAAGTCAAAAGCTTCTGTATCAGCAGGCAAAGCTTTAAGAATGTCAGCTGCACGACCACATTTTAATTCTACAGTTTGTTTAAGTTTGGCATTATCAATATTTTCTTGCCCTAAAGCGGCATGGGTATCACGACCTTCGATCGTTAAAATATAACCATCATCGGGCAGTGCACGAGCTAGCCACATGGTGCTATAAGCTGCAAAAGTACCAAGTTCTAAAACACGTTTACATTTGTTCATTTGAATCAGCATTTGCAACAACATACCTTGATTGGCTGCAACTGCGAGGTGATCTGGAAATCCTCTGTCAGCCGTATGTTTTAAGGTCTGAGTCAGGATTGGATCTTCAGGAATTAAATGTGATTCGATATAAGCATCGATGTCTGACCACATTTGTTGCATGTTTATCACCTAATTTGGAGTCGCAGGGTTGGTATAGGTGCATTTTAATCGTTTAAACACAGAGTGCAATTTTAATAAAGGTTGTTGCTTTATTTTTGTTCAATTGTGCTTTTGCTGTGCAGATATGAGAAATATGAAGAAATGGCGACAATAAAATCTAAATGACCAATAAAGAGGTTCTAGTTGTAATAATCCTTTAACATTTTGCTAAAACTCAGTAAGAAAGAACTTAAAATGATCAACATCATCGAAAAACTACAGCAGAAGAAAATAATTTTTTGATAGCTTTGCGTGCAACTATTCATTAGAGGTAAATAGTAGACCTGATACATTGAGCGGAAAGTTTGCACGATCAATATAAAAAGGCTGATGAAACTAAAGCTAATCACTATATTTTGAATCATAAAATATTGACTTACTTCAGACAATAGAATGTAAATAATCAGACAACTCATACAGATAATAAAAGTCAGCATACTGGTCGAACTGAGCATTTTTAGAAAGGTTTCGTGCCATTCTTTGCGACTAAGTAAAGAGATTCTGGACATTGTACTGGTCATATTCACTGCTCATTTTTTGTATATTTTAGCAGATGAAAGATGCTTAAATTTTGTTTGTACGACGTGACTTGACGTGTGTTTGCATAATTTTAAATCGTAGTTTTATGACATCAACATGAAATATTACAATTCAAAGCTGAAAAATTTTATATTTTAAAAATTAAATACAGTTTATTACATATTGAATTTTAAAGATTTTTAATTAAATCAAATGCAAATCATCAATTATCACAAAAGCGTAATAAAGCTGTAACTTATTTGTCATATTTTAAAATCAAAATGCAGTTATCGGAAAAGCACGACACAACAAAAAACTGAAGTGGCGTCTTTCAAATATCGCAGCTTATTTTAAGAGAGAAAAGAATGCGCATTAATCATATCGCACTTGCTTTAGCAGTTTCAGGGGCAGCACTAGCAACTACAGCAAATGCTCGTGATACAATTCAAATCGCTGGTTCTTCTACTGTACTTCCTTTTGCAAGTATCGTTGCAGAAGAATTTGGTAATACTTTCCCTCAATTTAAAGCACCTGTAGTTGGCTCAGGCGGTAGTTCTGCTGGTCTAAAACAGTTCTGTTCAGGTGTGGGCGATAACACAATTGATATCGCAAATGCTTCTCGTAAAATTAAAGACACTGAAGTTGCAGCTTGTAAAAAAGCGGGCGTAAATAAAATCCAAGAAATTAAAATTGGTTATGACGGTATCGTTTTCGCGTCTAACTCAAACAAAGCAGCGTATAAATTACGTCCACAACACGTATTTGCAGCTTTAGCAGCTGAATTACCATCAAATGGTAAATTGGTTCCTAACCCATATACACGTTGGAATCAAATTGACAAATCATTGCCAAATGAACCAATTACTTTAGTTGTTCCTGCATCTAACCACGGTACACGTGAAGTGTTCCAAGAGAAAATGGTTGAATCAGGCTGTGAAGCGTATGATTACTTCAAAAAGTTAGATAAAGATGCTCAGAAAAAAGCATGTTCAAACTTCCGTAAAGACGGTAAAGTGATTGAAATTGCAGGTGATTATACTGAAACACTTGCACGTTTAAAAACTTCTCCAAGCGCAGTAGGTGTATTTGGTCTTGGTTTCTATGATCAAAACAAAGACAAATTACGTGTTGCTACTGTAAACAATGTAGTTCCATCTGAACAAACTGTTCTAAATGGTACATACCCAGTATCTCGTCCTTTATACTTCTATGTAAAAGGTGAACATTTACAAGCAATCAAAGGCTTAAAAGAATTTACTGAATTCTTCTTGAGCAAGAAAGTGTCTGGTAAGGGTTCTAAACTAGATAAAGCAGGTTTGATCTCTTTATCTGACTCAGAACGTGCAAAAGTACTTGCTGGTTTCAAAGCTGGTAAATAATAAAACCGAACAATTAAGCTGATGGTGGGAGACTACCATCGGCTTTCATTGCTAAGAAGAGTTTTTTCAAATAATGAAAATTGAAAAAACGGTGGAGAATACATGAATCTGCTACTCATTGGCGTGTTATTAGCTTTAATCGCTATCGCATATCAAATCGGGCTACGTAAAAGCCGAAGCCTAGCAGGTAAGGGAAATAACACTGCAATTTTACATTCACGTCCAGGCTATTATGGTTCTTTGGTGGCGTTGTGGTGTGGAATCCCAGCTTTTTTAATTTTGATTGTTTGGAACTTAGTAGAACCAAGTGTTCTACAACATCTTATTTTAAAAAATGTTCCAGCAAATATTGCTTCTTCATTAGATGAAGCAGGGGTACATGTTCTGGTAGAGCGTGTTCAAGCGATTGCTTCAGGATTTGGTGTGACGGATACACCAGCTGCTTATGAAGTTGCAGCCGCAGAGCAGTTATCAAAATTTGAACGTATTGGGGCATTTGCTAAATTTGCAGTCGTCGTCTGTATTGCAATGCTTGGTTTAGTCTGGGCGCGTAAAAAAATTACGCAACAATTTCGTGCGCGTAACGAAGTTGAAAAAACCATTAATATCGTTTTGATTCTTTGTTCTGGTGTTGCCATTCTCACTACTGTCGGTATCGTGATGTCGATGTTCAGTGAGGCAATGCACTTTTTCCAATTTGTGAGTCCAATTGATTTCTTCTTTGGTACTGAGTGGAATCCAGGCTTTAGCACTTCTGGGAATGCAGAAGGTAGTTATGGTTTATTACCATTGCTATGGGGAACACTCATGGTCAGTGGTATTGCATTATTAGTTGCTGTCCCTCTAGGACTGATGATTGCGATCTATCTAGCTGAATATGCCTCACCTAAGTTCCGTTCATGGGCAAAACCAACAATTGAAGTTTTAGCGGGTATTCCAACGATTGTTTATGGTGTATTTGCCATGATGGTGATTGGCCCGATCTTCAAATCTATTGGTGATGCAGTGGGTATCGAAGTCAATGCAACCAGTGCTTTAACAGCAGGTTTTGCAATGGGGATTATGATTATCCCATTCGTATCATCACTTTCAGATGACATTATTACCCAAGTACCACGTTCACTACGTGATGGTTCTTTAGGTTTAGGCGCGACCAAATCTGAAACTATTCGCCAAGTGGTATTACCTGCGGCATTGCCAGGTATTACAGGTGCATTTTTACTTGCAGTTTCTCGTGCAGTAGGTGAAACCATGATTGTGGTTCTTGCAGCAGGGAACAGTCCGTTACTGCATATCAACCCACTTGAAGCAGTGTCGACAGTAACCGTGACGATTGTAAAACAATTAACGGGTGATACTGACTTTGCGAGTCCACAGGCATTGGTTGCCTTTGCATTGGGTCTGACTTTATTCACTATTACATTGTGTCTAAACATTGTCGCACTTTATATTGTGCGTAAATATCGTGAGCAATACGAATGAGTACAAATACATCTCCTATGGATCAAAATGTATTTGATCCTCAAGCAGCAGCAGAACTGCGTGAAAAACGTAAGGCAAAAATTGCCAGTACTTTGTCAAAACGCCATCGTAAAGAAAAAGTATTTCGCATAGTTGGTTTTTCAGCGGTTATTACGGGTCTTGCATTTGTTGCAATATTATTTGGCAGTATTTTGTATAAAGGCTTACCTGCATTTTGGCAAGCCAGTATGACGGTTCCTGTTTACTTTGATCCAACAGTGATTGATGCAGGTCCTAAACCAACTCAGAAAGTGGGTGAGTCGCCAGCGGTGTTCCAAGAGCGTTATGTTGATTGGCAAACCAAAATGGGTATGGTGGATTGGGATGCATTAATCGTGAATGGATTGATTGCAAAAGATCCATCACTCGAAAGCCATCGTGATGAACTTTCTAGCTTATATACCAGTTCTGAGTCGTATCGTATCCGTGATATGGTCTTTAAAGATCCAGCATTAATTGGGAAAAAAGTTGAATTAAACTTCCTTGCTGATGCCAATATTGATGTTTGGCTAGCAGGAAATATTGATCGTACACTTCCAGATGAACAGCAACAATTAGATCCTGAGATTCGTCAACTTGCAGATAAAATGGAAGCTTCGGGTGTGATTAGCCGTACGTTTAATACACAAATGTTCAGCAATCCAGACTCACGCAGTTCACCAGCAACAGCCGGTTTAGCAGGTGCATTCATGGGGTCATTATTCATGATGCTCATCGTGATTGCGATCTCTATTCCACTGGGTGTTGCAAGTGCGATTTATCTAGAAGAGTTTGCACCAAAGAACTTTATTACCGATATTATTGAAGTAAACATTAATAACTTGGCAGCAGTACCTTCGATTGTATTTGGTTTATTGGGTGCTGCCATCTTTATTGGATGGATGCATTTACCAATTTCAGCACCGCTAGTGGGTGGTTTGGTACTCAGTTTAATGACTTTACCAACGGTGATTATTACTACACGTGCTTCATTGAAAGCTGTACCGCCATCAATTCGCCAAGCAGCCCTCGGTATCGGAGCATCACGTCTACAAACTGTATTCCACCATGTATTGCCTTTGGCTTTACCAGGAATTATGACGGGTGCAATTATTGGTATCGCGCATGCATTGGGTGAAACTGCTCCATTGCTATTGATCGGGATGAGCGCATTCGTTGCCAATATTCCAGTATCACCAATGGATCAAGCAACGGCTTTACCTGTTCAAGTTTACTTATGGCAAGGTAACGAACTACGTAACTTCTTCGAAGGACGTACCGCTGCTGCAATTATTGTGCTCTTAGCGCTGATGGTCGGACTAAATAGCTTTGCAATTTGGTTACGTAAGAAATTTGAAGTTCGTTGGTAAAGGGCAGAATATATGAATACTGTAGAAACTAAAAATTCCTTAAAGCAGGATATAAACGTGAATTCTGAACAATCTCAATTTACATCGACTGAACAAACTCAAAAGCAAGCAAATACTTCTTTTGTCTCTCAGTTTGAAGCGTCGTCACCGAAGAAAGAAAAAAATACAACAGTCAAGCTTAGTGCTGAAGATGTACATGTTTATTATGGTGAATCAGAAGCGATTAAGGGTATTGATCTTCAAGTTTATGAAAATGAAGTGATTGCATTTATTGGGCCATCAGGTTGTGGTAAATCGACATTCTTACGTACTTTAAACCGTATGAACGATACGATTGATAGTTGTCGTGTGACTGGTAAAGTACGATTAGATAATCAAGATATTTACGATCCAAACTTAGATGTGGTGTTACTTCGCGCTCAAGTGGGTATGGTGTTCCAAAAGCCAAACCCATTCCCTAAATCAATTTTTGAAAATGTTGCTTATGGCCCTAAACTGCATGGTTTAGCCAAAGATAAGTACGATTTAGAAGAAATTGTAGAAAGTAGCTTGCGTAAAGCAGGTCTCTGGGATGAAGTGAAAGATCGCTTAAACCAACCAGGTACAGGTCTTTCAGGTGGTCAGCAACAACGTTTGTGTATTGCACGTACGATTGCAGTAAGCCCAGAAGTGATTTTGATGGATGAGCCTTGTTCTGCACTTGATCCGATCGCTACGGCAAAAGTTGAAGAGCTTATTTCTGAATTGTCTAATCAGTATACCATTGCGATCGTAACGCACTCTATGCAACAAGCAGCACGTGTTTCTGACCGTACGGCTTATTTCCATTTGGGTGATTTGATCGAAGTGAACTCAACTGAGAAAGTATTTACACAGCCTGATCATCAGTTAACAGAAGCATATATCACAGGTCGTTTCGGTTAATCTAAATGGTGTGTGAAATAAAAGAGCCGAAAGGCTCTTTTTTTATCAATAAATTCTGAATTGAATGGTTTCAGGTGCTGCTGTATTGAATGAGAAAAATAATTCTTCACCACCAAATACTTAACCCATGTAATTATTCGCGACTTTGACATAATGTCTTGCGGAATAAGGTAAAAACTCTTTTTCTTTATCTGTTAAAGGGCGAACCTTTTGTACAGGGCTTCCGACATATAAATATCCACTTTCCAAAACTTTACGTGGTGGAACTAAAGAACCCGCACCAATCATCACATCATCTTCAATAATCACGTCATCGAGTACAATACTATTGATACCCACCAAGACGCGATTGCCAATCGTACAGCCGTGTAATGTTACATGATGACCAATCGTGACATCTTCACCGATGATCAGCGGTGACCCATTTGGTTTAGCATCATTTTTATGGCTGACGTGTAGCATGCAATGATCTTGGACATTGGAGTTGCGACCTATTTTAATACTATTCACATCACCGCGAATCACAGCAAATGGCCAAACAGACACATTTTCAGCCAAAGAAACTTCACCAATGACAACTGATAAATCATCAATGTAGCATGTAGAGTCAATTTTTGGATGATGTTCTAAATAAGGACGAATATTCTTTTTCATTGATACACTCCATGTCTATAAAAGTAATTGTTCATGATTATAAAAGAAAAAGCACCCAAATCGTTGAGATGGATGCTTTTGTCTAATCTTTAGAAGCGATTAATTCATGCTGAATTAACACATCGAATTAAAATAAGTTGCTAAAGAACATTTTGATATGGTCGATCATGCGAGAGAAGAAACCAGCTTCTTCTACAGCTTTTAATGCTACAAGAGGCTTTTCAGCAATCACTTTACCATCCAGTGTTGCAGTCAATTTACCGACAACTTGACCTTGTTTTAAAGGTGCATTCAAATTCGGTTGAACTGTCACTTGAGTTTTGATGTTATTGGCTTGACCTTTAGGCATGGTCACGTTGAAGTTTTCAGCTAAACCAATTTGAACATCATTGTCTTTACCGAAGTACACTTTTGCTTTAGCAAGGACTTGGTTGGCAGGCTGAACGCTCACAGTCTCAAAGTTTGAATAACCCCAAGCAAGAAGTGAACGGGTCTGGTTCGCACGTTCATTCATTGAAGGTGCGCCAAAGATTACAGAGATCAAACGCATTGGACCACGTTTAGAAGAGGTGGTTAAACAAAAACCAGCTTCATCGGTATGACCTGTTTTTAAACCATCTACACTTGGATCTGTATAAAGTAAGGCATTACGGTTACCTTGCTTAATCCCATTAAAGGTAAATTCTTTTTGAGAATAAATCGGGTAGTATTTTGAGCTGTCATGAATGATATGTTTCGCTAAAAGCGCCATATCTTTTGCAGTTGAGTAGTGACCATCAGCAGGCATACCTGTTGCATTGATGAAGTTGGTATTCGTCATGCCGATACGTTTTGCTTCTTGGTTCATTGCATAAGCAAAAGAACCTTCATTACCTGAAATATGTTCAGCCATTGCTTTAGACGCATCATTACCTGATTGGATAATAATCCCACGAAGCATTTCAAGAACCGTTGCAGTACCATTTAATGGAACATACATACATGATTCTGTGCTACTCCCTTTACACCAAGCTGACTCATTCATACGAACTTTTTCGTCTTCTGTCAGTTCGCCTTTTAGTAGTTTCTGCTCAATGATGTAACTGGTCATCATTTTGGTCATTGAGGCAGGCGCGAGTTTTTCATTTTCACTCTTTGACGCGAGAATTTGCCCTGTCTCATAGTCCATTAAGACATACGATTTATTATTTAATTCTGGCGGGGTAGTTAAGACGGTTGCTGCATAAGAAAATGAAGGCAAAAGTAATAATGCAGCAATGGCGCTTTTTGGGGTCATTCTAGGTCGTTCCAATCGTTATATAAGCACAAAACAGGCTAGCATTTTAGGGCAAAGCAAAGCCGACTTCTATAAGGAAAGTCGGCTTATTTCTTACTTATTGTAACCAATTAGATTCAGTAGCGATAATCAGCAACTTCTTGACACATTTCAGCATTCTCTTTCTTGCTGAATTTGGCTGATGCTTTTTGAACATCTTTTAATTTCAGCTGAAAATCCTTTTGCTTTGCCAAGGTTTGAACAAAAGTTTTAGGGTTTGCTTCATTCGGCAACACTTTTTTCAACTCTACATCATAAGCTTTTTCAAAAGTTGCTTTGTCCTTCACGAGTGATGGGCATAGTTTTGAAAGATTATATACAGTTGCAATTTCTTCTAAAGAGGCTTGATCTTGTGATACATCAATATTTTGTTCTTGAACTGGAGCTTTTTTTGATGCTGCAAATGCAGGTGTGATCAAAAAAGTACTTGCTGAAATAAGGCTAATTGAAAGCATTTTTAAAGATATATGCATGATGAACCTAATCAATAGTTAATTTAAGAATGGACATAGATTAAAGTGAAAAACAGTGAAAACGATAGAGAAAATGTATCGAAGTTGTAGTATTGGTTAATATTTTTTCGAATTTATAGCTGAGAGATCAAATGAAGCGACTTCTCAGCTTAAATTTAAAATGCTTTAAACTTTTTTGTATTATGATTCTAAATCAATGACATCTTGGCAAACCATTTTTTGTTCAGCTTGATCAACTTCTTTTGTGTTGGCACGTGCTTCTTTTAAAGCAGTTTGGTATTCAGCGTCTTGTTGAAGTTGGGTTAAAGTTGTAGTTTTTGATAAATCCTTTAATAATGTTTGAGTAAGCGCATCAATTTTAGTTTGAAATGTTGGATTATTACCTAGTAAGGCAGGGCAAACTTCAGTCAGTACTTGCGTTGCAGCAATATCTTCTTTGGCTAAAAGATCAGACTCTTGTTGCGTTAAAGTTTCTGAAAATGCAGATTGTGTGCAAAGCGTGATGAAAGCAATAGAAATTGTACGAGTAAGAGAACGTGTAATCATCTTTTTAGTCACAAGTTAGATTTAAAATTGAGCTAGTAACTATATATAATTATTGAATAAATTTAAATTGAATAACTCGTGAGTCATTTAATTTAAATTGTAACGATGAATGAGTAAGTAGGTTTTTGTGAATATTTTGATTGCCAATGATGATGGTGTGTTTGCGCCAGGTATCCAAGCTTTAGCCAAAGCATTAAGTCCTTTAGGTCGTGTAGTGATTGTTGCACCAGAAAGTGAACGTAGTGGATTTTCCAGTGCGCTAACTTTAGATCGACCACTTCGCCCGATCCAAGTTGCACCAGATATGTGGGCAGTCAATGGCACACCTGCGGATTGTGTTTATCTGTCTATGAACGGTCTATTTGATTTTGAATTCGATTTGGTGGTGAGTGGAATCAATAGCGGTGCAAATCTAGGTGATGATGTTTTATATTCAGGAACAGTGGGAGCTGCATTTGAGGGACGTTTGATGAAGCAACCTGCAATCGCTGTATCTTTAGCAGGAAGTAATGTCCGCGCTTATGAAAGCCCGAATGACTATGCTCAAGCGGCAAATTGGGTGTATCAGTTCATTGCCAAAGGTTTACCAGAATTGCCACCGCGCCATATTCTCAATATTAATATTCCAGATGTTGCTGAAATTCAAGGTGCGCAAATTACTTATCAAGGTCGCCGTATTCAATCAAAACCGATTACCAGTCAAGTTGATCCACGTGGCCGTCAAGTGTATTGGATTGGGCTGGCAGGTGAAGCAGTAACAGATCCTAAAAAGAACATGGTTAATATTCAATCTGATTTTTTTGCGATTGCAAATGGATATGTCAGTATTACTCCGATTCAGATGGATGCAACGAATTATGGGATTCTAGAAACGTTACAATCTCAGCTCTCACATAGTCATTTTGATGTATGAGTGTTATAAGTTTGTGAAAAAGCACTGTTAAACAGTGAAATGAGTGTGTTTTTTGCTACTCTTAGCAAAATATTTTAAATTTAAGATTGTAGAGAGGGAAATCAATGCTTGTGGCTCGGTCTCAGTTTCAAATTCAAATGCCTAAGCAATGGATAAGAACAATTTTATCTGTCGTTGTTATAACATCTACAGTGCTCATTACAGGTTGTGCATCCAAGCCTCAGATTAATAACCCAACACGTTATGCTGTTGCACCCGATTATTATACAGTTCGCTCAGGCGATACGCTAAGTGGTATTTCTATGCGTTATGGATTGAGTTATTTGAGTGTTGCTGAAATGAATGATATTGCAGCACCATATCGGATTTATGTTGGGCAATCGCTACGTTTGAAAAAAGGTGGTTCAAATTCGACACGTTCAACAACCAAAGCATTGGCCAATAACGAACCACAGATTCAACGTCAAACGATCAATTTACCAACTCAGCAATCGACCTACACGCCACCTGTACAGAATGCTACAACAGCACCAGTTCAACAAAATACAGTGACTCAGCAGGCAGCAACCACGGTTCAATCAACACGATTAAAATGGGTAAAACCATCCAATGGCGCGGTGATTGCAAATTATAATTTAGCAAACAATATTAAAGGTATTCGTTTCGGTGGGAATATCGGAGATCCAATTTTTGCTGCTGCAGATGGGCAAGTCGTTTATGCTGCTGATGGTTTAAAAGAATATGGTAATCTTGTTCTTGTTAAACATATAGACGGTTATATCACTGCTTATGCGCACAATAGTAAAATGATGGTCAAAAGTGGACAAAATGTGACAGCAGGTCAAAAAATTGCAGAAATGGGCGCTTCTGGTGCAAGTAGCACAATGTTGGAGTTTCAGGTGCGTTTAGATGGTAAACCTATCAATCCGGTAAATATTTTACCAATTAACTAAATAATTAGATGCAAAGTATAATTTTCTTCGTATAATACAATGAGTTGCTTTAAATAAAAAATGTGAAGTAGCTCATAATTTCAGAGGGGAATTTATGTTAGATCAACTTCGAGCAATGGGTGTATTTGCTTGTGTTGTTGAAAAAAGCTCTTTTAGTGGTGCCGCGCGTGATCTTGGCATTACAACAAGCGCAGTGAGTCAGCAAATTCGATCGTTAGAAAATGAAATGGAAGTTACTCTGTTGCATCGTTCTACTCGTAAGCTGAGCTTAACTGAGGCTGGTCAAGCTTTTTTCCACAGTTGCCAAGAAATGCTCGCTGCGGCTGAGCGTGGAAAAATCAGAATTAATGAGTTGAGAGACGATTTAGTCGGTGATTTACGCATAGCAACCACCCCAGAAATAGGTGCAACACATGTTGTTCCTGCATTATCACATTGGATGTCTGCACATCGTGGTTTAATGGTTCATTTTGAAGCAGATAATCAATATATCGACTTAATCCAAGAGCGTATTGATATCGCGATTCGTATGTCGTCTAAGATTGAAGATGCGAATAACTTGAGCTGTACACCGCTTGCACGCGTAGATCAAATCTTGGTGGCATCGCCAAGTTACTTGAATCAAACTGCGCCAATTTCTCGTCCTGAAGATTTACAGAATCATGATTTGATTCCGATCAATATTATGAAAAATTCACAGCATTTTTCATTTCAGCACGGTGCAACTGGTGAAGTTGTAAATCTAGAAATGAAGCATCGTATTCAAACAAATAATGTATTTGTTGCAAAATCACTGTGCCAAAACGGTCACGGTATTGCACGTATTCTTTATTTAGATGTACAAAAAGAATTGATGAATGGTACTTTGGTTGAAGTACTTCCAGAATGGAAGTTACCGACATTCACATTAAGTGCTGTGACATTGAAACGTGAACAACAACCAATGAAAATTCATCGTTGCTTAGATGCTTTAAAACAATATTTTAGCCAACTACCTGGTGGCAGAATTTTCCAAGAAGCTTCATAACAATTAATCTAAACCAGTTTTACTATGAGAGCCGCTTTAAAGCGGCTTTTATATGTTTGGAATTTACCTCATTTATAATGACTCAAAAAAACTAAGGGCTATATCAAATAGCCCTTAGTTTTAAAAACGATGTTATATAACGTTCTAATTAAGCAAGAAATTTCTTAATCGCAGGAACTAAACGCTTCAACAAATCATCAGCTTGTTCATGATTCATATTGAGTGCTGGAAGCAAACGTACCACATTGCCTGAAGTAACATTGATAATTAAATGATGTTCATCACGAGCAATATTCACCAACTCACCACAGTCTTTAGGTAATTCGATCCCGATCATCATACCGAAACCACGTACTGTGACATTTTGATCTGCAAGTTGAATGCGGAATTGATCAACTAGATAAGAACCAATGTTGGCAGCATTTTCAACAATATTTTCTTTTTGAATCAAATCAATCACTGTATAAACAACACGTGAACCTAAGTGTGTGCCGCTATAGGTAGAACCATGATTGCCAGCAGTTAAAACTCCTACACCACGACCTTGGGTCATGACAGCACCGATTGGGAAGCCATTCCCTAAACCTTTTGCAGTCGTCATCACATCAGGCACGATATTGGTATGTTGATATGCAAAGTATTTACCTGTACGACCATTACCAGTTTGAACTTCATCGAGCATCATGAGCCAGTTATGCTGATTACAAATACGACGAATGTCTTCTAAGTAGCTAAAGCCTTGTGGTGCTGTATTCACACCGCCTTCACCTTGGATCGGTTCAACTAGGATTGCCACAATGTCAGGATGGTTAATTGCAGCTTCTTCAATCGCTTCAACATCACCAAAAGGTACGCGGATAAAACCTTCAACCAAAGGTGCAAAACCTTCTTGCACTTTTTTATTGCCTGTCGCAGAAAGCGTTGCAAGGGTACGACCATGGAAAGAATGATCAGCAACAATGATTTTAGGATTGGCTACACCTTGTAGATGACCAAATTTACGCGCAATTTTAATTGCACCTTCATTTGATTCTGCACCACTATTTGAGAAGAAAATTTCTTCCATACCAGACACTTCAGCAAGCTTTTGTGCAGCTGCAGTCTGCCAAGGTACTTCATAAATATTACTGGTGTGAATTAGCGTTGCTGCTTGCTCTGCAATGGCTTCTGCAATGACTGGATGCGCATGTCCTAAACCACAAACAGCAATACCAGTTAAAGCATCTAAATACTCAGTACCATCTTCGGTATACAGATAAGAACCTCGTCCTCGGACAAAGCTGATCTGTTGACGGCTGAATACAGGCATCAAATGAGAAGGTTGATCAGTTTGGACTGGAGCAAGGGTAATGTTAGTCATGACGAACTCTTATCTGTCAGGAATGAAAAATATAAACAATCATCTAACCAAAATATTCAGAAAATATAAAGCCTAAATACAAATAAAATTGGAAATAATCTTGAAGTCATACTCTTTGTGTAGGATTTAGGTATAATGCGGGCAGATGAGTTGAGGATTTAATCAATGACTGAACAAGCACGTGATACAGAAGCGTTAATTCGCGATCAAATTGCTAAACATGCTGTACTTCTTTATATGAAAGGTACACCACAATTTCCACAGTGTGGTTTCTCTGCGCGTGCAGTTGAAGCATTAAGCCAAATTGGTCGTCCATTTGCTTATGTAAATATCTTAGAAAATCAAGATATTCGTTCTATGTTGCCACAAATTGCAAACTGGCCTACATTCCCACAATTATGGATCAATGGTGAGTTGATCGGTGGTAGTGATATTATGCTAGAAATGTTCCAAAATGGTGAATTAAAACCGTTAGTAGAACAATATAGCCCAGCACCTGAAGCTTAATTGCTGAAGATGTAAAAAAGCACCGAAAGGTGCTTTTTTGTTGTTTGTGATTTATACAATCACATCACAATATTTTGAATCAATACAAGCCATGAATTAACAGGGCTTGTATTGTGTAGAAGGACTACTTCCGCTTATTTTGCTTTGCGCTAACTTCTGGTTGATTTTCATCAACTTGAGTAACTTTCTCCGCTTTCTCTCTTTTTTCCTTCTTTGCTTTCTTGTCTTTTTTCTTTTTCTTCGGCTTTTCTTCGATTTGAATCCCGTCTTCGAGTGCTTGCCAATATTCCAATTGCGCCATCACAGCAGCATAAATTGAACCTTTGGTGTAGCGACCTTTTTTATCGAGTGTACCGACAGGACGCGCCATTAAAATTTCTAAAGCTTGATCAATGGTATCAATCGCATGAATATGGAATTGATTTTCATTGACTGCGTCAATCACATCTTGACGTAACATCAAATGTTGCATGTTTTGACGTGGAATAATGACACCTTGTTTACCTGTTAAGCCTTGAAGTTTACATGCATCAAAGAAACCTTCAATTTTAGCATTCACACCACCGATCGGCTGAACTTGACCCAATTGGTTCATTGAACCTGTAATTGCCCAAGATTGATCAATCGGGATCTGGCTAATGGCTGAAATTAATGCAGACAATTCAGCTACAGTTGCGCTATCACCATCCACTTGACCATAACTTTGTTCAAAAGCAAGCGCCGCAGAGAAGTGAAGAATTTGCTCACGACCAAAGTGTGCTTTTAAGAAACTCGACATCAGTAACACGCCTTTGGCATGCAACGAACCGCCCAGTTCTACACTACGCTCAATATCGAGAATATCACCGCCACCTTGATACACAGATGCAGTAAGACGAGAAGGTAAGCCAAACTCAACATCTGCATATTGAATTACAGACAGGGCATTGATTTGCCCTAAGCGATGACCATGCGTTTCGATCAACTGCGTACCACGTGAAAGATCTTGCCAATACAACTCTCTCAAATAGCCTAAGCGATATTGACGATGCTTGAGTGCGGTATTGATATGATGCGATGTGACTAATTTTTCATCGGCTTGTGCAGCATGGTGATGTGATTCACGAATCAAATCACCCAAAGTTAAAGCATGTAATGACAATGAACTTTGATCTTCTGCTTGACGACTTGAATCTGTCAGTAAAGCTGCGAGGGCAGAGCGGTCAAAAGGTAGTAATTTGTCTTGTTGAACATAGTCAGCAATCAACTGCATATAGGCTTGTTCATTGTCATCATTACGTTGCAAGGTGTCGGTAAAGTCTGCACGAATTTTAAAGACACTGCCAAGTTCAGGTTCAACTTCTAGGATTTGATAATAAACTTCAGGTTCGGCCAATAACACGACTTTCAAATTCAGTGGAATTGGTGCAGGTTCAATCGAAATGCTTCCTGTTAAAGTGAGCATGTGTTCTAAAGATGAAAGTTTGAGTTGCCCTGATTTTAAAGCACGTTTAAGCCCTTGCCATGCATAAGGTTGTTCTAAAAGCTGTTCAGCTTCTAAAATTAAAAAACCATCATTGGCTTGATGTAAGACACCAGGACGGATCAAAGTGAAGTCTGTGGTAATTGTTCCATTTTGAGTGAGTTGCTCAACATGACCTAATAGGTTGTAATGTGTTGGGAAGTCTTCAAAAACGACAGGCGCACCAGAATTCGGTTTATTGCTGACGACGACATTGGCTTGATAACGCGCAGGAACACGATTAAACAAGGCAGGTGAAAATTCTTCACCTTCTTGGTCTAAAATCGTTTCAACATTGTCAATAATATCTGTAGCATAAAGTTTTAAGTATTGTTCAAGCCCAACAACAGTTTTGAATTTCGCTAAAATCTGTTCCATTCGTGGAATAACGACTTGTTTGGCAATATCACGATTCAGCTCTGACACTTGGTCACGGGCATCATCTTCTAAATCGCCAAGTTGTAAACCTAAGCGTTCTAGTTTTTTATCCATATAACGAATATTGGAATTGATTTCTGCACGCTGTTTGCTATCGAGTGCATTAATGTCTTCCTGTGACATTTCCAAAACTTTGTCATCTTTGACATGAATCGGAACAAAAATATGTTCGTCGTTACGATTCACCAATTTTAGATCAAGTTCCTCACCTTCTTTAGTCAGTTCAACCAAAGCAAGTTGCTGTTCATTACCTGTAATTTGGCGAATACGTTCAATGCGATTGTGATAAGTCTCTGCACTAAAACGACGTTCTAGTTGTTTAACAATCGTTTGCCAAGTTTGATGGAGTAATGCCTCAAACTTGCTTCCCTGACCTGCTGGGAATTGTAATGCGATCGGTTGACGAGCATTTTTGAAATTATAAACATAAGCCCAATCATCAGGCGTTTGCATGGTCTTGGCATGTTGCTGTAGTAAACGCTTGATCATGGTTTTTTTACCAAGACCCGCTGTACCTACGGCAAAAATATTATAGCCAGAATAAGGTAAGGCAATGCCTGCTTCTACTGAAGCTTTTGCGCGATCTTGACCCAAGAAGTTATTTAAAGGCTTGATTCTTTTTGTTGATGTTGGAATCTTCGCTAAGTTAGGGATATGGGTCAGTTGTTCTGATTTTAAGGCCGTCTGTGTCAATGTATTCTGAATTTCCGTCTGATCAAAAGCTGAAGGTAATGTATTTTCGGTTTTTTGTAATGTGGTTGCAGTTGAAATATTTGAAACGGTAGAGCTAATTTGATCGTGTCTTTGGGTCACAGGTGAAATCCAAAACTAAATGTGAGTTGAAAGTTTAAAGGTATACAGGAATGGAGAGAAAGATCAAGCGCCAAAAGCGGAAAAATCTGTAAAAGGCATCATCTGTTGCATAAAAATGATTGAAACTCTCGGCATTAAGCGGTTGAATAGCATTCTTGCTTTTAAGACAAAAAAGAACGTAATGACAATACAATCTTCAGGATGGAAATCTGCCTTTACTGCATTTTTAGATCGCCGTGCTTTAATCATGCTGTTTTTAGGTTTTTCTTCAGGGATTCCAATTTTTCTTATTTTTTCAGTGTTATCGTTTTGGTTAAGCGAAGCTGGAATCCAACGTAGCGCGATTACCATGTTTTCGTGGGCGGCTTTAGCGTATGCATTTAAGTTTATTTGGGCGCCGTTGATCGATAAGTTACCATTACCTTTTTTGACGAAAAAACTTGGAAAAAGACGAGGATGGTTATTGCTTTCGCAAATATTGGTGACGATCGCTATTTGTATGATGGCATTTACTGATCCGAGTATTCATGGCGGACAAGTTGGCTCTATTTCGAGTTTAACTTTTATGGCATGTTCGGCAGTATTTTTAGGTTTCACTTCAGCGACTCAAGATATTATTGTAGATGCTTATCGTATTGAATTAACGCAAGATCCGAATGTTCAGACGGTATTAGCATCGACTTATAATGCAGGTTATCGCATCGCTACAATCATTACTCAACTCGGCGCGTTATTATTTGCGGCTTCGCTTGGGACGTCGATGGGTAACTATATTTATGAGGCTTGGCGATCAACGTATTTGCTCATGGCATCTTTAATGGTTGTAGGATTGATTACAACATTAGTCATTCATGAACCTGTTGTGCAAGTTGAAGAAAAAAAATATCAAACAAAAGACTATCTTCAACTTTTTATCGTATTCATTATTTCTACAGCTGTTTTTGTATTTAGTTTTATACAAATTGGTGGGCTGATTTCAGCTTTGAGTATTGATGATGCTTTTTTAAGTTTCATTGT
Source organism: Acinetobacter sp. WCHAc060025 (assembly GCF_004209355.1). Taxonomy (NCBI): domain Bacteria; kingdom Pseudomonadati; phylum Pseudomonadota; class Gammaproteobacteria; order Moraxellales; family Moraxellaceae; genus Acinetobacter; species Acinetobacter sp. WCHAc060025. The sequence goes on along the minus strand of NZ_SGSX01000009.1, from coordinate 151,114 downwards.
GCAAGTTTTACGTTTTGTTGCTAGCGTCGCTTCCGCTGTATTAATTGTTTTCTTATTGGTGCGCACAAAACTGATTGATCAAAATATTGTTGTTGAAACATGGCTTTCTCCGATCTTAGATTTCTTCAAACGTTATGGTTTAAAAGTTGCACTCGCGATTTTGCTTCTGATAGGTTTTTATCGTATTTCAGATATTGTTGCAGGTGTAGTCGCGAATTTATTTTACTTGGATCTTAATTTCGACAAGGAAGAGATCGCTTGGTTCAATAAATTTTTTGCGATTTTCTTTGTGATTATTGGAGGATTTCTAGGTGGTTTAATGGCACAGCGCTTTAACATTATGAAGATGATGTTGGTCGGTGCAATTATTGCCAGTACAACCAATCTTATTTTCGTCGGTTTGGTCAAGTCAGGTTCAACCATGAATGATGTTCAGGTGCAAGTTGGACAAGCGCAGTACCAAGTGCAACCCGATGAAGTTGGAAACTGGACTTTGAAAGTACCTGCGAAGTCATTTGCAGGTGCGCAAGAAGTTAAGGTGCAATCAAAACCAGATGATTATGAGCAACCATTAACCTTAACCATTCCTGTGCAAAATTATAATTCAAATCAAGACCCACAGATTTTTGTTCAGGCGATTGGCGGTGACAATCAGCTGTATCAAGATGAACGTAGCAAAGATGTGATTGTTCGTGGTGTTGTTTCGAATTTATCTGAGCAAGATCAATTGATGAAATTGCAAGTTAAACTTGGTAATCAACCTCCAATAGATGCAAAACTGGATCAGAAAAATTGGAGTGTGGTTATTCCTGGTACTCAATTTAATGGGCAACAACAGATTTCTGTGCAAGCTGATATAACGTTCAAAGGACAAAAAAGCACGTTAAATACTCAACATGCATTTGCAAATCATTCTGACATACAACCACGTTCACGAATGAGCATGGGCGAATTATCAGCAGTCAATACCAATCAAGCTGATGATGTAGAACTCAAAGGTAAAGTGATTGTACCCTATAGCAAAATATGGCTCGTGATGGGTATTATTTTTGATAATTTGGCTTCAGGTTTGGCTGGTGCTGTATTTATTGCTTTCTTATCAAGTTTAACCAGTGTTTCATTTACTGCGATGCAATATGCAATCTTCAGTTCATTAATGTTGCTTTTGCCTAAAATGATCGGTGGTTATTCGGGTACAATAGTCACAAATTTCGGATATTCAACATTTTTCTTTATGACCTTTTTAATGGGACTCCCAATTTTAGTATTGGTCATATGGGTTGAAAAGTTGTTGAATCAATTAAAAAGTAATTAGTTTAAATAGATAGGTGAAATAGACATGCGCATGCTACATACCATGTTACGCGTAGGCAATTTAGAACGTTCTTTGGCGTTTTATACTGAAGTGCTCGGTATGACTTTACTTCGTAAACGTGATTATGAAGAGGGACGTTTTACTCTAGCATTTGTTGGTTATGGTGATGAAGAAAGCCATACAGTATTAGAATTGACTCATAACTGGGATACAGACAGCTATGACTTGGGCAATGCTTATGGACATATTGCTATTGGTGTTGACGATGCATATAAAGCCTGTGAAGAGATTAAAGCACGTGGTGGAAATGTAGTACGTGAAGCCGGTCCAATGAAAGGCGGTGTGACTGTAATTGCTTTTGTTGAAGATCCAGATGGTTATAAAGTCGAATTGATTCAACAAGATCAAGATGCTCGAAACAATTAAAATCTATTCATTGCTTACATAGGTTGAAGCAGGTTTTATGTAAAACATATTATATAAAGTTTAAGTGTTTAAATTAAATAGTGAACATTTTGCTCAAAAAGTAGCTAAACTCAATAAGCCCAGTAAGATGAAAGTTTACCTTTAGGTAAAACTGATCTTGTTGGGCTTTTTTAAAAGCTTTTATTTCATTCAAAAGATAGGATGCTTAATATGAATGTATTAAAAATGCTTGCTTTAGATCGCTTCACAATTTTGCTGATTGTAATGGTGGTTTTAGCAACATTTCTACCTGTGCATGGGCAAGCTGCTGACATTTTTGGAAAAATAACCACGATTGCAATCGCAGTGTTGTTTTTTTTACATGGTGCTAAGTTATCTCGTGAAGCAATCATTGAGGGTGTCTTGCATTGGAAACTACATGCGGTCGTTTTTGCATTTACATTTGCGGTATTTCCAATCATAGGTTTGTTGGCTAAACCTGTTTTATTGCCTTTGCTTGGGCAAGAGCTTTATTGGGGTTTCTTGTTTATGTGCTTCTTGCCATCGACAGTGCAATCTTCAATCGCATTTACATCCGTTGCACGAGGGAATGTTGCAGCAGCTGTGTGTAGTGCTTCGTTTTCCAACTTAATTGGGATGTTCATCACCCCTGTGATGGTGAGTCTGTTTATTTTTGGTCAATCTAAACATGATTATGATCCGACATCTTCAATTATCGAAATTACCTTATTGTTGCTTGTGCCTTTTATCGCAGGGCAGTTATTACGACCTTATGTATTTCCATTGATGCAGAAAGTACCGAGTATTGTCAGAACTTTTGACCAAGGTACGATTTTGATGGTGGTTTATGGTGCTTTTAGTGGTGCAGTCGTTGCAGGTTTATGGCATCAGGTGAGTTGGACAACTTTGATTTACTTGACCTTGGCATGTTCAGTCTTCTTGACGATCATCATGTTGTTGGCATTGTACATCCCGAAATGGTTAGGCTTTAATAAGCCAGATCAGATTGCTATTTTCTTCTGTGGTTCGAAGAAAACATTGGCAAGTGGTGTTCCTATGGCGCAGATTTTATTTATTGGACAGCCGATTGGTATGATTGTTTTGCCGATTATGATCTTTCATCAGATCCAATTGATGGTCTGTGGTGTCATTGCTAACTATTGGTCTAAGCAAGATCATGAAAATGTCAAAATTCAGGAAGATTCTGTCTTAGATTAGTCGCATTATTGCTAAAGAGTGGGTATAATACTGCCCACTTGTTGTGCTTTGCTCTGACACTTATAGTCTCGGTGGGCTCAAAAGAAATGGTCTGTTATGGTGTTGATCTGCGGATTTATTTAAATATGAATGATTTAATTAAATCGCTTATTTCCTCAATTTGAGAGTGATCAATTGCGATGACAGCGAAACCTTTCTTAACTTAGGAGAATCGACCATGCGCGCCGATATTCACCCAAAATATGAAACTTTAGTTGCTACTTGTTCATGTGGTAACGTTATCGAAACTCGTTCAGCTTTAGGTAAAGAAACTGTATACCTAGACGTATGTTCAGCTTGCCACCCATTCTATACTGGTAAACAAAAGAATGTGGACACTGGCGGTCGTATTGATAAATTCAAACAACGTTTTGCTGGTATGTCACGTTCTGTTAAACGTTAATACCCAAAACAAAAAAGAACGGGCTTTAGCCCGTTTTTTTGTACCTAAAATTCGAATAACTATATGAATATATGAAATTTAATAATATGAAAAAATACCCTCGATTCAAATATGAAAAGAGGGTATTACGTTAAGCACAGTGCTACTTATAGTTGTGGGTTATTGGTCTTGAACGTCAGTTAAATGATCCAGTTTTTTCTGGAAATATTCACCTTGCAGAAAACGGACATCGACATTCCAAGCATTGGCAAAAGATCCCATATCATTTAAATTTTTCAATAACATTTCAACGGGTTTAATCGCATGGAATCTTTCCAATGTGTGTTGGAATTCAGTCATGCCTTTATCGGTATTTAACTTTTCAGTAAATGATTCATCGAGTGTGAGTAGGTTGACATCAAGTTGCTGCAAAATCGCTTCACTTGAAATACTCGTACCAAAACGTCGAATCGAAATTTCAGCGCCGTGATTACGGAGTACCTGAATTTGCTTTTGGGATTCAATCACACTCTTCGCAATATCTTCTTCATCAAATTGCAAGATTAATGGATTTGACTGACGGCTTCCAACTATGGTTAAAAGTTTAGAAATTAGTTCAGGGAATTGTTTATCATGGAATAAGACATGACGATTTAAATTCACAATTAATTTCGCTTCAGGGTATTGGGTGATGAAATTATGTAATTGTTTACATGCTTCAACCAAAATCCAGCGGTCTAATTTAATCGACAGTTCGATATCATCATCTAACTCAACAAGATTACTGACTTTTTTCCATTGGTTTTCAAAAATAAAACCACTACTGACTTCATAAGTGTTTAGATTGCTATCTTGTTTGTCATAGAGTTGCTGATATTTTAACTTAATTTCACCTTTTTCAAGTGTTTGAGCAATCTGTTCTAAAATCGGTGAAGTTTTGAAAATAGGGCTTGGTTGAATAGGTTGCTGATTAGACTCAATCGGTGCTGGTGCTGGTGCTGTAGGTTCAAGTTCAAAAGAGCTGGTTTCATAGGAGATCGGTTGAACTTGTTCAGACTGTGGTTCGATTGAAAGTTTAGGCTCAACGACAGCTAACTCAATTTTTGTTTCTTGTAATGTTGCGCTCAGCTGTTGGTCTAAAACGGAGTTTGTTTTATTTAAACGTTGGTCATAAGCTTGTGCTAAAAGTGCTTCAAAATTTGCTTCTATAAAAGTATCTTGTTGAATATTTGCATAGCCAATTTTTATGTTTAATGGATATGTTGTGCCATTCAGCTCAAGCAATTGTGGCTTTTCTAAAGCTTGTAAGCCTTGGATACGAGATTCTAAAATAGCATCAGATTCTGCTTGTAATACGACAGCATAGATCATCATATCAATTTGATGAACTGTAGTATTAGTTTGTTCCTTGATGAAGTTCTTAAAACCTTTTAAATATTCGAAAGCAGTTTGCCAATTGGCATTCAGCACTTGATCGGGGCAACTGGCAAAGCTAAATATAATCAAAGCATTTGATTTTGCTGGTTGATTAATTAGTGAATAATGGATGTGTTGAAAACTACTAGCGATTGATGATAGCCCTTTTTTTGGAAGGTCAGACGATTGAGTTGTCGACTTTTGAGCTACAGTATTCGTTTCAATCGCAATTTGAATGCTGTCATTCTCATTTGTGGGTAAAAACTCAATTTTTAGCGGATTCTCTGTTTTGGCATTTTCGTTTAGTGTATCAATTTCAAAACGTGCAAACTCAAATTGACCTTGAGTTATTTTTCTAAAACGTTGTTTGAAATCATTGAGATTTTTAGGCTTTAAAATATCTAGGAGTGGTAATCCGATAATTTCGGACTCATCACTTAAGCCGAATAGTTTTAAGTATTCAGCATTGGCTTCGGTATGGATGCCTTCTTGAATAATCGCAACAGCTTTGTGTTGTTCTTCAACCAGCGCTTGGGCTTGATTTTTTGCATTTTCAAGGTCATTTAAAAGGTGGTTCTTTGTCTGTTGCGTTCGACTATAAGATAAAGCTCGAATAAGGCTGACATAAAAACGCTCAGTATATTCAAGATTTACGACATCATAAATGCCTTTTTGGATATATGAGAGATACTGTTCTGGTTGATAATCTTCAGGTTTTAAAAATAAAACAGGAATATCAACTTCAGAAGATGCTTGAATTAGGGTGATTGCTTGTTCAATTTTAATATCGTAAGCACGGCCAAAAATGATGAGATCCCAAGTTGTATTGAGTTGCTTCTCGAAACTTTTCAATTCATCGAGCAAGAGTGCTTGGACTTGATGATTCTTACTTTGAAATAACTCAATGATTTCATTATAACGAATTTGGTTGTCATCAATAATGAGCAATCGAGTTTCAGAGAGTTTTAGTTTCTTCGATAGTAATAAATTTCTCACTTCAAGGCTTCCCATACATCTTGATTATTCAAATTGGTGGATTGTTTCTGAATGAATTGTTCAATCAAATGATTCTGTTCATCATTCATGAGTTCAAACTCATATTGAGCAAAACTTTGTGTAATTAACAGTGTTTTCGTTAAATAGACCTTAATTTCTTCTGTTTCTAAGCGCAAATAAATTGCTTGCTGCTCTTTGAAAAAAGGCAAGTTTGGCAAAATGATTGAAATATCAGATTCATTTAAATTTTGTACGATTACCATTAGGCAGGGGTGAAAATTTACAGTCGACCGATCGGCAGGTACTTTGACAGCGCAAGGATAAATGTCTTGAGCCAATACCTCTAAACCAACTTCATACGTTTTGTTGACAGATTGTTTAATCCAACGAATGATCGCACCTTTCCATTTATTATTTAGGCTTTCATTGATTAAAATGAACTCACCGGTTCTTAAACTTTTAGGGGCCACATTGTCCCAACGAATTCGATAGCCATTCATACTGATGTCAAGGACTTGTGCTTGATATATTTGCTTTGCTTCACGGTCTAAATGTTTAATATCACTAAAGTTTGAAGCGACATCAGAACCCGAAGCAATAGATGAATGCTTATTTGACTCAGATTGGAGTCCGTAATTGCTATTTAAATTTAAAGTTTCGGCAAAGTTTTTTGCTTTTGATAAGTAAAAATGCGCTGTTGGTATGCTGAAACACATTTGTAGTTGCGCAGAATATTCATAACGCTCATGTTGACGTTCTGTGGTTGTTCCTAAAACATTTTGAACGTGAAATTTAAGCGCAGCAGATAAGTAAAGCTGTTCATTTTTAGATAAGTACTCAGATTCTCTATGAATAGTTGAGTTTACGTGTTCGAGTAAGTTTTGGGTTGAAATATATAAACTGGTATGAAAATTAACATGTTGTTTGCGATTATAGATCGGAGGAACGTCTTTAGAACCATCGACGATATAACGAGAAAGCATGGTTTCACGAGGTAATACTTGAACCAATTTCACCCAATCAAAAGTACATTGATACAGTGCTTGAGTCTCTGTTGGACGAATCTGATGCGTATTAAAAATATCCAACAACAATACTTGCGCATAGGCTTGTTGAATATTTTGAATGGTAAAATGTGTACCTTGTAGCTGATTTATATTGATATTGTGTTCTTGGTTTTTAACTGCAAGTTCATAAAGGTGATGCGTCGCTAACCACTGATGTGTTAAGCGTCCGCTATAAATCATTTGTTGCTGAATCAATAACAAACCGAGTTGTTCTAGGGCATAAAAAGTCGCAAGTGTACGTGCTGTTTTTAGATTACGTTTTTGCTTAAAGTTAAAAAATGAAAGTTTATTTGAAGTAAGTTCTTGGTGGCTACGTTGTACAATGTTGATATAAACATTGGTAAAATAAGTACGAATTCTTGACGATAAATCAACAATATGATCAAGTCTTTCAGACTGAGAAAGTCCTTGATTTAAAATATTTTTTTCTAAGCTGGATAAAATACTTTCTGTAATTGGATGTAAGATTTGAATCAGATCAAAGCGCAGAGTTTCACTGCAATTCAATTCACTAATCTCACAAATCGCTTGCAAGACAGACTGAGATGTATCCCCGAGTTGCATGATTGATAATGTCGCAACCCAAGCAGTGACAGACTCTACTGAACTATCAGCAAAACTCAACTTGTCTCTTTGTAAAACCGTGATATTTTGAAAAATTTCAGAAATTTCTTTATTTATCATGAGTATTTTCAACTCTTAAAAGGTTGTGACTCCAAAAAGCGGTGTCTTATTATTTTCTCCCGCAACCTCACGTACTAGTTTTGGCACTAGATAACCGGGTAAGCTCGCTAAGACATCCTTATAAATTTGATCAATTTTTTCTGCCCCTAAATCAAAATGATGTGCACCTTTTACTTTATCTAAAACATGCAGATAATAAGGTAAAATTTGTGCTTCAAAAAGTCGCTGACTTAAATCAACTAAAGTTTGTGCAGAATCATTCACACCTTTCAGTAAAACAGCCTGATTCAACACAAGAATATTTTGTTTTGCTAAGTAGGATAGCTTCGAACAGGTCAAATCATCTAACTCAGCAGGATGGTTTGAGTGTACCACTAGAATTACACGTAGCCTACTGTTTTTCAATAAAGAAACCAGTTCTTCGTCGATTCTTTCAGGAATGACAATCGGAACACGTGAATGAATTCGCAAGATTTTAATTTGTTTGAGAGATTCTAGACGTTCTATCCAAAGTGCTAATTTACGATTAGATAAAGTTAAAGGGTCACCACCACTGAGGATCACTTCATTAATTTCAGAATGTGCTTCTAAATAATTTTTGATGTTAAGCCAATCTTCACTTTTGGGTAGATTTTCTTGATAAGGAAAATGACGGCGGAAACAATAACGACAATGAACAGCACATGCACCTGTTAAGGTCAGCAAAAAACGTGATTTATATTTATGTAGGACACCTGGAATCTGATTGGCTTGCTCTTCACCTAAAGGATCAGTCACAAAGCCTTCATGTTCTTCCAGTTCTAGGTGATGTGGTAAAACTTGTAGAAGCAGGGGATCCAAAGGATTGCCAATATTCATTTTTTTCACAAAAGCACGTGGCACACGTAATTTAAATTGTTGCGATGCCAAAATCGCACCTGACAATAGCTGATCTACCGAAAGCTCAAGTATTTCTAATAGTTCAAGGGGATCTGTAATGAGGTCACTCATTTGAGCTTGCCAGTTTTGCTCTTGATAAAGGTAATTCAACATGCCATCTATGATAAAAATAAAATTTGGAAATTGCTTTTCGTCACGAAGAAATTTTTAAACAGGTCTGAATCAAGTCATTAAGCTGATTTAATTTATAGATTCATCGTGTTTAACTGAGACTAAAGCCAATGAATCGGAGATTTTACCCTCAATCTGACCAATCTGGGGTAATTTTTCATTGCTTCACGATGTATTGCTCATTTAGAATACGAAAAACGTAAAATACATTCTCTACGCTGATGTTTTTGTATTGTGATAGATCGGGTGATTTTTTGCAGTATCTCAGTAGAGATTTAAATTAGTAAGTTCGGAGTGAGCCTTTCATGGCCTATTATTCTACAAACGATTTCAAAGCTGGCCTAAAGGTTATGCTGGATGGTAACCCATGTTCAATTATGGAAAACGAATATGTAAAACCAGGTAAAGGTCAAGCATTTAACCGCGTAAAACTACGTAATCTTAAGTCTGGTAAAGTTCTCGAAAAAACTTTCAAATCAGGTGATTCTTTAGAAGCTGCTGATATTGTAGAAGTTGAAATGGATTACCTTTACAACGATGGTGAAATGTGGAACTTCATGGATCCTGTATCTTTCGAGCAAATTGCAGCGGATAAAACTGCAATGGGTGATGCTGCGAAATGGTTAAAAGATGATTCTAACGAAAAATGTACAATCATGTTGTTTAATGGTGTTCCATTAACAGTGAATCCACCTAACTTCGTTGTTTTAAAAATCGTTGAAACTGATCCAGGTGTTCGTGGTGATACTTCTGGCGGTGGCGGTAAACCAGCTAAACTTGAAACTGGTGCTGTTGTACGTGTTCCATTATTCGTTCAACAAGAAGAAAGTGTTCGTGTAGATACCCGTACTGGTGACTATTTAGAACGTGCTTAATCATTTTTGATATAAAATGATGATGCAAAGGATAGCGAAAGCTATCCTTTTTTTTGGATAAAAACATAATAAAAATAGAAAATTTTTATAGAAATGTAATTTTTACAAAAAAAATAGAGTTATAGACTAAAGTCGTAGATCGACGCTAGGTGAATAATAGTAGAGTCAAATAGTCTGAATATTAAAACGATTTAATTAAAAGAATACAATGCTCAGACTGAGGTCATTGTGATGTCACGTTAAACGTACATATTCAAACCAGTTTTACTGCTTAAGTCTTAGATGAAAATAAATATATGAGGAGTAGAGTCCACAGGGAAAGAGTCACACGGAAATGCATTACGCTTTATAAAAACAATGGAACTGCTTTTTGTAATCAAGATGTGAGGTTTTAATGGAAAATATTCAATCAAAATCATCACCCTTATCAAAACTGGTTTGGGTGATTGTCGCCATCATTGGCGCAGTATCATTTGGGATACTTGCGGTCAGTAAAGGGGAGCATGTAAACGCCGTTTGGCTGGTGCTTGCCGCAGTCTGTGTATATAGCATTGCATATCGCTTTTACAGTTTATTTATCGCCACTCGAGTTTTTGAGCTTAATTCAAGACGCCTAACACCTGCACATCGTTTAGCAGATGGTTTGGATTATGTTCCTACCAATAAATATGTTTTATTCGGTCATCACTTTGCAGCCATCGCAGGTGCAGGTCCATTGGTTGGTCCGATCCTCGCGGCTCAAATGGGTTATTTGCCTGGTACAATTTGGCTCTTGGTCGGGGTTGTACTGGCAGGTGCTGTTCAAGACTTTTTAGTATTGTTTATCTCAACACGTCGCGATGGGCGCTCTTTAGGTGAAATGGCGAAGCAAGAGCTTGGTTCATTTGCTGGTGTGATCGTGATGCTAGGTGCTTTAGGGGTAATGATCATTATCCTTGCTGTATTAGCGCTTGTTGTTGTTAAGGCACTGACCAATAGTCCATGGGGTGTATTCAGTATTGCAGCGACAATACCGATTGCCTTATTCATGGGTGTGTATATGCGTTTTATACGCCCAGGAAAAATTGCTGAAGTTTCAATCATTGGTTTTGTACTGATGATGGCTGCCATTATTTATGGTGGTGATATTGCTGCACATCCTTATTGGGGACCATTCTTTACTTTGACTGGTAAAGAGTTGACTTGGGCACTGATCATTTATGGTTTTGTTGCTTCAGTATTACCCGTTTGGTTATTGCTTGCACCACGAGATTATTTATCGACATTCTTGAAAATTGGTGTGATCGTTGGTCTAGCAGTGGGTATCATGGTTGCAATGCCAATGCTCAAAATGCCTTCGGTAACTCATTTTGTTGACGGTACTGGCCCTGTATTTGCAGGTTCAATGTTCCCATTCTTATTCATTACGATTGCATGTGGTGCGATTTCAGGTTTCCACGCATTGGTATCTTCAGGTACAACACCAAAACTAGTCGATAACGAAGCCAATATTCGTGTTATTGGTTATGGTGGTATGTTGATGGAATCATTTGTTGCAATTATGGCAATGATCTGTGCAACAGTACTTGAGCCAGGTGTGTATTTTGCAATCAATGCACCAGCAGCAGTATTAGGAACAACAGTTGAATCAGCTGCAGAAGCTGTTCGTACTCTAGGCTTTGTAGTAACACCAGAGTCATTGTCATTACTTGCAAAAGAAGTAGGTGAATCTACGATTCTATCTCGTACAGGTGGTGCGCCAACTTTTGCAATTGGTATGGCACATATCATTACCGAGATTTTCAATAATCGCTCAATGATGGCATTCTGGTATCACTTTGCAATTTTATTTGAAGCATTATTCATCTTAACTGCGGTAGATGCGGGTACGCGTGCTTGCCGTTTCATGGTTCAGGATACAGTTGGTATTGTTATTCCTGCGCTTAAAAACTCGCATAACTTTGTCGGTAATTTAATCGGTACGGCTGTTGCTGTTGCAGGTTGGGGCTTCTTTGTATACCAAGGTGTCGTTGATCCATTGGGTGGTATCAATAGCTTATGGCCTCTATTTGGTATCGGTAACCAGATGTTGGCGGCAATGGCATTGATTCTCGGTACAGTCATTTTATTCAAGATGAAGAAAGAGAAATATGTGTGGGTGACAATTGTTCCTACGGTTTTCTTATTCATCACCTGTATGACAGCGGGCTGGCAAAAAATATTCCATTCAAATCCAAAGATTGGTTTCCTTGCACAAGCGGATAAGTTCTCTGCTGCAATTGCCAAAGGTGAGATTTTAAAACCTGCGAAAACGCTTGAAGAGATGCAAACTATTGTTTTGTCAAATCAAATTAATGCCGCGCTTTGTGCATTCTTTATGATTGTGGCAATTATTATGGTGATTGCAGCGATTGGTGTGATTCGTCGTGCTTTAGCAAGTCCTACACCAACTGTAAATGAAGCTCCAGCAGTTTATGCAGATCCTGAAGAAACAATTGTAACTTCAGCAAAACATTAATCGGTTTGAGAGGTGAGTAAGATGAATCTTAAATTCGCCAAAGGTGGAAAGACGGTGATTTATAAAATCATTAAGATGACCATCATGTCGCAAAAAGACCTGATTTTTAATCCTAAAAATTGGTCGCGTATCGCGACGCTGTGGACGCGTTTACAGCAAAGTTTCCGTTTGATGGTGGGTGTTCCAGATTATCAGAACTATTTGGAACACATGAAAAAAAACCATCCTGATCTTGATGTGATGGATGAAAAGACTTTTCATCGTTATTGTGTCGATGCACGTTATCCATCTGCGAAAGGTGGCTTGAAGAAGTGTCCGTGTTAATTGACATTTGAATAGACAAAAAACGGCGTTTTAGAATGCCGTTTTTTATTGAAATTTATTTATTTTTGGGCGTTATTGCTAAGTTGATTAATATATTCGGAAAGTACATTATCTAAGTGAAGATATTTATTTTTTAACCATTACGATGTCAACCTATGGCTCAAATGTATTAAGCTATATATCAAAAGTGTAAAATAGAAATAGCCCTTGTATTTGCTTTGAGTATTCCTTAAAACCGTGTATGTTAATCAAATTGCTTAAAATTTTTATTGGGGAATAAAAAAGTGATTTGGGGAACAACAGCGCAAAAAGTGTCGGAACAAAATAATGCCAATCAACATTCAGATTTAGCTGCCTATTACCCAAAAATTGATGAATTTTTAACGAAAATCAACCAAATTATTTTAGATAAAGAACAGCAAACTAAACTCGCATTATGCAGTCTGTTAGCTAGCGGGCATTTACTGTTTGAAGATTTACCAGGTTTGGGTAAAACGGCATTGGCAAGTAGTTTGTCACATCTTGCTGGTTTAGATTTTCAACGTATCCAATTTACCAATGACATGCTGGCAAGTGATGTGATCGGTATCAATATGTTTAATCAGAAAGAACATCAATTTGAATTTAAACATGGCCCTATTTTCACGCAAATTTTACTTGCTGATGAGATCAACCGCTGTAGCCCCAAAACCCAAAGTGCGCTTCTAGAAGCCATGGAGGAGGGGAATGTCACTGTAGATGGAACGCGTTATGAATTGCCTAAACCATTTTGGGTGATCGCAACACAAAACCCATTGTTCCAAAGTGGAACATACAGTTTACCTGAATCCCAACTTGATCGCTTTCTGATGCGTTTGTCACTTGGTTATCCATCACGAACAGCAGAAAAACAGCTCTTACAACAAAGTTCACGTCATGATTTGATTGGAAATTTAAAAGCAATATTCGAACAGCAAGAAATTTTGCAATTACAAAGTAATGTTAATCAAATTACGATGAATGATTTAATTTTGGATTATATCCTTGATTTAGCAGAAGAAACTCGCAAAGGTCGTCATGGATTGTCTACTCGAGGTGTATTGGCTTTAAAGAAAGCAGCTCAAGCCTATGCCTTGATTGAAAAACGTAACTTTGTCATTGCAGATGATATACAAGCAGTCTTTGTCGCTGTGGTATCTCACCGTATTGGTTTAGGTGAGTCCGAAAGTTTTGCGTTGATGCAAAAAGTTGCAGTTAAGGGTTAATGGAGCATCATTATGCTACGTCAACGCTTTGAAAAATGGCTACATCTTCGTTTTCGTTATACCAGTATTCGTACGCTGAAGCAAAATGAAGTCTTGGTTTTTATTTACCAACAAGGCTTTTTGTATCTAGTACTGATTCTAATCACTTTTATTGCTGGGATTAATTATGCTAATAATCTGATCCTGGCTTTCTGCTTTTTAATCAGCGCCATTCTATGTATCAGTTTTTACCTGAGTTTTAAGCAATTGCATGCTGTGACGATACAAGTCATTGCAGATGAAGTTGGGCGAGTGAATGAAGCTTTTACAGTGAAAGTTATTCTGCAACAAGCAAAGGCAACACCGAAATTTCTCAACTTTAAAATCAAAGAAATAGAACAGGTTGATTCGCAAATTTCAACTGATTTAACAGAAACCAGCGTTAGTTCACAGCGCTCTAAATCTAAACCTTTTAAAAGCAACACTAAAAAAATCGATGAGCGAGTTCAATCTGAACTTTTTGCAGAAAAGCAGAAAATTGTCGAGCTAAAGTTTATTCCTAAACAGCGTGGAGAATTTAAAGTTCCTGCGATTCAAATTTTCTCAACCTATCCGCTGGGTTTGGTTCGGGCATGGACATATATTTATTTAACAGAAAGTTATTGGATTGCACCTGAAGCAAAACCTTTGGCATTAAATTTTAATCATTCCTCAAATACGGGTGAACCTGATTATGACGAGTTTAAAGAACTCCGAAATTTTAAATTAGGCGATTCTTTGCAAAGTATTTCGTGGAAGCATGCATCGCGTGGGCAAGGTTTATTTGTAAAGCAGTTTGAAGATTTGGTTGATGCACATGCGGTCTATATTGATTATGCCAAAATGCCGAGTGCAGATCATGAAGAAAAGCTATGTTTTATGATGGAATTGGTTGATCAATGTGAGCAAGTTCAGACGCCATATTGTGTCATTCTTCCTTATGCACAAACTGAAAATGGCGTCGGGCTAAGTCACTATAATCATGTCAAAATACTTTTGGCACAGGCTTGAGGTTTGCAGATGAATCGTTCTATACAAATCTCAATTTTACTTGCCTTGAGCTTAATTTGGCTTGCTCAAGTTGCATTTATGCCTGTTGCATTATCCATTTTATTTTTAATCAACCTGATTGGATTAGGGTTTTATTATTATAAATATAATCAGTATGCGTTTATAGATTTTCCTAAATACCCAAAACTTATCTTTGCTTTTTTGGCATTGGTCATTATTTACTTTGATGCAAAAACATTTTTAGGTGTAGAAGCTGGGACAGCTGTACTGTCTACATTTTTATTTGCTAAAGCATTAGAAACGAAGAATAAACGTGATTTTATCATCCTGTTTAATTTTGCTTTATTCGTCAGTGCAAGTTTATTTCTACATAGCCAAGCTTTTTGGATGGCACTTCTGGTTCTGTGTTGTCTGATCAGTTGTTTGGTTGGTTTATACCGTGTTCAAATTGCACATTTCGATATTCAACAAGCCGTATTTCAGTCATTGAAATCTGATTCCTTGCATATTGTGAAGTTTATTGGTTTAGCCTTACCGTTTTTTATTTTATTGTTTATGTTTTTTCCACGTTTGCCACCGCTTTGGCAAATTCCTATTCCCAATAATAAAGCGACAACTGGTTTGAGCGATACCATGTCACCTGGTGATATTGCAGAACTTTCACAATCGAGTGCTTTAGCATTTCGTATTATTGGTGATATGCAACAGTTGCCAAAACGTGATCAACTCTATTGGCGTGCACTGGTTTTAGATCATTATGATGGAATCACTTGGACAAGTGATGGTGCAAATAAGCAGCCTAAATCATTGACAAATATACAAGGTCAAGTAGATGGCTTTCATTATCAATATTTAGCGACTGATCCAACCCAGCAATGGATCACTGGTTTGGACAAATCAATACCTGTTGAGCAACGCTTTTATTTACATCAAGATTGGTCGATTACACCGAGAAGGTTGGTTCAGCGTACTCAACCGATTCAATTACAATGGATTGGTGATCAAGTCCGTGATGTTGTAGATGAAAAATCTGTCCAATTTCTATTTAAAAATAATCTTAATTATCCAAAAAATAGTGATCGTCAAGCGCAACAATTTGCCTTAAAAATGTTTCAGCAAAGTCAATCGAATCCGCAAATTTATATTCAAAATATTCTAAATTGGTATAAGCAGGAAAAGTTTATTTACACGCTTAGCCCTGGAACACTTGGCAGCAATCGCATAGATGCATTTTTATTTCAGTCTAAACAAGGTTTTTGTGAACACTATGCGTCTAGCTTTGTCATGTTGATGCGCTATGTGGGTATTCCTGCACGTGTTGTCACAGGCTATCAAGGTGGTGAGTTGGCGCCTGATGGTCAAAGTTGGGAGGTACGGCAGCTTGATGCGCATGCTTGGGCAGAAGTGTATCAAGATGGACAATGGCATCGTATTGATCCTACGGCAATGATTGCACCGATGCGTTTGAACCAAGGCATGCAAAATATGATGCGTGATAATTCTGCTATTTTTGGTGACGCAACCTATTCAAATTTAAGGTTACAACAATTATCTGTACTAAGAACATTAAGAATTTGGAGTGATTACGCCAGTTATCAATGGCAAAGTAAGGTCGTTGGCTATGATGCAGAAAAGCAAAATAGTTGGATGAAAAAATTAGGGTTAGATTCCTCCTATAGTTATGGGCTTGTGCTTATATTTGGTATTTTAGGCTTATTGGCTGTGTATTGGGGAATAAGCAAACTTTATCATCGTCAACAATTGTCAGCATTTGAACAGATCATGTTAAATTTTAATCAAAATTTAGAGCCTGATTTTCAAAAAGCGGAGTCAGAGACCTTTCAACAATGGATGAAACGTTTATCTCAACATTCAGGACAGCAGGATTGCTTTGAACAAGCCAATCAAATTTTCCAAAATATCGTTTATTTACCGACTCAAAATCAGCAAGATATTCAAAAATTTAAGTTTTTGCTCAAAGAATGTGCTGACGCATTGATGCAAAGAAAATAAACCTTGAGATATTATAAAAAAATGATAATATTCTCAGCACTTCAGGTTTATAGCTCAGTTGGTTAGAGCGCTACGTTGACATCGTAGAGGTCACCAGTTCGAATCTGGTTAAACCTACCAAGATTCAAGCCTTATGGCATAAGGGTTTTAAGTTATCTCAATGACTTAAAGCCCTTTTTTATTGCGTACAATATCATATCAATAATAATGATGCTTTACACTATTTAATAATTTGATAGAGATTATTATTTTTTAGTAATTATTTGATTTTTAAAAACTTTAAATATCTTTAGACTTAAGTCGCTAGATTTGAATTTCGCATTAAATCATTGTATTTTACTTCCAAGCTAGGATGCTCATTAAGCGTAATTTTCTGGAATGATATTTGCTTATATAAGAAATACTTGAGGGAAGAATAATGCCACAATTAAAAGTTAAATCAACGAATCAAGTCTTAGACCATATTGATACACTTGGGCGATGGGATCAAAAATATGTACAAATATCGTCAGGAAAATTTGAAGGTTCAATTACGGAAATCGAAGTCGAAGGTTTAAATATTTTCCGTGAAAAAATGAACATGTCCGTTCAGCAAATGACTTCTCCACCACCAGATACATTTGCGGTTTCAGTGTCGCTCAATCAGTGTAAATTAGAATATTTAGATTGGCGCAAAAGTTTGCAAAATGGTCAAGGTTTAATGAATTTTAAATCAAAATATCACTTATTAACCAACCTCAGTTCAGATCTTCTAGTCCTCGATATTTGCCAAAATAAGTTAAATGAACGTGCCGAAAAATTAGGATTTATAGATTTGCCTAAAAAAAATCTAGGCATTCATTTAACTCAAGATTGCATAGAAACAGCTTTGCAATTACTCAAAGGTGACGATTTAGGTGAACAGTTTTATTCGCAAGCAAGTAGGCAAATATTAGATGAAATTTTATTATCATTAAATGAACCTATTGAGCCGAATAAAATTAATTACTGGAAATCGGATCGAAAAAAGATCGTGAATGATGCGTGTTATGGTGCATTGGAATCTGGTGTGTGCTCGATGAATTTAGAATCATTATGTCAGTTCTCAAATGTAGGTGTCCGAATTTTGCAGTTAGCATTTAAAGAAGTCCTTGGGATCTCACCATTAAAATGGTTGAAAATTGCGAAATTGAATCAAGTGAGAAAGCAATTATTGACATCGAATGATTTAAAAATAACAGACATCGCCTTAGATCATGATTTCAATCATTTTGGGCGTTTTTCAGCGGAATATAAGCAACTTTTTTTAGAATATCCCAGCCAAACAGCGAGAGGATTAGTAAAATCATTAAAGTGATTTACGCAATTTTCACATGCAGATGCATTGAATTAAATACCTTGAAGATAAAGCATTTATTGAGTATTCGTAATTTGGATATTGGAATTTTGTATTAGCTGTTAGAGATATTGGACTTCAATTTTGAAGTTAATTCAATATCTTAAAGGTGATACAAATGAACAAAATTCTTTTAATGGGCATCCTTCCACTCATCGTAAGTCTAAGTGCTTTTGCTCAAGATCCTGATGAAACAGCGATAAAGAATGAAAGTTTAAAAATTTCGGGATTTGCACGTGCGAAATACGAATTGAAAGATTACTCTAGCAATGATGAAAAACTTACATTTGATGCACTTAAGTTAAGTGTTAAATATAGTAAAGAAGATGTTTTTGGTGGCTTAGAATATCGTTGTTATCAATTCAAAACCTTATGTGACTTTTCGGCTTTGGTTGACGCTTATGTCGGCTACAATTTTGATTCACAAAATACTTTAAAATTTGGTATCCAACCTGTTGTATTTGGACCTAGTCGTTTTTGGGAGAGTAATTATTATGGTGGAATTGTTTCTCAAGTCGGTTTAGCCGATATTCATAATCTTGGGCTTAATTATTCATTGAACTTCTTTGATAACAATAATTTAAATTTGGGATATTTTTATTCCGATGGTGGTCGCTATTTT
This sequence comes from Acinetobacter sp. WCHAc060025, assembly GCF_004209355.1. Lineage (NCBI taxonomy): Bacteria > Pseudomonadati > Pseudomonadota > Gammaproteobacteria > Moraxellales > Moraxellaceae > Acinetobacter > Acinetobacter sp. WCHAc060025. The sequence continues at coordinate 132,542 of NZ_SGSX01000009.1, read as the reverse complement.
GGACATAGTAGAGATGCGGCACGATATACCTCTAACTTTGTTCAGTCAGAACCAAATGATGACGTCCAAATGAATCTGAGTGAGAAAAATATACTGAGTATTTCACTGGATAGGAAAATTGAATTAAATCATGAAAATACTAACCTAATATTAGGTGGTTCTTTTTTATCTTCCACAATCGAGGATGATTTCACAAATCAAGATGGTGATCGTAATGCTTGGGCTGTATTTGGAAATTTAAGCTATAAAAACCTAGCAGTGATGCTCACAATCGGTCAGCAAAGAATAAATGGTTTGGGTAAAGATGGCTTAGTGATGGGCTCGTTTGATGACACATATACTGTTGCGAATGACGGAAATTTTTATACATTGGATGTTAATTATAAATTTGGTCAGTTTTATGTATTTGATAATGTAAGTATTTATGGAATGTTGAGTCAGTATAAGAAAGAAAATAATGATAACAATTCAAGTCGAAATATTTTTGGGGTGTCTTTGATCAAGGATAAGTTTGAGATCGCTGCGGAACAAATTATCGGCAAAAATGATCCTTCAATCGGTGGTGGAAAATACGATTTAGCGAAAGGGAATGATGCAAAAGGGAATTTGACCAAGATTAATTTTTTATACCATTTTTAACTGAGCGAATGTTCGTTTTTTGGATATTTAGTCAAATCTGAGTTATGCAATAGTGTTGAAACAGTATAAATCAAGGATGTTTTATAAAAGTGATTGAATAACACAATGACTTTTATATCAGGAGTTAAAAATGAATTCACAACTACAAAATTGTATTTCAATCAATGAACGTGCAAATAATTTTGAAGAACTGGATAAAAAAGTTCAATTTCACCCTTTTACCGATGCTAAAGCCAACCTTGAGCAAGGTGGATTTATTATTGAAAGAGGTGAAGGTATTTATGTTTATGATATTTATGGTAAAAAATATTTAGAAGGTATGGCAGGGCTGTGGAGTGTTGCAGTTGGTTTTAATAATCAACGTTTAATTAATGCCGCTGTGAAACAGCTGAATACTTTGCCGTTCTATCATCAGTTTTCACATAAAGCAGTTTTGCCAAGTATTGAACTTTCAGAAAAATTAATTGAAATGTCACCTGTGCCAATGAGTAAAGTCTTTTTGGCAAACTCTGGTTCTGAAGCGAATGATACAGCGATTAAACTGGTTTGGTATTACCAAAATGCAAAAGGCAATACTCAAAAGAAAAAAATTATTTCTCGTAAAAATGCATATCACGGTATCACCACTGTTTCAGCAAGTTTGACGGGGATCCCAACGATTCATAAAGGTTTTGATTTGCCATTGAAAGGTTTTCATCATCTAACATGCCCGAATTATTATCGTGAAGCATTGGAAGGTGAGTCTGTTGAACAGTTTGTTGATCGTTTAGCACAAGAGTTTGAAGACTTGATCCTTGCGGAAGGTCCTGAAACCATCGCGGCATTTATTGGTGAACCTGTGATGGGTGCAGGTGGTGTAATCGTTCCACCAAAGAACTATTGGGAAAAAATGCAAGAAATTTGTAAACGTTACGACATTCTTGTGATTGCAGATGAAGTGATTTGTGGCTTTGGTCGTACAGGGCAAATGTTCGGGTCTGAAACATTCAATATCAAACCCGATATGTTGGTGGTTTCTAAGCAGCTTTCATCGTCATATCAACCTATTTCAGCGTTGATGATTAATGAAGAAATTTTCCAACATGTTGCTGAACAAACCTCAGTATATGGCGCATTTGCACATGGCTTTACAGGGGGGGGGCATCCAGTTGCAGCTGCAGTTGCATTGGAAAATTTAAAAATCATTGAGGAAGAGTGCTTGGTTGAGCGAGCACGTCGTGTCGGCGCAAGGATGTTTAACAAGCTCAAAGCATTGGAAAATCATGATTTAGTCGGAGAAATTCGCGGGGTGGGCTTAATTGGTGCCATTGAATTAGTTGATTGTAAAACCAGCAAAGCACCATTTGAAACTGCTGGAAAACTTGGGCGTTATTTCTGTGCACGTGCACATGAGCATGGCTTAATCATTCGTAATATTGGAGATGTAATTGCACTATGTCCACCTCTTATCATTTCAGATGAAGAGATCGATGAAATGGTCAATCTTTTGCAGAAAGCACTTAATGATACCTATAACTGGCGTCAAACTTTTGAATAAATAATCACAAACGGTAACTCAATCAGTTCGTATGCGTAACATGAAAATCAACGATTTCAGCTGCGCATAGGGATTGTATTATTGATTTTAATAAGGAATGTTAAAATGAGTTTAATTGAAGAAAAAGTGAGTGATTTAAAAACAGGGTTAAAGTCTCGGCATATTACCATGATGTCTATCGCTGGCGTTATTGGCGGAACACTTTTTGTTGGTTCGGGGAGTGTGATTCACAGTGCTGGACCAGCTGCAATTCTAGCTTATATTCTCGGTGGGTTAATTCTTTTATTAATCATGCGCATGTTGGGTGAAATGGCTGTCGCAACACCAGACACAGGCTCTTTTTCAACTTATGCTGATAAATCAATTGGTCGCTGGGCAGGCTTTACCATTGGTTGGATGTATTGGTTATTTTGGGGGACGGTCATGGCTTGGGAAGCCTTCGTCGCGGGTAATATTTTAAATGTGTTTTTCCCCGCAATCAGTTCCAATTGGTTTGTACTCATTGTGACACTGGCTCTATTGGTCGTTAACTTCTTTAACGTGAAAAATTATGGTGAATTTGAATTTTGGTTTGCGTTGATCAAAGTGATCGCCATTGTTAGTTTTATTGCACTCGGTTTCTTGGTTGTATTTAATATTTATAACATCGAAGCCCCACATGGAATTAGTAATTTTACAGCTCAAGGCTTTATGCCGAATGGAATTGCTCCCGTATTTGGTGCTGTATTGGGAGTGATGTTCGCCTTTGTTGGTGCTGAAATTGCTACGATTGCTGCATCTGAAACTGAAAATCCAGCGCGTGAAATCAAAAAGACCAATAAAACCATTGTTTGGCGTATTTGTATCTTTTATATCGGTTCAATCTTCTTCTTGATCTGTATCGTACCTTGGAATGATCCGTTATTAGGTCAATCAGGCTATGGTGCTTATCGCAGAGCATTAGAAATCATTGGTATTCCAGGTGCTCAAACTTTAATGAATATCGTGGTGTTAACATCACTCAGTAGTTGCTTGATTTCTGCGCATTATGCAGGTTCAAGAATGCTTTATTCACTTGCTTTACGTGGTGATGCACCTGCAATTTTAAAGAAGACAACTCAGAAAACGGGTGTTCCAATCGCTGCGGTACTGGCAACAAGTGTCATTGCGGTTACATTTTCCCTGATCAATCTAAACCCTGCTTTTTCTTCAAAAGATATGCTGATCACTTTGATGAATTTAACGGGTGCAATTGGATTACTGATTTATCTGGTTATCGCATGCTCTCAGTTAAAGATGCGTAAACAACTTGAAGCCAAAGGTGTAGAACTCGAAATTAAAATGTGGCTTTATCCTTGGCTGACTTGGGCTGTGATTGTTTTCATTATCCTATTCTTGATTGGTATGTTGTTTATTGAAGAGTATCGCTTATTGGTTGGTTCTACAGCAATGACCATGGCAGGGATTGCAATGGTCGGTATTATTAAACAAATAAAATCAAAGGTCGCAAAGCCACCAGTGATTACTGAGTTTTCATAAACATAAATCGTTTTATCTCAAAAAATATTTCGGAATTAAAAATTAATATTAGGATGTAATGAAAATGTACACAAATACAAAGCTATATATTGATGGTGATTGGAAATTATCAAAAACTGATCAAGTAATTTCAGTGTTAAATCCTGCAAATGAGTCAATTATTGGAGAAGTATCGAAAGCTTCATTAATTGACCTACAAGCTTCAGTAGAAAGTGCAGAAAATGGGTTTAAAGTCTGGAAATCGACCCCTGCATTGGAACGGGCAAAGATTTTAAATAAAGCTGCGGATCTTTTACGTGAACGTGTTGAGGATATTGCACGGACAATGACTTTGGAACAAGGTAAACCACTTAAACAATCAAAAATTGAAGTTCTATCTGCTGCCGATATTATCAATTGGTTTGCTGCTGAAGCCGTGAGAAGTTATGGTCAAGTGATTCCTTCACGTAGCAATGATGTATTGTCTTATACATTAAAAGTTCCTGTGGGGATCGTGGCAGCATTTACCCCATGGAATTTCCCAATTAATCAAATCGTTCGGAAAATTTCTGCCGCATTAGCAGCAGGATGCTCAATCATTGTAAAAGGTCCAGAAGAAACGCCTGCATCACCTGCGCAATTGGTACAGGCTTTTCATGATGCAGGGCTTCCATCAGGTGTGATTAGTCTGGTCTTTGGTGATCCACAAGAGATATCGACATATTTGATTGAACATCCACAGATCAAGAAAATATCATTTACTGGATCAACACCGATTGGAAAACAACTTGCTTCACTTGCAGGCAAGCACATGAAAAAAGTGACCATGGAGCTAGGTGGTCATGCCCCAGTGTTGATTTTTAAAGATGCAGATATTGATAAAGCACTTCATCAGATCATTAATTTTAAATTTAGAAATGCTGGGCAAGTGTGTATTTCACCGACTCGTTTTTTGATCGAAAAAGAAGTTTATGAGCAAGTTGTTGAAAAAATTGCCCAGCTTGTCAAAGCTTTAAAAGTTGGAAATGGCTTAGATGAAAGCACAGATATTGGCCCTGTGATTCATAGTCGGGCTTATGGTAATTTAAAATCAATCGTTGCTGATGCATTGCATCATGGTGCGAAATTGGTCTGTGGAGGAGAGCAAATGGAAGGAGAGGGTTATTTTTTCCAACCTACTGTACTCAAAGATGTTCCATTAACAGCCCAGTGTATGAATAGTGAACCGTTTGGGCCGATTGTTATTTGTAATTCATTTGATGATTATTTAGATGCAATTGAAGAAGCCAATCGCTTGCCATTTGGTTTGGCTGCTTATGCTTTTAGTCAAAATAATAAAACGTGTATCGAGCTTGGGCGTGACCTCGAATGCGGTATGTTGTCAATTAATCATATCGGTTTGTCTTTCCCAGAACTTCCATTTGGCGGTATTAAGGATTCGGGCTATGGCACTGAAGGTGGCAGTGAAGCGATCAATGCTTATTTGGATACACGTTTGGTGACGGTGTCTGCATAAGTTATTTTAATGTAATTGGTTTTTAGAAAAGATGGGATTGAAAATAGCTTAATGCTTTATAATAAAAAGCAGAATTGAATAAATTCTGCTTTTTATATTTCAAAATATCTCAAATTAATTTAATTTTTTTGAAAGAAAATCTACAAATAAACGAGCCCTACGCGATAACTTTTGGTTTTTGGGGCATGCTACATAAAAATAACGGATCTGACTTTTATAATCTTCAAGACATTTAATCAATTGTTTAGATTCTATATATCGTGTGACGAGGAACTCTGGCAAATAGACAATACCTTGGTGTTGCAAAGCAAGGTCGACAAGGAAATCTCCATCATTACACTTAAATTTAGGAAAACAGTGCAGGGTGACAGGTTCACCCTGATGGCTTAGGTAAATTTTATTCTCAGGTTTATTGTGAAAATACATTAACAGATGATGATTGATTAATTCATCCTGCTTTTGAGGAATGCCATACTTTCTATAATATTCAGGCGTTGCATAAAAATTTAAATTGAATTGTTGCAGGATAATATTTTCAAAATTGTCATTTAATGTCGTTCCAATTCTGAGTGTCAAATCATAATGATGATCGTAAATGTCCTTTACCTCATCCGATAATGCCAATTCAATTTCAATGTCAGGATAACTAAGAATAAATTCAGAAACTATGAGATTGAGTTTATGACGACTAAATGAGGCGGGTGCATTTATTTTAAGTGAACCTTCGGGATAAAAATGATCGTGAACAATTTCAAGTTGAGCGATTTCATATTCACTTAATATAATTTTACAGTGCTGATAAAACTTCTCGCCTGTTTCAGTGAGATTCATTTTACGTGTCGTACGCAATACCAGTGTGGTATTGAGATGTGTTTCAAGATAGCTAATTCGTTTTGCAACCAAATCACGGCTGATATTTAAAGCCCGAGCAGCTTTACTAAAATTTTGATGCTCTACGACATGATAAAAAGTCTTTATACAATCTAACTTATCCATAAAAAGACTCAATCCTTAAAATAATTCTTAAATTCATATTTCATCTGCAATTAAGAGCAAGTGTTTTATGTTTGATAAATATGTAAAATTTTTGATTGTATTCAAATTGAATACACATTGCTGTTCAATAATGCGTATTACTTTACATTAAAATTTGCTTATATAACACTCATTCGAATTTCTCATGAAATATAAAAGACAGAGGAAATACCCATGACTGATGTTCAGATGATCTTAAAAAACGGAAAGATTACTACACTGAATCCAAAGCAACCTGAAGTTCAAGCAATCGCTATTGCAGAAGGTAAAGTGATTAAAACAGGTAGTGTAGATGAGGTCATGAAGTTGGCAACATCTACAACAAAGGTTGTTGATTTAAATGGTCGCCGTGTTATTCCTGGTTTGAATGATAGTCACTTGCACATTATTCGTGGTGGTCTAAATTACAATATGGAACTACGTTGGGAGGGTGTTCCATCGGTAGCAGATGCATTACACCTTCTCAAAGAACAAGCAGACAATACACCTGCGCCGCAGTGGGTGCGTGTAGTTGGTGGTTGGACAGAATTCCAATTTGCTGAACGTCGTATGCCAACGATTGAAGAAATTAATAAAGCTGCACCTGATACCCCCGTGTTTATACTCCATTTATATGCGAGTGCCATTCTCAATAAAGCTGCAATTCACGCTTTAGGTTTTGATAAAAATACTCAAGACCCACCAGGTGGTCGTTTTGAGCGTGATGCAAAAGGTGAGTTAACAGGTTTGGTACTGGCAACGCCTGCAGCGACGATTCTTTATGCAACTTTGGGCAAAGCACCCAAATTACCACTTGAAGATCAAATTAATTCAACGCGTCATTTCATGCGTGAATTAAATCGCTTAGGGCTGACTTCTGCGATTGATGCGGGTGGTGGTGGTCAAAATTACCCAGATGATTATGAAGTGATTCAATCACTGCATAAAAATGAACAAATGACGGTTCGTATTGCTTATAACTTATTTGCACAAAATGCAGGTTCAGAGCTTGAAGATTATAAGAAATGGACGGAAATGACTTTTCCTGGCGATGGCGATGCACTATTTAAAGTCAATGGTGCGGGGGAGAATCTGACTTGGTCTGCTGGGGATTTTGAAAACTTCTATGAACCTCGTCCAGATTTACCAGAAAAAATGGAAAAAGAGCTAGAGAGCATTGTTGAACTGTTAGCTGAGAAGAAATGGCCATTCCGTATCCATGCAACCTATGATGAGAGTATCGATCGTTTGTTGACTGTATTTGAACGTGTCAATTCTCGACAACCTTTTGCAACACGTTTCATCATTGATCATGCCGAAACAGTGTCAGATAAAAATATTGATCGTATTGGTGCACTGGGTGGTGGTATTGCAATTCAGCATCGTATGGCATTCCAAGGTGAAATTTTTGTAAATCGTTATGGTGCTGATGCAGCAAAAGATACGCCACCAGTGAAGAAAATGTTGGAAATGGGCGTACCTGTAGGTGCAGGAACGGATGCGACACGTGTTGCTTCGTACAACCCTTGGGTCTGTTTAGGTTGGTTGGTCACGGGTAAAACAGTAGGTGGCATGCCTTTATATGATGAAAAAGACCTTTTAGATCGTCAAACAGCATTGAAACTTTGGACCAAAGGTTCTGCATGGTTCTCTGGTGAACAGGCGGATAAAGGTGCTTTGGTCGAAGGTGAACATGCGGATTTAGCAGTACTTTCAGATGATTACTTTGCGGTAGAAGGTGATGATATTCAATGGATTGAGTCAGTATTTACAGTCATGAATGGTAAAGTGGTTTATGCAGGTGCTGAATTTAAACAGGACGATCCGCCAATTCCACCAGCTTCTCCAGATTGGTCACCTGTAAAACGTTTTGGTGGTCAGTGGCGTTTGTCTGAAAACCGTAATGCACCATCTTTACAACCTTTACAGAAAAATTCTGCAATGTGTGCATGTTCAAGTAGTTGTGGCATGCATGGGCACAATCATGCATGGATGCTTGATGTTCCTGTTGATCCAAAAGACAAACGCTCATTTTGGGGTGCACTAGGCTGTTCTTGCTTCGCATTCTAAAAAGCAAACCTTTCTTTTTTCTTAAATATTTTAATTTATTTAGACGGTTCTATTTCCACTGTGGAAATAGAGCCACAGAGGTCTTATGAAAATTTATTTACTCTCCCTTGCTGTAGGCTTACTCGTTGGCGTTTTATATTATGTGTTAAATGTAAAATCTCCAGCGCCACCTTTGGTTGCATTATTGGGTTTATTGGGCATGGTGATAGGTGAACAACTGATTCCTGTCATTCGAAATTTAATGAACTAATGACTGAATAAGAATTTTAAAATGGCACATCTCAATCGATTGTTAAGTTTCAATGCGGGTTATGTGGATACTGCAAGTTTCCTTGCAATCCATGGGCTTTTCGCAGCACATGTGACAGGAAACTTTGTCACCCTTGGTGCGGCATTGGTTTCCAATAACCATGCAGGAGCATGGGCTAAACTCTCCGCTTTACCGATGTTTTGTATCACCATTTTATTGGTGAAATTGCTTGATCAATTTTTTATAAAACGTGCAAAAACATCTTATCCGACCTTATTAAAAATGATGTTTCTATTTTTTATTTTGGCGGCTGTGATTTCGGTATTCTATTTACCATTTCCGTTTACTGATACGTGGTCAAGTTTTGCTGTAGGGATGTTACTGGTCGCAGCAATGGCAATCCAAAATGCAATCCATCGTTTACATTGGGTGAAAGAGTCTCCAACGACAGTGATGACAGGTTCAACCACACAATTGATGTTAGATGTCGGAGAACTTTTTTCTCAAAGCAATCCTGAGAAAAGGCAAATCATACAACAACGATTTAAATCAATTTTCCCTACGATGCTGAGTTTTGCTTTAGGTTGCGCAGTCGCTGCGATTGTTTTTAAATTTGCTTTACTTTGGTTGTTTATTGTTCCACCTGTATTGATGGCTTTAATCTACTGGAAAAAAGAGAATTATAAAAAAGCGTGAGTGTATTTTGATATTTCCATTTATCCAATGCATTGTTTTATCACTTGTACTTTAAAACAGGTTGTTGCGTTAACAGGAAAGTCTAAGTATTAATCGCTTAAAGAATGGCAGTTTTACAGAAAATTACTTTTATAAAATAGGGTTATTATGAGTCTTATAAATACACAACAAAAAAGAGTGCCTTTTTGGCAAAATTGTCGCGAATCCGTGATTTTGACCATTGTTGGCGGTGCAATCGATACGATTGGTTTTATTGCATTATTTGGTTTTTTTACCGCGCATGTGACAGGTAACTTGGTTTTAGCTGGCGCTGTTTGGGTCAATGGCGGAAAGGGTATTTGGATCAAACTTGCGGCGATACCTCTGTTTATTTTAACCGTGATTGTCACGAAATATTTAATTGAAAGATTTGATCATAAACATAAAATTCTCGCTTCGTTATTTCTAGCAGAAGCTTTTTTCCTTACAGCATTTATGATCGCAGGGCTTCTATTTGAGCCATTTAAGCATGCTGAGGCGGTGAGTGTCGCGATTACAGGTGGCTTAGGTTTAATTGCATTGGCGATTCGTAATACATCGAGTAAAACACTGATTAAACATATTAGCCCAAGTACCATGATGACTGGGAATACCACACAGTTGGGTATTGATATTTCAAATTATTTGAGTCATCCGACAGAAGAAAATCGAGTGTCTATGGTGAATAGCCTGAGTATTATTCTTGGTTTTGTGATCGGGGCTTTTTTAGGTGCATTCCTTTATTGGCATTTGGATTTTTGGAGTGTGGCATTTTTTATTTTTCCGATCTTATATTTGGCATATCTAGCGTATAATCAAAAATTTAAGACTCCATCGTAATGAAAAAATTGCTTGATCATGAATGTGATATTCATAATGAAGAGTTTATTGATGTTTAGGAATGATGATCTAGCAGATTGATTTATTAAAGTTTTACCGTGAGTTGAAGTCATTGCTGCGCAATATTTGAGTTAACTTTGATCTATGGCGTTCAAAGTTCGTGATGTATGAGGTAAGTTGATGGATAAATTTAGCTAAACAATATGTTATAATTTGTAATATATCACCGAGAAAGACCGTAAAACGTTCAAATCCAATATAAAGCTGCCAAATGCGCAGCTTTTTTAATTGATGTGCATTTTATGCAAAGTTTTTTTATCGGAAATGTCATTTTGGTACATTTATTGGATGCTGAATTGTGGTTGAATCTCAGCCATGTTTCATTTTTAAATGAACTCGATTTTATCAACGAATAGCTCAAACTGATCAGGGGCTCAACAATGACGAATCCAAATCCTTCAGCGGGTTTGCTCGAACGCTTATTTAAATTAAGTGAGAACAAAACAACCTTTAGAACGGAAGTCCTTGCAGGTTTTACGACATTTTTAACGATGTGTTACATCATTATTGTCAATCCAGGCATACTTTCTATAACAGGTATGGACCATGGTGCAGTTTTCGTTGCAACTTGTTTAGCCGCTGCAATTGGCTGTTTTGTAATGGGAATTGTGGCGAACTATCCGATCGCACTTGCACCAGGTATGGGCTTAAATGCTTATTTTACCTTCTCTGTATGTCAAGGTATGGGTGTGCCATGGCAAACCGCATTGGCTGCTGTATTTGTATCTGGTTTAGTCTTCATTGCAATCAGCATGTTTAAAATACGTGAAGCAATCGTCAATGCTATTCCAATGTCGTTGAAGTTTGCGATTGGTGGCGGGATTGGTTTATTCCTTGCACTGGTTTCTTTAAAAACTTCGGGCATCATTGTTGCCAATGACGCGACTTTAGTGAAACTGGGTAATTTGAATGATCCTAAAGTCTTACTGACTTTATTAGGTTTTATTCTCATTGTGATCATGCATCACTTTAAAGTGCGTGGCGCAATTATTATCAGTATTTTAGCAATTACCGCGATTGCAACTGCGTTGGGTTTAAATCAATTCCAAGGCGTGGTTGGCGCAATTCCATCATTAGCACCAACATTCTTGCAAATGAATTTTGAAGGTTTATTTACAGCAAGTTTGATTGGGGTAATTTTCGTTTTCTTCCTTGTTGACTTGTTTGACTCGACAGGAACATTGGTTGGTGTATCACACCGTGCAGGCTTATTGAAAGACGGTAAATTGCCACGTTTGAAAAAAGCTTTATTTGCTGACTCAAGTGCAATTGTTGCAGGTGCCGCTTTAGGTACATCTTCAACAACACCTTATATTGAATCTTCTGCAGGTGTTGCCGCAGGCGGTCGTACTGGTTTAACAGCAGTCGTTGTTGGTGTATTGTTCCTTGCGTGTTTATTCTTTGCACCATTGGCTCAGTCAGTGCCTGGATTTGCAACTGCACCAGCATTATTGTTCGTTGGTGTGTTGATGATTCAAGGGATCACCAATATTGAATGGGATGATATTACTGAAGCAGTTCCTGCATTCTTAACTATCGTATTTATGCCATTCTCATATTCAATTGCTGATGGTATTGCGATGGGCTTTATCAGCTATGCATTGGTGAAATTATTCACAGGCAAAGCAGCGACAGTACCGTACATGGTCTGGATTATTGCGGTACTTTGGGTGATCAAATTTGTTGCATTTGGCGGCTAATTCAAAATTTACATGAAAGGGTGTAGACAAGTGTCTGCACCCTTTTTTATTTTATAGATATTCGTATTTGAGGAAATAACATGAACAGATTAGAACTCATTCATGCCATACCCAAGGCAGAACTCCATGTACATATCGAAGGAACGTTTGAGCCTGAACTGATGTTTGCCATTGCTCAACGTAATCAAATTGATATTCCTTATAAATCTATAGAAGAAGTTAAACAAGCGTATAACTTTCATAATTTACAATCGTTCCTCGATATTTATTATGCAGGCGCAGCTGTACTGATTCATGAGCAAGATTTTTATGATCTGGCTTGGGCATATTTTGAGAAATGTGCAGAAGATAAAGTTGTACATACTGAAATGTTCTTTGACCCACAGACCCATACTGATCGTGGTGTAGCATTTGCAACGGTGATCAATGGTTTACAACGCGCTTGTGATGATGCTTTATCTAAATTAGGCATTAGTTCGCATCTCATCATGTGTTTCTTGCGCCATTTGAGTGAAGAGGCAGCATTTACAACTTTAGAACAAGCTTTACCTTATAAAGATCAAATTATCGGTGTGGGCTTAGATTCAAGTGAGGTCGGGCATCCTCCATCTAAATTTGAACGTGTTTTTGCCAAAGCACGTGAAGCTGGCTTTTTAGCGGTTGCGCATGCAGGTGAAGAAGGTCCAGCGGAATATGTGTGGGAAGCTTTAGATTTATTGAAAGTGAACCGTATTGATCACGGTGTACGCTCTGAAGAAGATACGAAATTGATGGCACGCTTAATTGCTGAAAAAATGCCTTTAACCGTATGCCCACTCAGTAATTTAAAACTCTGTGTGGTTGATGATATGGCACAACATAATATTCAACGTTTATTAAAACAAGGTGTGCACGTCACAGTAAATTCAGATGATCCATCCTATTTTGGTGGTTATATGAATGATAATTTTATTGCGATTGCAGAAGCTTTGGATCTTAGCCATGATGAAATCAAAGTATTAGCAAAAAATTCATTTGAAGCTTCGTTTATTTCCAACGAACAGAAGCAAAAATGGAACAATCAAATTGATGCATTGGCGTGATTCTAGGTTTATCCTATGCATTATCAAAAAGCAGTGTTTTATCACTGCTTTTTTCATGAGGAAAATATAGTGAGATTTTTAACAACTTTAACTTTATTGGCAGTTGTTCCAATCACTGTAGCATGTGCGGATTCAGATCCACATGCGATGCGACAAAAATTGTTAAAGCCATTAATCGAACAACAGTGTCAGAGTGAACTGAAATCTTCAAAAATTTGGCAAGCGGCATCTATATTTTGGAGTGATTCACAACAACAGCATGCACAACAAAAAATCTGTGGCTGTGTCAGTGATAGTGCATTGAAAGATATATCAAATAAAGATTTAGTGATGGCTTCTGTGAATGAAGAAACAAAAAATAAAGTCATTCATCAAGCGGTATTAAACAGCATCAAAGGCTGTGTGAAAGAAGTTTTAAAATAGCTTAAGCAAATTTTATTTTTATTCTAATTGTAAAAAAAAGCACATCCGTCGATGTGCTTTTCATATAAATTTGAATGGATAATCGTGAACTTAGATCATAGCTTAAATGCTATCGAAGCTTAATCGCTTTGACGTGTCATACTCTTTAACACATTGTCTTTGTCAATGAAGTGATGCTTCAAGGCTGCACCAATATGCCCAACTAAGAGTAAACCTGCCGCCCAAGAAATATAAATATGTAAAGGTTTTACGATTGCAGTCAAATCAGGATTATCTTGTACCAATTTTGGAATATCAAATAAATATAGAACTGGCACAGGATGCCCAGCGCTCCAGCTAAATAAACAGCCTGTGATTGGTAAAGCAAGCAAAACTAAATACAATGCTAAATGTCCAAAATGAGCCATTTTTTTCATGGTCGGTGACATGCTTTCAGGTAACTCAGGTGCAGGGTGGGTATAGCGCCAAAAAATACGAATCACCACTAAAAAAATAATCACAGAGGCAATATTTTTATGTAGGGTAATGACATCCCCCTTAAAACTACCGTCAGATTCATAACTTAGGAAGTTACCACTATAAAAACCGATGACATAGGCAACAATAAAAATAATCGCCATAGACCAATGAAGCCATTGTGCCGTCCTTGTGTAGTATTTTGATTTTTGTTGCATGAGAAGTATTCCGATTAAACTTAATCACTATAATATGAATTTTAGATGATGAAATCAGCCTTAAAAATTCAACGTAATGTTTTAAATTTGCAACGTTAAAGTCGAAAAGTGGGAAGTAAATATACGATTACCATTCAATTACATGAATAGTGATAATTTATAGTTTATTCTGTGCTTAAGATTAGGCAGAATAGCGCCACAAAGTAATATAACAAGGACTTTACTGTGAAAAAATTAATTGCTGTTCTAGCACCATTCGCTCTTGTACTTTCAGCTTGCGCAACGACAGATGGAACAACAGGTGGTTCTGCAATGCAGACGACAGGGCAACAACTCGGTATGACGGCACTTAAAATTGGGATCAATGCCAAGTGTACAACTGAATTAAATAATCTACCTGCTTGGAAAACAGCAACACGTGTGATGACAGCTGACCAAAAAACCAATGTACAAACGGAAATTTGTGGATGTGTCAGTGAAAAAGCGCCAGAGAGCGTAACTGCAGTAGATTTGGCAACGGCTGCACTCGATCCACAGGCACGTGCAACGATCGTTTCAAATGTTGTCACTAAAACGATTAATTCGTGTGTCGCTGAAGCTGTGAAATAAAATGCTTTGAAACCATGTTAGAATTATAAAAGGCTGACTCGTTCAGCCTTTTATTTTGATAGGAATGAAAATGTTAATTGCTGGTGTAGATGAAGCGGGTAGAGGACCATTGGTGGGTTCGGTTGTGGCTGCTGCCGTAATTTTAGATCCAAATAATCCGATTGAAGGATTAAATGATTCAAAAAAATTAACGGAAAAAAAACGTGAAAAGTTATTCATTGAAATAAAAGAAAAAGCTTTGGCATGGTCAATTGCAGAAGCATCTCATCAAGAAATTGATGAGATCAATATTTTACAAGCATCATTATTGGCAATGCGCCGTGCTGTAGAAGGCTTAAAAATTCCTCCAGAGCATGTACTTGTAGATGGAAACAAAGTACCTAAAGGCCTACAAATGAGCTGTGATGCTGTTGTTGGCGGGGATGCATTACACGCAGAAATTAGTGCTGCCAGTATTCTTGCTAAAGTGACTCGTGATCATGAAATGGTTGAATTAGATCAGCAATATCCACAATTTGGTTTTGCTAAACATAAGGGTTATCCAACCAAAGCACACTATGAAGCGATTGCTGAACATGGTGTGATCGACCAGCATCGCCGTAGTTATGGGCCTGTAAAGAAAGCATTAGGTATTGAATAAATTGTTCAATAACACAATTAAAAACATATAGTTAAAAAATTTAAAGCGACCTTTTGAGTCGCTTTATTTTTCAAAACAAGATTTAACCTTAACGGTTATACGTGTTCTGCGCATTATCATCTTCATAAGAAGGTTGATAATCTTGATCAATATGTTGCAAATGTTCGTGCATAGCACGTTCATGTTGAATACGTTGATAAATTTCTTCGCGGTGTACAGAAACTTCTTTTGGTGCATTCACACCAATACGAACTTGATTGCCTTTAACACCAAGCACAGTAACACTGACTTGATCCCCAATCATCAAAGTTTCTCCGACACGACGGGTCAGAATCAGCATGTTTATCTCCTTGCTTAAACGCTAAACCTGCGACAATTTCTAAAATTAGAAAACACAACCTTAAATAGCAAAATAATTCTAACAGAATAATGTGACAAGTTTTTCACTTTTTCATCACTCTGTCGAAAATTTTCTAAAACCTCAAACCTAATATAACAGAGCCACTATAGAAAACACTATAGTGGCTCAGTTTTTTTATTGGTCAAAATAGCAAATAAATTGCGTTACTTGATCAAATATTATGCACGAACGCTTGATTCACCATGTTCACGGTCTAAACCGAAAGCAGTGTGAAGCGTACGAACTGCAAGTTCTAAGTAATTTTCTTCAATAATCACAGAAATTTTGATCTCTGAAGTTGAAATCATCAGGATATTGATGCCTTCATCAGCAAGTGCAGTAAACATTTTACTTGCAACACCTGCATGTGAACGCATACCTACGCCTACGATTGATACTTTAACGATATCATCACGTGTTGCAACTTCACGCGCACCAATTGCACGTGCTGTTTCTTCTAAAATCGCTTTAGCTTTTTTCAATTCACCACGATTTACTGTAAATGTGAAGTCAGTTGTACCATCTTCTTCAACGTTTTGGATAATCATATCCACTTCAACATTTGCAGCACCAATCGGTGACAAAATTTTAGAGGCAATACCTGGTTCATCAGGAACACCTAAAATAGTTAATTTTGCTTCGTCACGGTTAAATGCGATACCTGAAATAATAGGATTTTCCATGTTGTCTTCCGCTTCAGTGGTGATTAGTGTACCGACGTTTTTCTTAAATTCTTCGTCGAATGCGCCATCATCGTCATTATCAAAACTTGATAATACGCGTAAAGGCACTTGGTATTTTCCTGCAAATTCTACAGAACGAATTTGCAGAACTTTTGAACCAAGCGATGCCATTTCAAGCATTTCTTCAAATGAAATGCGATCAACTTTTTTAGCTTTTGGTGCAACACGAGGGTCAGTGGTATATACACCGTCAACATCGGTATAAATCTGACATTCATCCGCTTTCAGAGCAGCAGCAAGGGCTACACCTGAAGTATCCGAACCACCACGACCTAAGGTTGTGGTATTTCCTTCAGCATCAAAACCTTGGAAACCAGCAACGACAATCACACGACCTGCATCTAAGTGCCCAGTCATTACATCTGTGTCGATTGATTCGATACGCGCTTTGGTGTATGAATTGTCGGTTTTAATCCCAACCTGACGACCAGTAAGTGACTTCGCTGCAACACCAATTGAATTGAGTGCCATTGCTAACATTGAAATCGTTACCTGTTCACCCGTAGACACCATTTGGTCTAATTCACGAGGATCAGGGGTTTCGGTAATGGCCTTCGCTAAAGCCAATAAGCGGTTGGTTTCACCACTCATTGCTGATACAACTACGACAACCTTGTGTCCGTGATCATGCCAACGCTTTACGCGACGAGCAACATTTAAAATGCGCTCAGGAGTACCCATAGAGGTACCGCCATATTTTTGAACGATTAATGCCATGTTTGTTCCATATAAGCAGTGACTCTAATTGGCATTAGAGTCATTTACACAAAAGGTGAAGTTATTATTTTTGAGCAAGCCAAGCAGTAAGATCTGCCATAACTGGTTCAAACTTCTCGTTTAGTGGCGCGCCACCTTGTGCTAAGTCAGGTTTACCACCACCTTTACCACCCAGCTCTGTCGCTAAGTGTTTGATGATGTCACCCGCTTTTAGATTTGCAGTGAAATCTTTCGCTACAGATGCGATCAAGCTGACTTTATCACCTTCAACACCTGCAAGCACGATCACTGCATTGTCTAATTTAGATTTGACACTGTCATGAAGATGGCGAACAGATTTCGCATCCTGACCATGAACAGTGGCAATAAGTGTCTGGCGACCTACGATGTCCTGAACTTGACTCATCAGTTCAGATGCTTGGAAATTCGCCAGTTTTTGATTCAATTGCTCAATTTGCTTTTGCAATTGATGTGCTGTTTCAACAGTTGCTTCAACTTTTTCAACAGTCTGATCTTTTTGCGCTTTTAACAAGTCATTGATGTGAACAATGTCTGCATCAACTTTTTGTACAGTTTCAAGTGCTTTAGTCCCTGTAACCGCTTCGATACGACGTACACCCGCAGCAACACCACCTTCAGAAGTGATTTTGAATAAACCGATATCACC
This sequence comes from Acinetobacter sp. WCHAc060025, assembly GCF_004209355.1. Lineage (NCBI taxonomy): Bacteria > Pseudomonadati > Pseudomonadota > Gammaproteobacteria > Moraxellales > Moraxellaceae > Acinetobacter > Acinetobacter sp. WCHAc060025. The sequence goes on along the minus strand of NZ_SGSX01000009.1, from coordinate 114,750 downwards.
TGTACGTTTTACGTGGATACCACCACACAATTCGATAGAGAAGTTCTTCTCATCTTTTGTGGTACCCATAGAAAGTACACGTACTTCATCGCCATACTTTTCACCGAACAGCATCATTGCGCCTTTTTCTTTGGCAGTATCGATGTCTAAAAGTTCAGTAGAAACCACAGTATTGGCAATCACTTCAGCATTGACAATACGTTCAATTTGTTGAATTTGAGCAAATGTCACAGGTTGGTCATTGGCAAAGTCAAAACGTAAAATGTCAGACGCAACCAAAGAACCTTTTTGTTGTACATGTTCGCCAAGCACTTGACGTAAAGCAGCATGTAAAAGGTGAGTCGCAGAGTGGTTACGTGCAGTCGCTTCACGGATATCTGCTTTCACAATCGCTTCAACTGCTTGAGTTGCTTTTAAGCTACCTACAGTCACGATACCTTGATGAACGAATGCGCCACCCGATTTTTTAGTATCCTGAACTTCAAAGATACCAGTATCGTTTTTGAAGATACCTGTATCACCGATCTGACCACCGCTTTCTGCATAGAAAGGCGTCTGGTTCAATACGATGAGTGCTTCATCACCTTCAACAACTTCATCAACCTGTTCGCCATCTTTGTAGATCGCAACAATCTGACCTTGACCTTGCGTTGCATCGTAGCCATCAAACTGAGTTTCGCCATCGACTTTGACAATTGAGTTGTAATCGACAGCGAATTTACCTGCATCACGGGCACGCTGACGTTGAGCAGCCATTTCAACTTCGAAGCCAGCTTCGTCAATGGTTAAATCACGTTCACGTGCTATATCAGCGGTTAAATCTGTTGGGAAGCCATAGGTATCATATAGCTTAAATACTGTTTCGCCAGCAATCACATTGCCTTTTAAGTTCGCCAGTTCACCTTCAAGCAATTTCAAACCTTGCTCTAAAGTTTTTGCAAACTGTTCTTCTTCACGGATCAATGCAGTTTCAATCACTTGACGACGTTCAGCAAGCTCAGGATACGCTTCGCCCATTACGTCGATCAGAGGTTGCAACATTTTGTAGAAGAATGTACCTGTTGCGCCCATTTTATTACCATGACGTACAGCACGACGGATAATACGACGCAATACATAACCACGACCTTCATTCGATGGATTTACACCATCTGCGATCAGGAAGCAGCAAGAACGTGCATGGTCAGCAACGACTTTAAGTGAAGCAGGGTATTCAACAGGGCTGTTGTTTGCTTGTGCAGTTGCAACAGCTTCTGTGGTATCTACACCGATAATTTCAGCAGCAGATTTCAATAAGTGTTGGAATAGATCTGTTTCGTAGTTTGAATTTACATGCTGTAAAACAGCAGAAATACGCTCTAAGCCCATACCTGTATCGACAGAAGGGGCAGGAAGATTATGCAATACGCCATCCGCAGTACGGTTGAACTGCATGAATACGTTGTTCCAGATTTCAATGAAACGGTCGCCATCTTCTTCAGGTGAGCCAGGTAAGCCACCCCAGATGTGATCACCGTGGTCAAAGAAGATTTCTGAACATGGACCACAAGGACCTGTGTCACCCATCGCCCAGAAGTTGTCTGATGCGTATTTTTCGCCTTTGTTATCACCAATACGGATGATACGGCTTGCATCTAAACCAATTTCTTTGTTCCAGATGTCAAAAGCTTCATCATCGGTATGATAAACAGTGGCATAGAGTTTATCTTTGGGTAATGCTAACCATTCTTCGCCAGTCAAAAAGTCCCAAGCGAAACGAATTGCGTCATGTTTGAAGTAATCACCAAAAGAGAAGTTACCCAACATTTCAAAGAAGGTATGGTGACGTGCGGTATAACCGACATTGTCTAAGTCGTTGTGTTTACCACCTGCACGAACACATTTCTGTGAAGTCGTTGCACGGACATAGTCACGTTTTTCAAGACCTAAGAAACAGTCTTTGAATTGGTTCATCCCTGCATTGGTGAACAGCAGAGTAGGGTCGTTGGCGGGTACAAGTGAACTCGACGCGACACGTGTATGTCCTTGCGATTCAAAGTAACGCAAAAATGCTTCACGTATTTCAGCAGTTGTCATAAAACGAGTACTCACAACCAAGTCACTCCTTAATTCTCATATTGGCTAAAAGTGTACTTCTAAGTCTGATTTTTATGCTTAGTCAGCACACGGGCTTAATTTTTTAAAACGCCAAAGTATAACGGAAAAACCGCATACCACCAATGATTTTCAGGCGAATTATGGGTTTTTCTATTGTTTTGTGGAAAGCACAATTTTAAATTCCATCGCTTTGCAGAAAATTACGTTCATTAAAAATATACCGTTCGCCATTAAACTTCATAATATGTTGACGTTTATATTTATTTTCACTCGTTTTGCGGGTTTTATAATCTGAGCCGTGAGTGGTTTTGGTTTCTTTTATTATAATGTTTTGCAAGCCATGACTGAGTTGATCGGAGAGTATTAGTTTGCGGTCTACTAGATCAGTCGTCGCATCATGGCATTGAGAGCGAGATAGCGTTGAGTAGGTATAGCTAGGAAAATGATATAAAATTTGTTGTATTTTCCCAGATGAATTGATCTGAAATAAGTTGAGTTCATGATTGCTAAAACTTGGATCACCAAATTTACTTTCGCGACTTGAAAGCCCAAATACGGTTGTATTTTTGAGTGTGGAAAATGGCACGTTTTCTAGACGTATTCCTTCAAACTCTAAACCACTAAATGGGAAAAAGCCCTTTTGTTCTAGTCTGCTTAACAGCTTCTGATCAGTACCCAAAACAAGAATGGAAAGGTTGTAATCTTGATTTTTATTCAAATCTGGACTGTCCTCTGAGATATAAGCAAAGATGAATTGATGATTGGGTGTTGTTTTTATACAGGCATAGTCGTTAAAGGAATTTGCTGGGTTGTTTTGAAGAGATTCTGGTCGTAATTTAAGTGTATGGCGTTGGTTAATCTGCTTAATTTCTATGGTTGAACACACAGCATATTTTTCAGTTGCAAAACTTTGTGTACTCATCATGAGCATGATTGCACTCAAAAATAGTGTAAATTTAAATTGTAATGGCATCATCATTGCAACCTATGTTTAAAAAGGATCTATACCCAGTAAATTGTGATGCTGTAATTTGTATTCTTTGCCATTAAATTTCAAAGTTTGTTGTTGTTTGAACGTATTTCTTTTTACTTTGCATGTATTCTCATTGCCAATGATTTGATTTTTTTGTTCTTTTAAAATGATATTTTGTAAACCATTACTTAGTTGATTGCTTAAAACTAAAATGCGTTTTACTTCTGAGGATGGATTGTCTTGTCCACAACTGGCATTGACGTAGCCGCTATCATCAGTGCCTATACCACTAAAAATTTCTTTAATTGGCTGTTTGGAATCAATTTTAAATAAAGCCAGATTGTTATGGCGATAAGAAAATCCACCTTCGTGTGAACTACCAGTCTCTACACCAACGACATGCGTATTGGCGAGCGTTGAAAATTTTGTGGTATGCAATTTTACACCATCATAGCGTTCTGCATCTGTTATGTGACTGCTTGGATCTTTGTATCGTTGTAATACTTTATTTGATGATGAATCAATGAGATAAAGATTTAAGTCATGTTCCATATCATTATAATCTTGGTATGCAATGGGTTGGCTAATGGCAATCAGTTGAAATCTTTGTTGTTGATCTAAGTTAATGCAACTTTTATATGTTTTTGCATCAGTCTGGTCAAACTTATGTGTCAGTAATTTAAATTTTTGAATGATTTGTTCTTGTTGTTGTTCTGAACAACGCTGATAGGTTTCTGCAGCATGGCTTTGCATAGTGAGCAATAAAGTATTTAAGCCGAGCATCAGGAATAATGGTGATTTTAAAAGCATTTTTTGTCTCAATTCAGAATCAATAAGGGGAGATCCCCGCAAGATTGTTACATTCTAGGTTGCGTTGTAATTTGTATTGTTTTTCATCATTTTTAAGAACTCGGATCATAGCATATCTGTTAAATGACAATCATTGAAGCCAAGATTAGAGTCAGTGTTTAAAGATGAAAATCTGCCAAACCATAAAATAATACCTTCAACTAAAGAAGACTGATGCACATAAATATCAGTCAGAATTGTCAGTTCAGCCATTGTTGAATAAACGCACAGACCATTACTCTCGGTTATTGCCATTTTGATTAAAATAATTTTAAGGAACAAAAGTGAACAGTAAAGTAGAGTTATCCAATAAGCATGGACGCATTGCCATTATAGATGCGGTGCGTACTCCATTTGCCCGTATTGCAACACATTATAAAGATTTGAATGCGATTGATTTAGGCGTAATGGTGGTTAATGAGCTGATCAAACGCAATAATTTAAATAAAGATGACATCGACCAATTGGTTTTTGGAATGACAGTCATGATTCCAGAAGCGCCATTTATTGCCCGTGAGATTGCTTTACAGGCAGGCTTGGAAAATGTCGATGCTTATAGTATTACACGGGCATGTGCGACCAGCTTTCAAACTATCACCAGTGCGGCTGAAACGATCCTAGCGGGCAATGCAGACATTATCATTGCAGGTGGAACAGATTCGACCAGTAGTGTGCGTTTGCCGATGTCTGCAAAATTTTCTTCAACATTGCGTGATGTCAATTTTGCCAAAACGCTGAAAGATCGTTTGAAATTACTGTCCGCATTACGTCCGAGTGATATTTTGCCACAACAACCGTCGATTACAGAATATTCTACCCATGAAACCATGGGGCAAAGTTGTGAACAAATGGTGAAAAAATGGGGCATCAGCCGTAGTGAGCAAGATGATCTTGCATTTAAATCACACTTTAATGCGGACAATGCGTGGAAACAAGGCTACTTAGATCAGCAAGTGCTGACAGCGACATTGAGTTCAGGAAAAACCCTAAAAGAAGATAACCTTGTCCGTCAAAATCCGAAACGTGAAGCTTATGACAAATTAAAACCTGTATTTGATCTTTCGGGCAAAGGTACGGTGACAGCAGGTAATGCAAGCCCGTTGACGGATGGTGCTTCGGCTGTTTTGCTCATGAGTGAAGAAAAAGCCAAAGCTTTAGGTTTTGAACCGATTGGTTATATTCGTTCTTATGCCTTTGCTGCGAAAACGCCAAAAGAAGATTTGTTAATGGGACCTGTGTTGGCAGCGCCAATTGCATTGGAACGAGCAGGTATTCCACTTGCAGAAATGACACTGATCGATATGCATGAGGCTTTTGCAGGTCAGGTTCTATGTAATATTAAAGGTTTAGACTCAGATAGTTATGCCAAGACAGTATTAAACCGTTCGCATGCGGTGGGTGAGGTGAATTTCGATCTTCTCAATGTGAATGGTGGCTCAGTCGCTTATGGTCATCCATTTGGGGCAACAGGTGGGCGTGTGATCGGTCAGACCGTACATGAGCTGAAACGTCGTGGCGGTGGTGTGGCTTTGACTACTGCATGTGCTGCGGGTGGTATCGGTGCAGCGATGGTGTTGGAAGTCGATTAATACTTCAAATTGAATTTACGCAGATTGTTGATAATAGAACAGATGTTGATCTGTTCTATTGTCGTAATAGGATAAGTTTAAGCCTGAAATTTTCACTTTATTATTTTATTCATCTTTCAAATCATCCGAATACAACAATTGTGTTTTGTCGATTTGATAAGACTCACCATTAAATTTTAACAATTGTTGCTGTGTTTGATTGACTCGTTTGGTTTTACATTTTTCGTCGGTATCGACAGACTTTTTAGTTTGTTTGAGTAAAATATCCTCTAATTGATGATTCTGAGTATTTTGCAGAATAAAAATACTTTTTATTTCATCACTGGTACTTTCATCACAACCATGCGTAGGTCGCCAGCTCGATTGGATTTGAGTATTTAGGCTTTTTAACACCCATTGAATTTTATTGTTTTTAGCAGTCGGAGTGCTATAAATAATACGGAATAAATTGAATTTATCTAAGTCATAGCTGTGCTCACCGATATTGTAGAGATGAGTTTTTAATCCGATTACATGTTGTTCAGCTAAGTTTGAGTATGGGACACGATCAAATTTGATTGATGAAAATTTACCATTCGCTTCTGAAACAAATTGAGGATGTTGATAGCGCATTAATAATTTTTGTTTATTAATATCAATTAAATCAAGATTGATCTGATAATCATCTTGCTTCGCATCTATCATATTGGCTGTTGCAATCAATACTTGTGAATCATTGAGTTGAATGCAATCAGAACGATTTTCAATTTCCTCATATTTCACTGTCAGGTCTGACAAAAGATGGAATTTTTGAATAAGTTGCAAGCTTTGTTGCGCATCACAAGCAATATAAATTGGCTTTGCATGAAGTGTAGGACTTGAGAACATGATTGAAGCTAAGAAAAGATAAAAGACTTGTTTTAAATTCACCATTTTAAAATTCTCAATTTTATCGAAAGTTGCTATATTGTTTTTAACTTGAATATTTCTAATTCATTTTGACAAATATCCTCCCTAAAGCCAAGAAATCCGATAACATAAGCATGAAATCCCTTGTTTCAACTTTAAGGATCAACGATGCAACGTGTGGCGATTAACGGATTTGGGCGAATTGGACGAAATGTACTCCGAGCTTGGTTTGAAAATCCAAAACCATTCCATTTTGAAATCGTAGCGATCAATGATGTTGCAGATGTTGAAACCTTAGTCCATCTATTTAAATACGATACAACACATGGTCGTTTTGATGGTGCTGTAAATATTGAAGAAGAAAATAACAAGATTTATTTATGTATAGATGCACGTCAAACCAAACTGCGCGTTCAAATTTTAAGACAGCCGAAACCTGAATTATTGCCGTGGCAAGATTTAAATGTAGACATCGTGCTTGAATGCACAGGTCTTTTTCGTTCTCGTGAAGCTGCAACTCAACATATTCTAGCTGGCGCTAAACGTGTCATTATCGGTGCTGCACCATTTGACACAGTGGATGCTGCAATTGTTTATGGTGTCAATCACCATGATGTGAAAGCAACGGATCAAATTATTTCCAGTGTGTCATGTACCACACAAGCTTTAGTGCCTTTGGTAAAAATTATTGATGATGCTTTTGGGATTGATACTGCACTGATGACCGAAATTCATGCAGTGACAGCCGATCAATCGGTTTTAGATCATGCACATCGTGATTTGCGTCGTGCTCGAGCTTCTGGTCAAAATATTATTCCGACCACATCTTCAGCCTTAGGTGCTTTAAAACAAGTGATGCCAAAAATGGATGGGCGGATTGATGGTTTTTCGATTCGTGTTCCCACCATTAATGTTGCAGCGATTGATTTAACCTTTATTTCAAAATCACCGGTTACAGCACATCTGATCAATCAGACACTGATTAAAGCTGCAAAGTATGATTATGCTGAAATCATGTCTGTTACTGATGAACTATTGGTTTCAAGTGACTTTAACCATTCACCTTATTCATTGGTGGTGGATTTAACCCAAACTATGGTGGTTGGTCATCAGGCAAAAGTTTTTGCGTGGTATGACAATGAATGGGGCTATGCCAACCGATTATTAGACTTATGTGAATCATTTATTGCTTAGTATTTAAAAGACAATTGAGCATTGATTGAAGCGATTAGTTTTTACTTTTGAAAATTAGAATGATTTTATTAAATGGATATGGGGGACGTATGGTTTTTATTTATATCGGGATGGGCATTATTTATTTGGCAATGATGTTATTGATTTGGCAGATGGGGAAATTAACCAAGGAAAACAAAGCGCTTGCAGAAGCTGTAGAAATAAAAACTCAAAAGATCCAATCTCAAGAGCAACATTTAAAACAAACTTTGGAAATCATGCAAGATTTAGCCAAGAAGATGCATGTGCAACAAGAGGTATTGGACAATACCTCAAATCGTTTGACGCAGGTTGAGTTTCAAAATGCTGAATTAATCAAAATATTGCAAAGAAATGCTTCATCTTAATTCGATATTTTAAAGTCAAGCCGATTGGTGTTTGGGATACCCTAAACCAATAAGTATCTCAAAAGACCTGTGGCAACGATACTGATCAAAACTGTCGGTAATAATGATAAATAGCATGCAGCAAGAAATGTAATAGCAATTGCAATTAAATTAGCAGGATTGTCTGAAACAAAATAAGGTGCAATCACTGAAATCAGTACACATCCTGGAATCACTTGTAAAATCTGTGTCGTTCTTTTGCTTAATTTTCTGTTTTTAAGCAATAAGTAACCCAAAACTCGTGTGGAATAGGTGGTTAAAGCAACACAAATAATGGCAATGAGTGTAGGAATATGGATCATTCTTCATCTCCAATAAACAATATTGCTGCGATAATGCCAGTCACGGAACCGACTAAAACATACCAACCTTTCGGTAAGTAAAGATAAGCCAGTGCAGCAGCAATTAAACTCATCAACCACGGTAACGCAGGTTTAAAGCCTTTCCACATGCCACGTAATAAAACTAAGAATACAGCAGGGAATGCCATATCAAAGCCAAACTTTGTCACATCACCTAAAAATGAGCCAATTCCTACGCCCAAAGTGGTAAACACGACCCACATTACATAGAGGGCGAAACACAAACCGATATAGAAGAACACACTAAAACCTGCATAGGGATTTCGTGGGTTGTTTTTGTGCGCATCGGTAATGCTTAAAGCCCAGCTTTCATCACACATAAAGAACAATAACAGCAAGGCTTTACGATTGGGTAAATGGCGAATATATGGTGCTAAACTAGCGCCCATTAAAATATGACGACTATTGACTAAGAAAGTGATTAAAATCAAAAACATTAGTTGGGGTGGTTGCGTCCACACTTCAATAATCGCAAATTCTGAACCGCCTGCGAAATTCAGCCCCGTCAATAAGGGAACTTCTAGCGCAGAAAAGCCTTTCTGTGCTGCTTGAGTACCTAAAACCAAGGCAAATGGAATAATCCCCAAAAGCATAGGAATTGAAATTTTCACACCACGTAGAAACTCACGATATTCAATAGATTCATTGATCTCATGGGTAGAGCTTTTGAACTTGAACATGGTGGTAACTCAATTACATTACTGGTGATTGGAAAATTATTTTATGCTTTTATGGACGCTATATTTTACTTTATTCACTTGTTTGAATTTTATATTTAAAATTTTATTGCTGAAAATATGCTATTTTTAATATTAAATAGCTTTATTATTCTTGGGTGCGTGATGGATCAAATGGATAAGCGTATTCTGCATGCTTTACAGCAGAATGGAAAATTACAAAATAATGATCTTGCTGAAAAAATTGGCTTGTCACCATCGCCGTGTTTAAGACGTGTTAAACAGCTTGAAGAAGAAGGAGTGATTGATCGCTATGTGGCATTGCTGAATCCACAAAAGGTAAATTTAGGGCTTACAGTCTTTGCTCGAATTTGGTTGAAAAGCCAAGATGAAAAGACGGTAAATCAATTTATTGATGCAATTATGAATATCCCTGAAATTGTGGAATGCCAGTTGATGGCGGGGGATTGTGACTTCTTTTTAAGGATAGTTGTTTCTGATTTAGAAGCTTACCGTAAATTTCAGATTAATCACTTAAATAAAATTGCAGGAATTCAGAATGTAAAAACGGAGATTCCATTGCAAAAAATAAAATTAACGACAGTTTTACCTTTGACTTGATATTAGTATTGTTGCTATTACTGAGTTCAGTGAAATTTTCTAATTTGCCATAAAATTTAATCATTAAAAAGATAATATTAAGGACGTATGAATAATGAAAAATTACCAAAGACTAATGATGATATTGTCTCTGTTGGGAATTGGGTTGTCGGGGTGTGCTACAACCCTTTTAACAGTAGCTGTTCATGAACAAGATCACTATAGTACAAAAAAAGTATTGGTGATGCGAGATCAGTTGATTGCAATTGGGCGTGCGAGTCAGCCTATCTCAGGTTATGAAGATGCATTGGTCATTGCAGGTGAAAAGTATAGCTACTTAGTGACTTCAGATCAGAAGTCGAAAATAACAACTCAAAACTTGAATCAAATTTTACAACAGTTCGATTTGCAAAACTTAAGTTTGTATCAAGCAGGGTGGGACACAAACTTAGCACTGGGTTTGGTGCGGAATGAAAACCCTAAAAATCCCATCCTATTTGAGATGAAAAAAGAGCGTGAAACCCAAGGGAAAAATATGCATGCAAATATTTATCTCGTTTATCGAAAATCTTTGCAACATGTGAAGCCACAAGACCAAGCAAAGCTTAAACAGTTTGATTTTGAATGTGTAAAGAGTAAGGTGGAATTGCAGTGTAAATTGGACATTGCTGTGGATTTACGTTTGGCGCAGCAAGTTGCCAATAAAAACCAGTTACAGCATCGCTTCAAACAACCTGTTGATTTGATTGTTTATCAAACGATTGAAAAATCAAAAGTGGCGCAAACTGCCAAGAACATTGCTTTATATCCGTTAGCAATCACATTTGATATTGTCACCAGTCCTTTACAATTAATTGGTTTTTTGACTTGGAAGACACCATCTATATAGCCCAAGTTGATATATGAACACTTGATAAGTCGAAATAGATCACAAGGAATCACAATAAAAGTGAATTTAAAATATCTATAAATCAAGTAAAAGACCAAAAAGCATTTAATTGGGTATGAAACGCATTTTTTCTGCAAAAGTCTAATGCACAGTGCCAATGATCGTGCTAAAATTAGAGAAATCGGGTGTGTTCCCGATTTTTTTATGCGGATTAGTTCCGCGCAGACAGGATTTAGGTTTACAACATGCCCATTTCAGAGACATGGTTATTACCTGATGGTGTAGCTGATGTATTACCAGAGCAAGCGCAAGTCATTGAACAATTGCGCCGTAAAGCTTTAGATTTCCTTGCATCTCGAGGTTATCAACTGGTGTATACGCCATTTATCGAATACATCGAATCTCTTTCTTCTCTCTCCGAATCGAATCAAGATTTAGACTTAGCCACTTTTAAAGTCATCGACCAACTTTCAGGTCGTTTACTTGGTGTGCGTGCCGATATGACACCGCAAGTGGCTCGTATCGATGCCCATGTACATCAAGTACAAGGTGTGGCGCGTTACTGCTATGCAGGAACAGTACTTCATACTAAACCACAAGGTTTCAATACCACGCGTGCGCCTTTACAGTTAGGTGCAGAATTATTTGGTTCAGACAGTATAGATGCAGACGTTGAACTGATCGATGTGATGCTGAACTTGATTAAAACTGCAGGTTTAGAAGACGGTATTCATTTGGATTTAGGGCATGTTGGCTTATTCAGAAGTTTAGTTAAACATGCGGGTCTAAATAAATCGACTGAACGTCAGTTGTCTGATCTTTATCAACGCAAAGCTTTACCTGAGCTTGCTGAATTTACTCAAGATTTAAAATTTGGTGCAGATTTTTATGCCTTAGGTCGTTATGCAAGTGATTTTGAAGCTTTGCAAGCGAACTTAAGCACAGAAATTCTTGCGGATGTTGCGTTTAAACAAGCAGTTGATGCACTTCGTACCACACAAACAGAAATCCAAACACGTTGGCCAAATCTAAAAATTGGTATCGATGTTGTAGAGCTTCGTTCATATCACTACCACACTGGGTTAATGTATGCAGTCTATGCACCAAATCGTGCAGAGCCATTAGCCAAAGGCGGACGTTATGATGGTATTGGTGAACACTTTGGACGTGCCCGTCCTGCAACAGGTTTCTCTTGTGACTTATATACTTTAAGCGCAGGTCAGCATCAAAAAATCGAGAAAGTGGTTGCGCCGAAAGGAACAGAACCTGCTTTACTTGATGCGATTGCAACAGCACGTACACAAGGCTTAAGTGTAATTCAGTTATTGGGTAATGATGATTTAAACTCTGTACCGTATGCTACTCACAAAATGGTGAATGTTGCGGGTGAGTGGAAGATCGAAACTATTTAAGTATCAGATTGAATATTCATCAAATTCGATTTGGTTTTCTATTTTAACAGCATGATGTAATGAGGCTATTATGGGCAAAAGTGTTGTGGTACTCGGTACCCAATGGGGCGACGAAGGTAAAGGTAAAATCGTTGACCTGCTCACAGATCAAGCAGCAGCGGTAGTACGTTATCAAGGCGGACATAACGCAGGGCATACGCTTGTCGTTGGTGGTAAGAAAACAGTTCTTCACCTCATTCCATCAGGTATTTTACGTGAAAACGTACTGTGCTTAATTGGTAATGGTGTGGTACTTTCACCAGAAGCTTTGATCAAAGAAATGGATATTTTAGAGAAAGAAGGCGTGCCTGTACGTGAACGTCTACGTATCTCTCCAAACTGTCCGTTGATTCTTCCTCACCATATCGCACTTGACCAAGCACGTGAAATAAAACGTGGTAATGCCAAAATTGGTACAACTGGTCGTGGTATTGGTCCTGCGTATGAAGATAAAGTTGCGCGTCGTGCGATCCGTGTTGCGGATTTAGTACGTGGTGGCGATCATCTTAAAGCGCAACTTGAAGAGCTTCTTGAGTACCATAACTTCCAATTGACTCAATTCTTCGGTGTTGAAGCAGTTAAGGTTGAAGATGTACTTGCATTGTGTGATCAATGGCGTGAAGTGATTAAACCACTAGTAATTGATGTAATTACTGAGTTGCATAACTACCGCAAAAATGGTGAAAACATCATGTTTGAAGGGGCTCAAGGCTCACTTCTAGATGTTGACCACGGTACATATCCGTATGTAACTTCATCAAATACAACTGCGGGTGGCGTAAGCTCAGGTTCAGGTCTTGGTCCATTGCACCTTGATTATGTATTGGGTATTACTAAAGCATATACAACTCGTGTAGGTGCTGGTCCGTTCCCAACTGAGCTTGTTTACGATGCTGCTAACGATGTTGGTGATGCGATTGGTAAACACTTAGGTACTGTTGGTTCTGAATTTGGTGCATCTACTGGTCGTCAACGTCGTTGTGGTTGGTTTGATGCTGAAATTCTACGTCGTTCTGTAGATGTAAACTCACTTTCAGGTATTTGCTTAACTAAACTTGACGTTTTAGACGGTTTAGAAGAAGTTAAAATCTGTGTAGGTTATGAAGCAGCGGATTCTGGTTGTGTAGGTTCATCTGATGCTCTTGCATTTGAAACTTTAAAACCAATCTATGAAACAATGCCAGGTTGGTCTGAATCGACTTTCGGTGCAAAATCGATTGATCAATTGCCACAGAATGCTATTAACTATGTAAAACGTCTTGAACAATTGATTGAATGTCCAATTGACATCATTTCAACTGGTCCAGATCGTGATGAAACAATCGTTATGCGTCATCCTTTTGACGCTTAATTGTTTTTGCAGTTATAAGTGATTTAAAAGCCTCGAAATTTCGGGGCTTTTTTATACATAATTCAAGACTTTTAATAAAGACTAAAGTCGACAAAAAATTGACTAGGTTTTCATATTTAGCTTGTTAAAATATATCTTTAGATACACATTGAGTTTGTAGAATGCAAAAAAATATATCAGCCACGATATTTTATTCCCTAATTTTTGCAATGGGTGGGGCGCCTACAATCGCGCTATCGATTATTCATGCGCAGACCAATGATCCTGAAATTATCAATAGTGCTTTGCTTGGGTTAAGTGTGATGGTGGCATGTATTTTGGTACCTATTATTTTAATCCAAAATGCTTTTTTATTTGCAAAAAGAAAAAGTCCAACTTTAGAAGAAAAAATAGAGCCTCTTAAAATTATTTACTTGGGATTAAATATTATTTGTTTAGTCTATTGGTTAATCATTCAGTTTTTTTAAGTGATTTATTTACATAATTAATATGAATTTAAGGCTTGTATTGATTTATGCTTAGCATACTTTTGCATATAATTTAAAATGCTTAAATTTGTTCTCTATGGAGTTGATTATAATGAACAATAAATTATTACTTAGCCTTTGTACTATCACTGCTATTTCTATTTCAGGATGTACAACGATTGCTGATATGGCTGGAGCTGATTCAGCGACTTTAAATATGAATGCTACACAAGGTTTTAATAAAACCGTGCAAGAAGCACGTAGTAAAAATACTTTAGACACTTCTTCTGCAACCTATAAGAAAATTAATTCTGCATTTATTCGTTTAAAGCCGTACGCAGATCAAATGAATAAGACAGGTCAAAAATTTGATTGGCAGTTGGCTGTATTAAAATCAGATACTGTGAATGCTTATGTTGCACCAGGTGGTAAAGTTGTTTTCTATACTGGTATTGTAAATAAATTAAACTTATCAGAAGCTGAAGTCGCTGCAGTAATGGGTCATGAAATGACGCATGCACTAGAAGAGCATTCTAAACAAAAAGTAGGCGCTCAAGCTTTAACTAACCTTGCTGTTGGTATTGGTAAGTCATACGCTGGCGCACAACTTGGTGAGCTAGGTAATGCTGCAATTGATTTGGGTAGCCAAGTGGGTGTAGGTTTGCCATATTCACGTAGCTTAGAAAGTCGTGCCGATGAAGGTGGTTTAATCATGATGGCGAAAGCTGGTTATAACCCGCAATCTGCGATCACATTATGGGAAAAAATGGCGAAAAATAGTGGTGCTCAAGGCTCTGCATTGCTTTCAACTCACCCATCAGATGCGAACCGTATCAATGCTATGAAAAAGAATTTACCAGAAGCGATGGCAGTTTATAACGCACGTGGCGGTAAATAATTAAATTATTGATTGAGCTAAATCAAGAAAAGGATGCTTTTGCATCCTTTTTTAATGCTTAAAAATGAGTGATTGGAGTTTTTTTACGTCCATCGAAGCATCGAAATTAAGGTGCATTTTTTAAGTGTATCAAAGCTCAGTAACTACGGTGCGTTTTCTAAAAGACAATTAAAGCTATGCTTTAATTGTCTTTTAGGGAGCGGGATTAGGCTGTTGTTTATGAATAGCTTCAATTTCAATTAGAATTTCGTTAGATAAATCAACATCAAAAGCCTGAACATTTTCTTTAAGTTGAGTTAATGTTGTTGCTCCGATGATGGTGCTACTTACAAAAAATTGCTGTTTAATAAAAGCTAGTGCAAGTTGTGTGAGGCTTAAACCATGCTTTTCTGCCACTAAAGCATATTGTTCAGTTGCCCAGTCACTTTGCGGATTGCTATAGCGGCTAAAGCGTGAATACAGGGTAATTCGCCCATCTGCAGGACGTGCTCCGTGACGATATTTTCCAGTTAAGTAACCAAAAGCCAAAGGTGAGTATGCGAGTAGTCCTACGCCTTCATATTTGGCAATCTCAGCCATACCAATCTCATAGGTACGATTGAGTAAGCTATATGGGTTTTGCACGCTGACCACCTTTTCTAGACCCAATTGCTCGGCTAAATGTAGAAATTTTAAGGTTCCCCATGGGGTTTCATTGGATAAGCCAATATGGCGGATACGTCCCTTTTTGACCTCTAATGAAAGTGCTTCTAAAGTTTCAGCAAGTGGGGTGATATCCTGATCAGTATTAGCAAGCTCATTGCCATATCCAAGGGGGCCAAAGAAGTTGGCAGGGCGTTGAGGCCAGTGCAATTGGTATAAGTCGATGTAATCCGTCTGTAAGCGCTTTAAAGAGCTATCAATCGCTGCGGGAATGTCAGAAGCATTAAATTTCGTCTGACCATTGCGGATTTGACTACCACCTTGGGCAGGTCCTGCTATTTTTGTTGCAAGAATGAGTTGATCACGTTGTCCATTTTGCGCGATCCAATTTCCAATAATCGTTTCAGTTGAACCTTGAGTTTCAGGCTTTGGGGGAACAGGGTACATTTCTGCTGTATCCCAGAAATTCAAATTTTTATCCAGTGCATAAGTCAGTTGCTCAAATGCCTGTTGCTGATTATTTTGTTCACCAAAAGTCATCGTACCCAGGCAAATTTCAGGGACAACAAGTTCGGAACGACCTAAACGATTTAATTTCATTCTATTTCCTTGAAAATACTAGAACTATTTCAAAAATATTTATCATATTTAATAGATCATAACCTAAAATTATGTGAAGAAGTGTATGTAAAAAATGTTCATATTAGAAATAAAAGATATAAAAATCTCAAATAGTGATAACAGTGCCAATACGCATTTAGAAGAAAGCGTAGCCAAATAAAAACAGGGCGTAAAAAAAGCAAACTCGAAAGTTTGCTTTTAAAATATTATTTAGGCTTTATGAGAATATTAATATTTATCAGTTCGAAATAAATTTTATTCGGAAACTAAGCACTCATATCAGCATCAATAACTTTATTCATCATCTTGATCTGCATCGTCTTCAGAGAATTTAGACTCTTCTAAAGAAGCATCAAAAATTAGAATAGCTTTACCATCAGTTTCAATCATGCCTTGTTCTTCAAGCGTTTTAAGAACACGACCGACCATTTCACGTGAACAACCCACGATACGACCGATTTCTTGGCGTGTGATGCGAATTTGACGCCCATTTGGGAGAATCATCGCTTCAGGCTGTGCAGAAAGGTCAATCAAACAACGCGCAATACGACCAGAAACGTCAATAAAGGCAAGGTCTGTTACTTTACGTGTTGTATTCTTTAAACGACGAACAAGCTGAGCAAAAACAGCGTAGCTTAAATCTGGATATTGTTTGCTGATTTCGTGGAAATTGTCATAAGAAATTTCAGCAATTTCACAAACGTCACGCGTTCTTACTTCCGCAGTACGTTGAGGATTTTGCTCAAATAATCCCATTTCCCCAAAAAAATCCCCAGGGTTCAAATAAGCAACAACGATTTCACGTTCATCATCTTCACGTAAAATAATTGAAACTGAACCTTTTAAAATTAAATACAGAGATTTTGACTCTGAACCTGCATCAACAATGGTTGAACGTTTTGGAAAACGATTGATGTGGGCTCTTTTGAGCAAAGCTTTGACTGACTCAGGTAATTGACCAGGAGACAAAGCATCTGTACTAAGTTGTGCAAAATTAGAAGACATGCTTAAAAATTCCGAATTGGATAATAACTAGATCTTTTGACCTAAATTGAACTCGTCACGTAGAAGCAGTAGAGATGAAATTCCTTATCAACTCATTTTATGCTAGTGTACAGGTACCCTGTAAATTTATAGCTTTTTTTAGGTAGTTGCAATGCAAACTAGCGTACATTGGTTAGAGAATGTTGCTTTTGAAGCAAAATCGGATAGTGGACATCAAATTGTCATGGATGGTTCGGCAGAATATGGTGGTGAAAACCGTGGCCCACGTCCTATGGAATTGATATTAATGGGACTTGGTGGTTGTGCTTCATTTGATATTGTGACTATATTAAAGAAATCTCGCCAAGATGTGACAGATGTTGTTTGTCAGCTTAAAGCTGAACGTGCGGATACAATACCTGCTGTTTTTACAAAGATTCACTTACATTTTGTTGTTACTGGTCATGATGTAAAAGAGAAGCAGGTCGCTAAAGCTGTTGAATTATCAGCTGAAAAGTATTGTTCTGCGAGCAAAATGTTGTCAGATGGTGGGGTTGAAATTACCCATGATTATGAAATCATTGCTGCCGAATAATGATACAAATCATAAAAAAGCCAATAAATTTATTGGCTTTTTTATTTTATATCGCACTTAAAATGAGAATGACCAAAACGTTCAAAATTTGTAAAAATAAATTATTACAAAATGTGTATTTTTGTAAGTATTTCTCACTTTATAACGAAAATTCAAATTATCCCTATTATTTGAGATAAAAAATTAAGGCGATAAAAATAACTGTGGGTCAACACGAGCATTGTTCAAACTCATTCCCCAATGTAAATGTGCACCTGTAACACGCCCTGTTTTCCCTACTAAGCCTAACACTTCACCTTGGTTCAGTTTTTGACCTTTGGTAACTTTGATCTGACTGAGATGGCAGAACATGCTGATCAAGCCTTGTCCGTGATCAATCAAAACAGTCTGACCATTAAAAAAATAATCTCCTGTACCCACCACGACCCCAGAAGCAGGAGCAACGACTTTTTGACCTACAGGTGCGGGAATGTCTAAACCTGAATGAGGCGCACGTTCTTCACCATTAAAAAAGCGTTTACGCCCAAAAGAATTACTGAATTTACCTGCTGTAGGGCGAATGAAATGTGGAAAATCTGCCCATTGTGCAGCTGTAAATGAGGTATAAATATCATTTTGCTCTTTGGCTTCACGCGCATAACGATCCAGTTGTTCTTGTTTAGGATTAACATAATCTTGATTTTTAACCGTTAAGCGTTGTTGTGCATATTTATAATCTTTCACTACGATCTGAATCGGTTGGCTGTTGGTTTGTAGTTCCAATGTGCCTACAGGCGTAGATAATGGAATACCAAATACAGCATAGCGTTGTGAATTCGGTTGCGTGACCAAGACAGGAAGTCCGTTGTATTTGACCTCAGTAATATTTTGCGCGAGAGGAATGACAGCAATACCGCCTGCACGGCGAGAGTCTTGCGGCAAGCCAAACACTTGCGTTGTGGTGATTAATCCACAAAGCATCAATATTTTTTTGAAAGAAAGCATAGATCTTCAACATTTTCTATTTGTGACATTATGAAGTGTTTGTTGTGATTTGCTCAAGTTCAAGATTGTGAATAAAATAGCCTAAGCAATATTGAAATTGATAAATTTTTGATTTCACAAGTTGATTTCTCATTAGCCAAAATTTTGTAGCATTTCAGCAAAGTAAAATACATTCCCAAATAAAAATCACATGCCGAATCAATTCAGCATGTGATGGTTTTTTTATGATTCATCAATGGTTCAATTAGGATTTATACGGCTTGGCACGACGCAGTTGATGCAAGACTGAAACCAATAGGTCAATTTCCTCAGTCGTATTATAAAATGCAAGAGAAGGGCGCACAGTGCGTTCTACCCCAAAACGGCGCAAGATCGGTTGCGCACAATGATGTCCTGTACGCACTGCAATACCATACTGATTCAGCACTTTACCCACTTCTTCCGTTTCATAACCTGCAAGGGTAAAGGACATCACACTGGCCTTATTCAACGCAGTCCCGATAAGACGTAAGCCTGAAACACTTTGCAATGCGTGTTGTCCATACTCAAGCAGATCATGTTCATAACGTGCAATATTGTGAATACCAATACTTTCTACATATTCCAATGCAGCACCTAAACCGACTGCATCAGCGATGTTTCCCGTACCTGCTTCAAATTTATTGGGTGCAGGCTGATAAATCACATTTTCAAAAGTCACGTCTTGAATCATATTACCGCCACCTTCCCAAACAGGCATGCTGTCGAGCAATTCGGCTTTGGCATAGACGGCACCGATTCCCGTAGGACCGAAAACTTTATGCCCTGAAAAGACAAAGAAATCGGCATCAAGTGCGGTGACATTGGTTGGCATATGTGACACTGACTGTGCACCATCAATCAATACACGTACCCCTGCCGCATGCGCCAAAGCAATGATTTCCTGCGTTGGTGTTACAGTTCCTAAAGCATTGGATACTTGGGTAATGGCAACCAATTTGGTTTTCGGATTAAGGAGCTTAATAAACTCATCAATACGGATCTGTCCCGTATCATCCACAGGAATAACACGTAATTTTGCCCCTGTTTCCTTGGTGAGTTGGAACCACGGCACAATATTGGCATGGTGTTCAAGATTGGACACAATGATTTCATCACCTGCACCAATATTTTGCTTACCCCACGATTTTGCAATCAGGTTAATACCTTCTGTCGTACCACGGACAAAAACAATGTTTTGTGCAGAGGGCGCACCGATAAAACGAGCCACCACATCACGAGCATGTTCATAAGCATCGCTTGCACGTGCCGCAAGTTCATGCGCTGCACGATGAATGTTGGAATTTTCATGTTCATAAAAATATGAAATTCGATCTATCACCGCTTTAGGTTTATGTGTGGTTGCTGCATTATCCAACCAAATTAATGGTTTACCATTAACACGTTCCTGTAAAATCGGAAAATCACGACGGATCTGCAAAATATCAATCGGTTGATGATTTTGTGCAGTGGTCGGGATTTGCAAATTTTGCTCACGCTGAAACTGTGATTGCTCAACACTTGGCGCAGAAGCAAAATAATAGCCCAATTCAGTAGTCGCAGGTTTGTCATTACGATCTTTGAGCAAGCCTTTGAGTTGATGATCATCCACAACATGATAGTCATCAAAAGCAAAAGGATTACGCAATACATCACTTGGCACTGTTGCTTGTAGTGCATCAGGCTTTGGAATGTCTAAAAAGTAATAAGCAGATTGCCCCTGCGCCGTATTTTGTTGCGATATTGCAGATGCACTTGGTGTTTCTGTTGTAGCAGAAGGCAAGTGAATCCGATTCGATAACGCAGACGGATCAGGATTGTGCGCACCGCCAATCACAGGCGCTGAAGATAAAATTCGACGCTCAGGATGATCGGCGGTTGGATCAGCGAATCGTTGTGTCGCACTTGGATTCAGGCTGCTTTGTTGCACCACAGCAGGCACACGACCATTCAATGCCACAATCGGATCTTTTGGCTGTGGTGGATGGCTGATGCCATTGACTGGTGTCTCATGTTCAGGCAATTCCAAATTCAGACCTTGTGAGTTTTGCTTTGGCAAAGCAGAGAAAAACTCTGCTGCCAATTGCGTAAGCACAGATTCACTGATCGGTGCATCAGCTTGTGTAGATGCTGTATCAGTGGGTAATGAATTACTTGTAAGTGCTTGGATAGTCATGGTATTTATCAACCTCCACATCTTCAAGTACAGCCAAAGCATCTTCAGTCAGTACCGCCAAAGAGCAATATAATGAGATCAGATATGACGCAATCGCATTGCGGTTAATCCCCATGAAGCGTACAGATAAGCCAGGCGCTTGTTCACCTGCAAGACCTGGTTGGAATAGTCCGACCACACCTTGACGTTTTTCGCCAACACGTAACAGGATGATTTTAGTTTTACCATCTTCCACAGGGATTTTATTCGATGGAATTAATGGAACACCACGCCAGGTGATGAACTGAGAACCGAATAAGCTAACGGTTGGTGGTGGCACACCACGACGGGTACATTCACGACCAAATGCTGCAATTGCATCAGGATGAGCAAGGAAGAAGCCAGGTTCTTTCCACACTTTACGCAGAAGATCATCAAAATCGTCAGGCGTTGGCGCACCTGTCAATGTTGAAAGGCGTTGACTGTCTGCAACACTTGCCAACAAACCATATTCAGGGTTATTGATCAGCTCACTTTCCTGACGCTCTTTAATGGTTTCAATGGTGAGGCGTAATTGTTCTTTGATCTGATCATGTGGGCTACTATATAAGTCAGAAACTCGGGTATGAATGTCTAAAACTGTAGAAACACCATTGAGAAAATATTCACGTGGATTGAGTTCATAGTCCACAAAAGTCTGTGGCAATGTCGCTTCGTCACGTTGAGTACACGCCACTTGAATATCATCGGTATTGCTGACCTGGTTGACACGGTAAATACCAGCTTCAACAGGTGTCCATTGCAATAAATGTGTTAACCAACGAGGTGTAATGGTTGAAAGCTGAGGAACTGTTTTTGTTGCATTGGCAAGCTGACGAGCAGCCTGATCACTTAATGATTGGCGGGCTACTTCTTGGTTTTTAGCCATTTTCATACATCCTAAACATGTGGAAAAGTAATTGAAATTAAAGTTTTAATACGAATTTATGTTTTTAAAGGCAAAAGTGATCCTCTCCTGAATATTTGAAGTTTCTTTAAAAAAGTGGATTTAAATTAAAATGTTTGAGCTGAGTCTGAATCAGTCCTTATGATTTATTCTTGTCGCCAAGGCAATTGGTGAAAACGCCAACCATTGAATACGCCCCGATGATTGTCTTCATCCAAATCACCTTCAAAACCTTGTTCAATATTGTAGATATTTTCAAAGCCTGCATTAAAGGCAACATTAGCGGCAGCTGCTGAACGCTTACCACTACGGCACAAAAGAAGAATTATTTTGTCTTTACCAACTTTAGTTTCAAGTTCTTTGGCAAAGCGGGGATTACGATTCAGTGCAGTTCCTGTAGCCCAAGGAATGTGAATAGTATCTTCAACATAGCCGACAAATTTACGTTCTTCATTGGTACGTACATCAACAATCACCGCATGACCTGCCTGAAATAAAGCCCATGCCTCATGCGGTAAAACAGTACCTGTAAATTCAAGATAATGATCTTCAACGCGTTGTTTGGCATCGGCAAAAATTTGCTGAATCTTGTTGTCATCCAATTGTGGAAATTCAATTTTAGTTGCACTATTCATGTGATATACCAGAATCAAATCCTAGGTAAAGCATTTTTTAAGCTAAGCTACGCAGAATTTGAAATAATCTATTAGAGAAGTTGATATTAAATATAATGATTTTTTATATTCTGAAAATGAATAAAAATTGAATTACTTATTCTTATTTTAGGAAAGAGGGTTTTATGATTCTAATATTAAACTTCTTGCGAAAGTTATTTTCAGTGAGATTTGAATCAATATTGAATGTTCCATCATCTTTTCAGGATGAGAAACATCGTTTCGCAAGAGAAAGGACTCCCGATATGTTTTTGAATATGTTCTAAGTCTAAAGTTTAAACATTTTCGGCTTGCGCAAGAGTAATGCCAGTCAGTTAAGCAAAATTATTTGAAAAATTCCTAAAATCTCCCCTCTTGCGTAGCCTAGCTACTCATCTTTGAAAAAGAGGGGAACTTCTTGTAACTAAAGTGATTTTTAGTAATGAAAAGCCCCCTCCTTTGGAAAAGGAGGGTTGGGGAGGATTCAATCATTGCATCGACTTCAACTGTGGCTAAATGCAAAATTTTGATAAAGATATATCAACAATGTTTATCTAAAACTTGGCAAATAAAATAATATTCACTACAAGATTTGAATAAAGAATATTGAACCGAATACTTTATTCATATAATGATAAAAGAAATCTCATGCAGGCAATCCAATGACCCAATGGAACATTCAAAATATCGTCACTGAGTTACAGCAAGCGCGTAATGAATGGCGTACACAGCAGAAAAGTCTAAAAGATTTTGGTGGGCGAGAGTTACCCTCAAAAGAAGAAATAAAAAAAATCATGAATGATCTGTGTGGCATCTTATTTCCAATGCGTTTGGGACCGCATGACTTGCGTCAGCAAAGTGAAAATTTCTATATTACACATACACTTGAGAAAACATTATATGCTTTGCGAGAGCAGGTAAGATTAAACCTGAGTTATGATTATAAATATAAAAAACAACAAGAAAATGCTGAAGCTGCGGATATTCTTGCACAAAGTTTAGTGACTGAATTTGCTGAAAAATTACCTGATTTACGACGGATTTTAGATACGGATGCGATTGCAGCCTACGAGGGTGACCCTGCGGCACGAAGTGTAGATGAGGTTTTGTTGTGCTATCCGGGCATACTCGCCATTATTTATCATCGGATTGCGCACGAGTTTTATAAAAAGGATTTGCTATTATTGGCTCGTTTGATTGCTGAAATTGCGCATTCTAAAACAGGGATTGATATTCATCCCGGTGCGCAAGTAGATCAGGGCTTTTTTATTGATCATGGCACGGGTGTGGTGATCGGTGAAACCTGTGTGATTGGTAAGAATGTCCGTATTTATCAAGCAGTCACCTTGGGCGCAAAACGTTTTGAGGTCGATGGTGAGGGGCGTTTACAAAAGGAATATGCACGTCATCCGATTGTGGAAGACAATGTGGTGATCTATGCAGGGGCAACGATTTTAGGTCGTATCACCATTGGGCAAGGTGCGATTATTGGTGGAAATGTGTGGATTACCCAAAGTGTACCTGCCAATAGTGCGGTGTCGCAAAGTTCTGCAACCAAGTCACAGGTGTAGTTGTATATAAATTTTAGATGAATGAGTGAGGCTGATCAAATTGCAATATTTGTTCAGCCTTTTATAAATTCACTTTTAATGAATATTAACATTTTTCAGATTCTAAAATTGTCCAATAAGGCTTAGTCTAAATGCTAAGTTGATCAATAATATAAGGACATTTCAAAACATATATTTTTCTAAAGTACTGACTTGAAAAAAGTTGAATCAGCACAGATATTAATACTGAAATCTATTCTGACTAAAATAGTAAGTTTTTGAAAAATATATAAAATAATTTAATTTGTCTATTGAAATCCGACTAAGCGTTCCCATTTATTATTCAAGTACAAAATTTGTTGTGAGGAATAACAAGAATGCGATTTGAAAAATTTACCAACCGCCTACAGCAAGCCTTATCTGATGCCCAATCTTTAGCGATGGGGAATGATAATACCGCGATTGAGGGTATTCACATTCTTTCCGCTTTATTGGAAGAGCCATCGAACCTGAGTTTATTGCAACAGTCAGGTGCAAACCTTCCTGAGCTGAAAACGAAGCTGCAAAAGGCAATCAACGATGCACCAAAAATCGGTACGCCTACAGGGGATATTAACCTTAATCCTGAAGCGGTTCGTGCGCTTAACTTAGCAGACAGTTATGCACAAAAGGCAGGCGATGAGTTTTTATCGACTGATTGGGTGATTTTGGCACTCGCTGAAACAGGTGCGACCAAAACATTATTCACAAGCGTAGGTGTGACGACAGACAAACTGCGCAAAGCAATTGAAAATATACGAGGTGGTGAGCAAGTGATGGCGAATAATCATGAAGATCAACGTGATTCGTTAAATAAATATACCGTTGACCTGACTGAGCGAGCATTGTCAGGCAAGCTTGACCCTGTGATTGGTCGTGATGAAGAAATTCGCCGTACCATTCAAGTCTTATCACGCCGTACCAAAAACAACCCTGTGTTGATTGGTGAGCCGGGTGTGGGTAAAACTGCGATTGTTGAAGGTTTAGCACAGCGTATTGTCAATGGTGAAGTGCCTGAAAGCCTGAAAGGAAAACGTGTTCTTTCACTTGATTTAGGTTCTTTACTTGCCGGTGCAAAATACCGTGGTGAGTTCGAAGAACGTCTAAAAGCAGTTCTGAAAGACTTAGCCAAATACGATGGTGAAATCATCCTGTTCATTGACGAGTTACATACACTCGTCGGTGCAGGTAAAGGCGATGGTGCAATGGATGCGGGTAATATGCTCAAACCTGCACTGGCACGTGGTGAATTGCGCTGTGTCGGTGCGACCACTTTAGATGAATATCGTCAGTTCATTGAAAAAGATGCGGCACTTGAACGTCGTTTCCAGAAAGTTTTGGTCGATGAACCAAGTGTGGAAGACACCATTGCGATTTTACGTGGTTTAAAAGACAAATATGCGACCCATCACGGTGTACAGATTCTTGACTCAGCGATTATCGCTGCAGCGAAAATGTCACATCGTTACATCACAGATCGCCAGTTGCCCGATAAAGCGATTGATTTGATTGATGAAGCTGCATCACGGATAAAAATGGAAATTGACTCGAAACCTGAGCCATTAGACCGTTTAGACCGTCGCTTAATTCAGTTGAAAATGCAGCTGGAAGCGGTGAAAAAAGATGCGGATTCTGTATCGAAAGCTGAAGTTGAACATCTCGAAAAACAGATTCAAGAAGTTCAAAAAGAGTACAGCGATCTTGAAGAAGTGTGGATTGCGGAAAAACGCTTAGTTGATGGTACAAACCAAGCACAGGTTGAGTTGGATAAAGCACGTACAGCCTTTGAAAAAGCGCAACGTGAAGGTGATCTGGCTGAAGCAAGCCGTTTGCAATATGGCGTAATTCCAGAATTGCAAAAACGCTTGAATGAAGAAGAAGTTGCGGAAACCAATGAAGAACCGAAACTGATTCGGACCAAAGTCACTGAAAATGAAATTGCTGAAGTGGTGAGTGCTGCAACAGGGATTCCTGTCTCGAAAATGTTGCAAGGTGAACGTGAGAAACTTCTTCACATGGAAGAATTCTTACATAACCGTGTGGTTGGTCAGGATGAAGCTGTGGTTGCAGTATCCAATGCAGTGCGCCGTTCTCGTGCGGGATTATCTGACCCGAACCGTCCAAGTGGTTCATTCTTATTCCTTGGACCAACAGGTGTGGGTAAAACTGAATTGACCAAAGCCTTGGGTAATTTCTTATTCGACAGTGATGATGCGATTATTCGTATTGATATGTCTGAATTTATGGAAAAACACTCGGTTAGTCGTCTGGTCGGTGCGCCTCCAGGTTATGTCGGCTATGAAGAAGGCGGTGTGCTGACTGAAGCAGTCCGCCGTAAACCATACAGTATTGTATTGTTTGACGAAGTAGAGAAAGCACATCCTGATGTATTCAATATTCTTTTACAGGTATTGGATGATGGTCGCTTGACGGATTCGCAAGGTCGTTTGATTGACTTTAAAAATACTGTGATTGTGATGACGTCGAACTTAGGTTCAAGCGATGTTCGAGAGCTTGGCGATGGTGCAACGGATGAAGAAGTTCGTGCGGTGGTGATGGGTGCGGTATCGCAACATTTCCGTCCTGAATTTATCAACCGTATTGATGAGTTAGTCGTATTCCACTCATTGAAAAAATCGCAGATCCGTGGCATTGCCGATATTCAATTGGATCGTTTACGTTCTCGCTTAGCTGAACGTGACATTGGATTGAAAGTGGATGATCAGGCTTTTGATATCCTGATTGATGCTGGTTTTGATCCTGTATATGGTGCGCGTCCATTGAAACGTGCGATCCAGCAACAGGTTGAAAATACTTTGGCGCAACGTATCCTAGCAGGTGATTTTACTGCGGGCGATACAGTTTTAATCAGTGCTGAAGATGGCCATCTTGATTTTGGGAAACTGAAATTGAGTTAATTTGAACTGATTTAAAACTAAGTAATAAAATAAAAAACCTGGCTTCGGTCAGGTTTTTTATTGTTTGGAGAAAATATGCCAGTTTAAGTGAATCATTATTTAGTTGGATTAAACCAAATTTTACCTGTTATCGGGTTTGTTAAACATTGATTGCAACACATGTTGAAAATTGTTAATTTTTAAACAGGAATAATAAAAAATGGAAGGTCGATCATGAAGATCATGGGTAAGAATAAATCTAATTATTTGAAAATAATGGGTACTTTGTTGGTGACCTTTAGTGCGACAAATGTCATTGCAAATAAATTGGATGATCAAAGTCTTGCAGAGCAATCTGTGGGGGTGATTAAGTTAGCACCCATTGTGATTCAGGCTGTGAAACAGGATGCACAACAATCAGTAGATGAACAGAATCAGTTACATGGAAAAGCTGCACAGCAGAGTGCTGATGAGGCAAAAAAAGATTTGGTGTATACAACAGTTTTAACGGACTTTGAATGGCAGAAAAAAGATCCTGATCCTAATAAGCCAGATGATAAATACTTACAGCCTATCCAAAAGTATAGATTGATCGACGTTCGCTATAATCCATATCAGCGTCATGATGTACGAATTACAACAGCCGACTCGGTGACCTTTTGGCCTGGTCACGAAGTCGATGGTGTTGGTTTTGTAAAATAAATTGTCGTCTATGGAAATTACACAGGGAAGTGCTTAATTTTCCATGCACGGTGAATTTTTTGATTGCGTTTAAAATCTAAACCAATGGTTTCATTGGTGATCTCTTGCACATCAAACATGGCTTCAATTTCTTCATCCATCTCAAATCCACGGTAGTTATTTGAGAAATACAAAGTTCCGTCTGTGGTTAAACGGTTCATGGCACGTTTTAATAACGAGATATGATCACGTTGTACATCAAATGTTCCGTAGAACTTTTTAGAGTTGGAGAATGTTGGTGGGTCAATAAAGATCATGTCATATTGTTCATGACCTTCTTTTAACCATTCAAAACAATCGCTTGAGAAGAATTGATGTTGTTCATCAGGGTGATCAACCGTCAAACCATTCAGCACAAAGTTTTCTTTGGACCAATTCAAATAGGTATTGGATAGGTCGACACTGGTGGTACTTGCTGCGCCACCTAGTGCTGCATGTAAACTTGCTGTAGACGTGTAGCTGTACAGGTTTAAGAAGTGTTTACCTTTTGCTTCAGCAGCAATACGCAGACGCATTTGACGATGATCCAGGAACAAACCTGTATCCAGATAATCGGTCAAATTGACCAAAATTTTTGCTTTGCCTTCCTGAACGATAAAACGCTTAGAAGCCGTGCTTTGTTTGGTATATTGTGTTTTACCTTCCTGGCGAGCACGGGTTTTGATAAAGATCGCATCACGACCTAAACCTGTTACTGCGCGAATCACAGCCAAAGCGAGATTGAAACGCTTTTTAGCTTTTTCAGGATCAATGGTTTTTGGTGGTGCATATTCTTGAACGTGTAAACGATCGCCATACAAATCAATAGCAACGTTAAAATCAGGCATGTCTGCATCATAAAGACGTAGACAATAAATATTTTCTTTCACTGCCCATTTCTTTAAAGTCTGCATATTTTTTTGCAAACGATTGGCAAAATCTTCAGCACCTTCAATTTTTTCAAATTGTTGTGGTTGCCATTCTGCCAAGAATGGGCGACTTACAGTTGCTGGTTTGATTGTACCGAAGCGAATATAAATCGGTAATTTACCATTCATCAAACGTAAAATTTGAGGATCGTTAAATGCAAGAACATCGGCTTGTTCAACTGCTGCTGCAATGACTGCGGCATATTGATTTGGGAAATTTTTCTGTAAGAGTGCAGAAAGACCTAAATACAATGCACGATTCGACGCTTTTTCACCCAGACGTTCACCATATGGAGGATTGGTCACCACAAATGAAGTTTTTCCTTCAGCCTGGAAGTCTGGCCAATCTGCCAAAGTACGTTCTTCAATTTGAATTTGATCGAGCAGTGATTCAAAACCAGCAGCAATAATATTTTGTTTAGTCGCTTTCACTGCTTCCCAATCTGCATCGTAGGCATAGAATTTTGGAAGAGGTTGTTCCAACGCTGCTTTATGACGATCAGCGGCTTCAGCTTTGATGGACATCCATAGATCATGGTCATGACCATTCCAGCCATTGAAGCCAAAACGACGTACTAAACCTGGTGCACGATCTGTGAGAATCATTAACGATTCAATAATAAATGTTCCCGAACCACACATTGGATCCAGAATAATGTCAGGATTGCGTTCTTTAAGTTTGGCTTTTTGTAAAATCGCAGCCGCCAAGTTCTCTTTGATTGGCGCATCGGTCATATAACGACGATAGCCACGTTTATGCAACGAATCGCCTGATAAATCTAGGCAATAGGTATGTTCTGTTTTTCCTGCAAGCGCGTAAATCGTGATTTCAGGTTGTTTAATATCAATACTTGGACGTTTACCAACGGCTTCCATAAATGAATCGACAATACCGTCTTTGACGCGAAGGGTCGCAAACTGTGAGTTCACTTTAATATCGCGTTCAATATGTAGACGTACAGCAAAAGTGCTTTGTGGAGCGAAGATCAGTGACCAATCAAAATTGATTGCGCCTTCATACAATTCTTCAGCAACATCACGTGCATCGTGGGTAAATTCAAGCTCATGGACATGAATTGGTGTTAATACACGAGAGGCAAGGCGTGACCACATACAAATGCGATAAGCATCTTCAAGTTTACCTTTGAAGATTAAACGACCTGGAAATTTTTCAATATTTTGAATCCCTAAACCTTGAATTTCTTCTTGTAATAAGGTTTCTAGTCCATCCGCACAGGTGACCCAATATGTAGAAAGACGTGGTTTCGAATTCATGAAAATTTCCAGAGACAATAAAGCAATCGCGTATTTTAGCGTATTTTGATGACGAAAACTTGTCGATTAAAGCTTAAAGCCCGATTTTTTCAAAAATGCTTAAAATAATTGCAGATAATTTAAGTTATTCAAAATTATTGCTTGAAATATATTCAATAAGTCTCAATCAAATCTTCATCAAAATACTTAGATTTTAAAAATAATGCTCAGTTTAATCCTTTCGATGTTTACATTTTCATTATCCATGTCGATTTCACCTGGCCCAGTGAATCTTGCAATTCTTAGTAGTAGCATGAATTATGGAGTTAAAAAGACGTTTGCATTTATCTCTGGTGCAACCATTGGTTTTACTCTGCTATTGATAGCTGTTTGTCTTGGGCTGTATCAGGTTTTGGTATTGTATCCAATTTTACTTGATGTAATTACAGTGTTAGGTACAGCTTTACTGATATGGATGGGATGGAATATTTTAAAGGCAAAGGGTGAATCGATTCAAATTCAAACCAATGATCTGGAAAAAATTCCCACATTTTTACAAGGCGCATTGATGCAATGGCTCAATCCTAAAGCATGGATTGCGGCAGTCGCAGGAACAGCATTATTTTCAGCGGCTAAATTTGACTATGCTTTGGCTTTGTTTGTATCGATTTACTTTGTCGTGTGCTATTTGTCCTTATGGATTTGGGGAATTGCTAGTGAGAAATTAGCGAATTTTCTGAATGTTGGAAATCGCGCGAGAATTTTTAATATTTTGATGGGATTGGCGCTGATTCTGATTTCGCTGGAAATGTGTTGGAAGCATTTTTCTCATTAATACGTTTAGATTGGAGATAGTCGAATAAATCTGAATAGAACAGACAAGCATTGATGGAAAAAATATGATAAATAGGAAGAAGGATGTTGTTAAAACAAATATTGAAGTTTTTAAAGTTCTAATCGAATGGTTCTCACCAGAAAATGGTGGACGACATCATATTCCTAAACAGGGTATATACTATTGCACAACGGAAATTGTCCGAAAACAAAAGAAATCTGTTTGGAGTATTGCACTTAAACTAAATGAAAAGTATTCCGATGAAGCTGATATGTGGTTTTTATTTAATGATAATGAATGCCGAGTTGAGCTGGGAGTGATATTAAACCTATTAGAAGGCTCTCGTTGTGTAGGTCAAATCATGATTCAAAGAAAAACTTGATGAATTGAATTTCAAATAGATTTTGCTAGATGATGTATATAAATTGGTACACAAATTGCTTAATCATTCACCATATTGGTCGTTATTTTGATTTAAAAATTAATTGAATATTAAATTGATGAGTGAGGGGAATGATGATGCAACAAGTAATGAACACCGGATTTACTGCACATGGGGATGCTTTTTCAATCGGGGCTTTGATCCTTACACGGTTAAGACGTGTGTCTGGGCGCGTGATTGATGTTATGTATATGGTTGAAAATAAAATGTATGCTCAGTATGTGATAGAGATGTCTTTGGCGACAAAAGATTCTGAACTCAATCGTTATGCATTGCGATTACAGTCCCTCATAGATCAAGAGCAACCTACACCAATTGTTGAAACTGTAGAATCATATCCAATTGAAAATGAAGAACTCATCCAATCTGGTGCAACGGAAGAAGAAATTTATAAAGCTCAAGTTTCACATCACTATATTGGTGCATTGAGATAAGATGATGCGGTTCTATTTAGTTTAGAACCGCAACCTTGATTAATATTTTTAGTTCGGCAATTTTTATATCTTAGAGCTCCATTGAAAGTTGAGTTAAATTAACTTATTGAAATACGGTTAAGAATTTTTATTTTAAAATTCAACAAATAATGAGTTTTTTATTTAAGTGCTGAAAACTTCATCTGCCTTGGAAAGATAAAATCTGTATAATGCGTTAACTTAACCTCTAAGGAATCTCTCATGCACTTGGCGGCATTGCATACACCGAGCCAGATTCAACTCAATAAAGATGGAAATCTCAAACATTTCATCACGATCGAAGGGCTTTCTAAACAAACCCTCACCAAAATTCTCGATACAGCCCATTCTTTTATCAATGATCAAAATCAACTTGTAACGAATAACCTCCTAGAAGGTCGTACAGTGATGAATTTGTTTTTTGAAAACTCAACGCGTACACGTACTACTTTTGAAGCAGCTGCAAAACGTTTATCCGCAAATGTTTTGAATATTGACATTGCTCGTTCAAGTACATCTAAAGGCGAGACGCTAAGAGATACGCTTTGGAATCTTGAAGCAATGGCAGCGGATATTTTCGTCGTACGTCATTCATCTTCAGGTGCAGCACATTTTATCGCTGAAACTGTATGTCCGCATGTTGCGATTATCAATGCAGGTGATGGTCGTCATGCGCATCCAACGCAAGCGATGTTGGATATGTTGACCATTCGCCGTGAAACCAAGAAAAAATTTGAAGACATCAGCTTGGCAATCATTGGTGATATTAAACATTCACGTGTTGCTCGTTCTGATATTGCTGCTTTACAAACTTTAGGTTGTAAAGATATTCGTGTGATTGCACCAAATACTTTATTGCCACACGGTTTTGATGAATATGGCGAAGGAGTTCGTTTGTTCAATAAAATGGACGAAGGCATCAAAGACTGTGATGTGATCATTACCTTACGTATTCAAAATGAACGTATTGATTCGCCTGCATTATCATCACAAGCTGAATTCTACAAAATGTACGGTTTAAATAAAGAGCGTTTGGCTTTGGCAAAACCAGATTGCATCGTGATGCATCCTGGTCCAATGAACCGTGGTGTTGAAATTGATTCAAGTATTGCAGATGGTGAGCAATCGGTGATATTGCATCAAGTGACCAATGGTATTGCAGTACGTATGGCGGTTTTAGCATTGTCAATGCAAGGTCAGTTGCAAGAAAAAGGTTTGTTAGAAGCGATTGCGGTTTAAGGTTGAGGACAAAGTCATGAGTATTGTAAAAATTGAAAATGTCCGTGTCTTAGACCCAATCAATAAAACGGACAGTGTTCAAACGGTTTATCTTGAAGATGGTAAATTGCTTGTTTCACAACCTGATCAAAGTCAAATCACTGAAAATATTGATGGTCAAGGCAAATGGTTGATGCCAACGATGGTTGATTTGTGTGCACGTTTACGTGAGCCAGGTCAGCAACAGCATGGAACATTAAAATCGGAAGGTAAAGCTGCACGTGAAAATGGTATTTTGCACGTGTTTACACCACCAGACTCGCAACCAATTGTCCAAGATAATGGCGCGCTCATTCATGGATTGGTTGAAAAAGCAAAATTGGATGGTGGT
The DNA here is from genome assembly GCF_004209355.1 of Acinetobacter sp. WCHAc060025. Lineage (NCBI taxonomy): Bacteria > Pseudomonadati > Pseudomonadota > Gammaproteobacteria > Moraxellales > Moraxellaceae > Acinetobacter > Acinetobacter sp. WCHAc060025. The sequence goes on along the minus strand of NZ_SGSX01000009.1, from coordinate 81,715 downwards.
ATCCACCTCCAAGTGATCGGTGCACAAACACAAGGTCTAAATGGTAAACAACCAGCAAATATGGCAGGTTTGAAAAAGGGCGGTTGTACATCGGTTTCAAATGCCTATGCCACATTTGAAGATGATGATGTCGTGTTACGCACATTAGAATATGCTGCTGGTTTAGACATGACTGTGGTGTTTTATCCTGAAGAGCATCAAATTGCCAAAGATGGTTGCGTGCATGAGGGATTCATTGCTTCTCGTCAAGGTTTACCGATGATTCCTGCATTGGCTGAAACCATTGCGATTGCCAAATACTTGTTGATGATTGAAGTCACAGGTGTACGTGCTCACTTTGGCTTATTGTCATGTGGTGCATCGGTTGAATTGATTGAAAATGCCAAAGCCAAAGGTTTGCCTGTAACTGCTGATGTGGCGATGCATCAATTGCATTTAACAGAGCAATTGATTGATGGTTTTAATTCTCTAGCTCATGTTCGTCCTCCTTTACGTGCTGAACAAGACAAAGAATTGTTACGTCAAGGTGTGAAAGATGGCGTGATTGATGCGATCTGTACCCATCATGAGCCACTCAGCGGTTCGGCTAAACTTGCGCCTTTTGCTGAAACTTTACCAGGGATTACAGCATTCGATACTTATGTATCTTTTGGGGTGCAATTGGTTAAAGAAGGTTTATTTGAACCTTTAGAATGGGTTGAGAAAGTCACGCTTGCACCTGCACGTGTTGCCAATATGACACAACGATGGGAAAAAGAGTTTGGTTGGGTATTGGTTGATCCAGATTTGGAATGGACTGTAAGTAAAGACAGTATCATTTCTCAAGGTAAAAATACGCCGTTAATTAATCATACAATGACGGGTAAAGTGATCCATACTTTTGCTGCTTAAACCCTTAAAAATTGAGTAAGAAAGTCAGCTTCGGCTGGCTTTTTTTGTTTTATGATTATGTAGAAATTCTAGATTTATGATTAATTCATATTGAAATGAAAAGTTCAGCTACAAAAAACTATTATAAAAATCAAAAATTAATAATAGAATGAAAAGTGATCAATAACTGATTCTAATGTGACTCATACAACAACGAAATAGGAGTGTCCAGAATTATGAATATTATTGAGCTTTTAAAACAACAAGTAACAGCTAAAGTTCTACAAAGTGGTGATCAATTTCAAAATGAAAAAATTGGCGCACTGAGTGCTTTCTATCCAATTTTACTGACGGTATTAAAATCAAAGCCTGAATTGATTACGACACTACAGCAAAATTTAAATCCACGTCTAGGTGATATATTTAGTCATAACCCTGAAACAGTGAATCATTTTCTTGGGCTTGTGGGTGGTGATGCACCTGCACAAGAAATTGAAACAACTTTGAACCATTCTATTGCACCAACATTATCCTTGCTCGCAGATCAAGCAGGTACAGATGATAAACAAGGTATATTTGATCTCATCAAAGCGCAATGGGACAATATTCAAGGATCTTTACCTGCTTGGGCTACGGGTTTATTTACAACTTTAGGTCTAAGTGTTGCTGGTCTAGGTTTAGGTGGAACACTTGGAAATGTTGGAGGTGCACTAGGTGGGGCTCTAGGCGGTGTTGGTGATAAATTAGGAAATGTAGGTGAGTCGCTTGGAAATGTTGGTGCATCAGTAAAAGAAACTGTCACTGAAACAGCTTCAAAAATTCACGATGCAGGCGAAAACATAATAAACAAGTCATCAGAAAGCATTTCTTCAGCTGCATCGACTGTGCAAAATAAAGCACATGAAGTGGTGAATGAGGCTGAAAAGAAATCGAATTGGCTTCTTCCGATTATTGCATTACTGGTACTTGCTGCAATTGCTGCATTGTTGTTTAAACAATGTAGTTCTAAACCACCAGTAGCAGGTGGTGCTGTTGCTGAGGGGGCTTCACAAGCTGTCGCGGACTTACAGGCAGCGGAACTTAATCTTACAACTGATGCGCAAGGTAATTTAGCAACGGTAACAGCATCTTCAAGTAGCCAAAGCTTACTTGATAAATTGAAAGCATCTATTGGAACAGTTTTTGGCAATGCTGATGCTTTACAAGCGACAGCAAACCCTGCGTATGCGGCAGATTTACCTGATCAAAATGCGATCGATCAAGTTTTAGCAAAAATCAAAGGTCTACCAAATGTCTCATTGGCGTGGATTGGAAATCAATTGACCATCCAATCTCCAGATCTTGCACAAGCGCAGAAACTCGCGGATGAACTTAAAGGTTTAGTGCCTAATTTACAAGTTTCAGCAAGTCAGTCAACGGATGCTGGCACTGCAAATACTGGTGATGCAACGACAAATGTCGATGCGAGTAACTCTCAAGCTGACGCCGCACTTTCAAGCATTCAAGCAGATAAAGCCAATGTAAATGATATTGCATCAGCGTTGAATTTACAGGTGATTAACTTTGCTACAGGTTCTGCAGGTATTCCTGATGCCAATAAAGCAATTTTAGATAAAGCTGCTGGACTGTTAAAACAACTGCCAGATGCAAAACTGGTGGTGAAAGGATTTACGGATAATGTGGGTAATCCTGATTCGAACAAAGCACTTTCTGAGAAGCGTGCAAAATCAGTTGTGGCATATTTAGTTGAGAAAGGTGCTAGTGCAGGTCAATTAACTGCTGAAGGGCATGGTCAGGACAATCCAATTGCGGATAACTCAACCAAAGAAGGTCAATTTAAAAACCGTCGTATTGAGTTTGAAGTAGCTGGTGCAACTACGCCGTAATTGAGCCTATTAATTTAATTTAACCATACTGATAAAAGCTTCTTCTGAGAAGCTTTTATTTTTTGCTCGAAAATAAAACTAAAATTTGCTTAAATAGCAGGCATAAAAATACGATTGGATAAACAATGAAAAAATTATTAACCCCATTATTCATTATTACAGCTGTTTCAAGTACGCTGATGTTGAGTGGATGTGATTATTTTAAAAATAAAAAAGAAGCAAGCAATGCAAGTCTTTCTGAGCGGAGTTGTACCAATCCAGAAAATCTAAAACAGATACAAGATTATTTAAAAAATGAGTATTTAAATGAAGTCTCAAATCGCTTAAATGATTCACATTATGAAGCAGACCAAGCTCTCTTACAGAAAATTAATAATGGTCTTAAATTTGAAATTAAGTCTGTGCGTACTGTTACTGCCGACCCTAATAAAACCAACCAATTAGAATGTGAGAGTCAGTTGGTGGTGCAATTTCCGAAAGGTTTACAACAACGTGCTGAAAATGCTTATCAAGAATATAAGCAACAGTGTGAAGAATGTGAAGAAGGCTATGGCAGTTTACGTGAGTTGATTGAGTCAGGTGAATCAAAGCTGATATTAAACAATGATCAGTTAAAAGGTAAGTTTAACTATAATGTGGTTAAAACAGATCAAGATGGTTTATCATTGGATGTGTTAAACCAAGATGCGGTTATTGAAGGAGTGACGACTGTAACAGTCAAAGCTGTCCAATATGCTGCTTATATGGAACAAAATAAAAAAATGAATGAACAGGCGGAAGTGAGTGCTACAGAAAATGCAGCACAAACTCAACTTGCAAAAAAAGCAATGGATATTCGTAAAAAAGAATTGGATGAGGAAAATGCGAAACAAGTCGAGCGTTTAAATCAAACTTGGGATCGTTTGAGTGAAGAACAAAGAGTTCAGCAAAAACAAGATCAAGCGGATTGGTTTGAAAAGCGTGATGTCGATTGTAAGGTGATTTCACAAAAGTCAGTAGGTGATATTGCTGAAAGTGAGCGTGAAACCTATCAACGGCAGTATGCTTATTGGGATGATGCAATGCAACAACAGAATCAAGACATGCAATATACCAAGTGTTTTAATCAGCGTACGGCTGAACGAATTATTTATTTAAACAATTCGATCAATTGAGGTCATTCATTGATTTATGACCATCTGAAAGATTATGTATTCAGTTGATGTTCTAAATGAATGTAGATTTGGAAAGGGATGAATTGATTCATCCCTTTTTTCTTGGCATGCTGTGGTTCTATTGAAGAGATCAGATTTTATATGCGTATCAGTTTTATTGGTTCAGGTCGTGTGGCGACACATTTGGCGAAAGTATTATCTAAACAGCATCAAATTGTCCAGATATTCAGCCGAAATATTGCGCATGCTGAAAAACTTGCGCAGTTGGTAAATGCGGAAGCAATTGTAAACGATCAAAAATTAGTAGCTGATATTGATCTGTTGATCATCGCAGTGAGTGATCAAGCTATTTCGCAAGTCATTCAAGCTGTAGGTCGTTATTTGGAAAAAGTACTGATCGTACATACTTCTGGCAGTACCCGCTTGGATGTGTTGACTCAATATCATGCAAAGTCAGGTGTGTTTTATCCTTTGCAGACGTTCAGTGTGGAACGTGAAATTGCTTGGGGAAATACACCATTATTTGTCGAAGCTGCATTTACAGATGATCAAGATATTTTAACTCAATTGGCAAATAGCCTAAGTAAACGTGTATATCAATATTCATCTGAACAGCGTTTAAGTTTACATTTGGCAGCAGTTTTTGCCTGTAATTTTAGTAATTATTGTTATGACATGGCAAAGCAGGTGGTCGATTCGAAACAAGTTGATTTTAGTTTGCTCTATCCTTTGATCTTGGAAACTGCCAACAAGGCAACACAGAATGACCCGCGAGCTATGCAAACAGGACCTGCGATACGTGGTGATTTGAATATTTTAAATATGCATGAAAAAATGCTTGAAGCTGATGAGCGAGAGGATTTGAAAAAAATCTATCACATGCTGAGTCAGGGGATTCAAACAGGACAGCATTGATTTGTAATGTAGTTTTATGTAGCAGTAAAATCTATTTTAAATCGTCAGTATTTGGTTGTTTTTTAAATTTTAAGATACAAGATGTTTAAATGGCTTGTATCTTGTTTTAGATGTTTATATATTGATCTAAATCAAAAAATAATTATAGTACAAATGAATATTCAACAACGATTATTAAAAGAAGTCGCTTGGAAAGATTTAGTTCAATTGGATAAAAAAGCAATTTATTCTGAATTGCTGATTTCTTTACCTTGGCTCGTCGCATCATTTTATTTTGCTTATTCAGCATGGTATATTCCTGCATTATTTTGTTCATTTATGTTCTTTTTGACAGGTCTAAGACAAGTTCATAATGCATTTCATTTTGCACTAGGGATTAGTAAACAAAGCACACATTGGGCAATGTTTATTCTCAGTATACTTATGCTCGGTTCAATGCATGCAGTACAAATTAACCATTTACGCCACCATCAGCACTGTATGCAAGATGAAGATGTAGAAGCCAAAAGTGCCCGAATGAAGTGGTGGCAAGCTTTGCTCTTTGGTCCTTTTTTTCCAATTTTATTACATCGAAAAGCATTTCAAGTCGGTACAAATACGCAAAAAAAGTGGATGATTGCTGAGTTATTTGCCAATTTTTTGGTATTGATCACGATCTTTGTCGTTTTAGACATTACATTGCTTAAATATCACGTAATAGCCATGTTGATTGGGCAATGTATGACCGCTTTTTTTGCAGTTTGGACGGTTCATCATGATACTGAAGATCATATTTATATGGCGAGAACGGTTCGCCATGAGCTTAAGCGCGTTGTAACTTATAATATGTTTTATCATGTTGAACATCACTTATTTCCTGCTGTTCCTACACGACATCTGCATATTTTGGCAAAGCGCTTAGATCAATATGATCCTAGTGTTGAAATTCGTGAAGTATTTTGATTTACGAATTTAAAAAGAATCTAAACCTGAAGTTTGGGAGAGAATCAGGTCTAGATTTAAATGAAATTTCAATGACTTAATTAAGTGCAGCGTGATCCCAACCAATGGTCACGATCACACCAATACAGAACAAGGCACAATAAATAAAAAACCAGAGAATCATGCGCTTAAAGGCTTTATCTGAAATAGAGCTGTCTGCATATTGTGGCTTTTTAGGGCGTTGATCATCATTCATCGCAAAATCTCTTTCTGCTTAATATGAATCGATTATCTAGTGAGATGATGTAAGGCAGTAGATACAAAAAAATTAAAAAAAACTATAACAGATGGGGCATATATTGAGACATCTGTTATAGCATTGAATATTATCCATTCATTTGATTTTGTATAATTTCTACCAATAAATTCAAGGCATTTTGAATACGCTCATTAATTTCAAATGAGCAATTAATACGGATGAAATGATGATTTTGATCAGTAATATTAAATAGATGGCTTGGTGTAATACTTACGCCATGTTCAAGCATGGTGTGGTAAATGACATTACTATTCACCTGTTCAGGTAATTCAATCCATAGAAAATATCCAGAGGGATAATAATGAATTTGACATGAGTCTGGTAAGTGATTTTTGAGATAATTAAAATATTGTTTTTTAAATCGTTGTAAGGTTGAACGAAGTGTTTTTAAGTGCTTTTCATAATGTCGATGTGAGAGATATTCAACCAAAGCATTTTGAATAAAAGAATTGACTGACAAGGTACTCATGAGTTGACTATGTTGAATATGCTCCGAAAATTTTCCTGCATAAACCCAGCCAATTCGAAAACCAGCACCTAAAGTTTTTGAAAATGATGAGCAATGTAGTACCCAATTCTGTTGATCAAAATATTTCATCGACAAAGGTTTTTTCTGATCATAATGTAATTCTTCATAAACATCATCTTCAATGAGATAAATCTGGTGTTTATTCAATAGCTTGGCAAGTTCTAGTTTAACTTCATCGGATACCGTAAACCCAATCGGATTTTGACTATTCAGCATCAACATGCAAACTTTGATGGGATATTTTAGAATGGCTTGTTCAAAAGCATCGAGGTCTATTCCATGCACAGGATGCTCAGGAATCGTAATTACTTTTAAGCTTAAGCGCTCGGCTGCCTGCCATGCGCCGTAAAAAATAGTCTGCTGTAGTAAAATATAATCGCCAGCATGGGTCAGTGCTTGTAGCGATAGATTTAGGGCATCTAAACCGCCCGAAGTGATCACAATATCGGAAGGATCTGTCGGAATTCCTTGCATGGCATATTTTTGAGCGATGATTTTTCTTAATTCATAATTCCCAGGTGGAAGACTTGGTGTCTGCTCATAGCTGCGTCTTTGTCGTGCCAACTGCCCAAGGGTTTGAATCAGTTTTGCGGAGTAGAGCAGTTGACTGTTGGGAAAAGCAGAACCTAAAGGAATAATATGTTCAGATTGGATAGATTTTAAATATTTAAAAACAATCGAGTTAATTTCAATTTTTTCATTGATGGCATGTACAGTTTCTTTTGCTTGTTGTGCTGCAACAAAATAACCTGATTTTTCTTTTGAATAAATCAAGCCCTGTGCTTCCAGTTCCTGATAGGCATTCATCACAGTGATTAAGCTTAAACCTGATTGTTCAACCTGCTGACGTAAGGATGGGAGCTTTTGATTGGCTTTCCATGTTCCATTTTCAATCAAGAGTTTTAAGCTATGTGCTAACTGTTCAGATTTATACATAAATACTTCAAAAGGATGATCTGTATCGAAATGACTATAACAGATTGCTAGATTTTGAAGAAATCTGTTATATATTTTTTCCAAAATTTTGTGGCTATTATTTTATGCTATTTATTTAGAGAATAGGTGAAACTTGACCTGTAGAATGAGGCTAGACAATGTTTGTCACAATGCAACTTGATGTATTGACAACAATTTTGACTGATCATGGATGTGTAAAATCGGTTTTAGAGAATTTAAATCGAAAATTTGTAAATATTGAAGCCACTTTACTCAGAGCCAAAGTTTTACGTGAGTTTTCTAAACAGAAGCATACCGCGATTATTCAATCTGCCATTACGAACCATGATGGGCAAGATGATCACACCAAACTGGCATATTTGTTTGCGCCATTTATTCTGTCAAATTTAAATCAAACTGTAATTTATTCAACGCCTTTGACTGAGCCTGTACTCAATAATTTAAAACGGTATTATCAAGTTGAAAAAACTTTAAATCTCAAAAAAATAGATGACAATGTTTTAGAGAGTTTAAATCTATTTTTAGATTTTCATGATTCAAATGGGTCTGATGCTGAATTTGTATTGATGCAATTAATCAATGCGTTAACCCAAGCTGATGTATCGACGATTTTTTTAATTTCTGACTGTCTCATCAGTAGTGAAGCATTATTTGAAATAGAGAAGTTTTTTCATGTCAGAATTTTGCAGATTCAGCCTACGCAGCAAGCGCTTTTGTTGAATTATTCATTTGATGCATCACAAGCTCCGTTGGAAATGCAAAAACTGCTTTTTAAGCGTAAAGATGATTTTCATATTGACCTATGTCGTAGATATGCTGAGTTAAATGCACAAATTTTATATTTATCAGGTTTATATGATTTTGAGCGTGCCAAGAATTTGGTGGATGATATGTTTTATTCTGAGCATATTTATGAAAAATTATCCGTCTATGCAGAATATATGCAGACTCAGTTGCAGAATAAAGTCTTTGATCGGCATGCACAGCAACTTTTTGCATGATCAAATGGTTTAAAAATGATTTAGCGTGTAAATTTACTGGGCTAGAGCCTGTGCTATTTAAGTTATTCATACTTTTAGAAAGCTTAAATCTCTAGATCTAAAAAAACAAAGCCATAAAAAATTACGGCTTTGTCATCTACGATATTCGCAATATTCGCAATAAAAATCTTGTTGAATTAACTAATTTTCTTAAAAATAAAATCGTTAATTTTGTGACCTGATTCGATCCCACGACGTTCAAACTTGGTCTGTGGACGCCATTCAGGACGTGGATAACTGTTGCCTTTGCCTGCAAGGTTTTCCAAACGTGGACGATTGTCTAATACATCCAGCATCCATTCCGCATACGGTTCCCAATCCGTTGCTGAATGGAATGTACCACCGATTTCTAACTTTTCCTCAACCAAAGGCATACGGTCATGTGATACAAAACGACGTTTAAAATGACGTTTCTTCTGCCAAGGGTCAGGAAAGTAAAGTTGTATCGTATTGATACTATTATCAGGCATTTCACGGAGCACTTGAATCGCATCCGCATCCAAAACACGTAAGTTCTTAACTTCAGCAACACTTGCTTCATAAACACATTGCGCAATACCCGGAATATGTACTTCGATACCGACAAAGTTACGTTCAGGATTGGCTTTTGCCATCAGTACCAAAGAACGTCCCATACCAAAACCGATTTCAACAGTGAGCGGACGTTCAGGATGTTCAAAATGCTGACGTAAATCACCAACAGGATATTCCAAAATCATTTCACGATGTTGTTCAAGCGCAGTCGTTTGTGAAGTATTCAGCGGTGATGATCTACGCATGAAAGTCACAATTTCACGGTGTTCTTGCAAATTATCCAAGTCTACAACTTGCGCTTCAATTTGATCGTTTGACATGATTCGACAATATTAAAAATCTAAAAGGCGTATTGTAAGACCTGAGTTCGTCAAGTCAAATTTTTTGATAGAATCCAAGTGAATTAAATCAGAATAAAATGTCATAAAATATTCATAGCCCTGTCATTTATAAAAATTACCCTAATTCGAATTTCAACAAACGATAAAAATCATGAAAATACTCAAACCTCATACACTATGTTTAAGCTTAACGCTCTTGGGGTGTTCATTTCCAAGCTATGCACAATTGATGTTTAGCCAATATATTGATGGTACTGCCAATCGTAAAGGTCTGGAAATTTATAATCCTGATGGTGCAACAGTCAATCTTGCAGATTATCAAATTCAACAGCAGAGCAACGGCACAACAGATAAGCCTGTGACCTTTAATTTACAAGGCACTATTGCGAGCAAAGCTAAATTTTTAGTTGGTCGTTCTGAGCTTCAAGCTGAACTTGGAAATAAAGTTAATCAAGTGGCTGGTTTAGCTTTTAATGGTGATGATGCCTTGGTGCTTTTATATAAAGGTGTAGCAGTTGATCGTTTTGGTAAAGTGGGTGAGAAGCCTGCCAATAATGGTTGGGGTACAACGATTTCAAGCTATCAAAACAGTTTAAGTCGTATCAAAACCAGTAATAATGTGACTTCAGTCGATCCGACTGCAAACTTTGATTTGGACAGTGAATGGACAAAATGGTCAGATCGTAATGCATTTAGCACATATTTAGGGGCTACAACCACGACACCGCCTGTAAGTTCAGTCAGTTGTAGTACAGCAGATACACTAATTGCAGATTTACAATCAGCAACCCAAAATCAGCAATATGTGGTTCGTGGCGTCATTACAGCGGATTACCGTTATGACAATGGTTTTTCAGGTTTTTATATTCAAACCCAAGACAGTAAAGCGAAGCCAAATTTAACCAATGCGATCTTCGTTTATCTTCCCGCAGGAAGTACCATCACAGGTGGTAAAGTCGGTGAAGAGGTAATTTTTAAAGGGCGTTTAACCTCTTATCAAAATCAATTACAACTCGATCAACTCAGTAGCAATATCGAAACGTGTAATAATCAAGCTTCAAATCTTGTGAGTGCAACGCCATTACAATTACCATTTACAAGTTTAACTGATGCCAATGGTAATGTGCCAAAACGCTACCAAGGCATGTTGGTTAAAATTCCTCAGACTTTAACTGTGAGTGAAAACTATAATTATGGTCGCTATGGTGAACTTTCATTGAGTTTGGGGCGTTTATATATTCCAACCAATTTATATCCTGCAAAATCTACAGAAGCGGTAAATCTTGCAAAACAGAATTTATTATCTAAAATTATCCTTGATGATGGCTATAACAATCAAAACAGAACACCGTGGTTGCCACAAAACTTTAATGCGCTAAATACTTTACGCGCAGGATACCAAGTTAAAAATGTTGAAGGGATTTTAGAGTATCGCTTCAATGCATGGCGTATTCAACCGATTCAAAACAAAGCATTACCTGAGATTGTGAAAGATTCAAATCCTCGAACAGCGACGATCCTTGCAAAAGAGAGCAAGCAAATCCGTGTTGCCGCATTTAATGTTCTGAACTATGACAATGGTTTGGAAAAAGGTTTTCCTTCTGAACGTGGTGCATCGTCTAAAGCAGAGTTTGACAAACAACATGCCAAGATTGTTAGTGCAATGAAAACCATAGATGCAGATGTTTATGGTTTGATGGAAATTGCAAATAATGGCTATGGTGAAAATAGTGCGGTAGCTTACTTAACGAAAGCTTTGGGTGCGGATTGGAAATATGTGATTCCACCAAACAGAGCGAAATTAGGTACAGATGCGATTGCAGTTGCAATTATTTATAACAGTAAGCGAGTAAAACCAGTGGGTGTACCCGTCATTTATGATGATTTAACACAGAAGAATCGTGTCACGATGGCACAGTCTTTCCAAGGTGTGAATGGTGGGAAATTATTTACCGTTGTCCCAAATCATTTAAAGTCTAAAGGAAGTTGTCCTGAAGACACTAAATCTGTCGATGCCAATCAAGGTGATGGGCAAGGCTGTTGGAATGCAACACGTTTAACTGCGGTGCAAAAACTGATGCAATGGATAGCGACTAATCCAACCAAAGCGGACAAGCCAAACTATTTATTGGTTGGCGATATGAATAGTTATGCCAAAGAAGATCCAATTTTGGCATTGGAGAAAGCCAACTATAAAGTGCTTTTAAATGATGAGAAAATTGGGCAGGGTAAGTCTGCATATAGTTATGTATTTGGTGTAGCAAGTGATGCGGATGGTTATGGTGGAGCAGGTAATTTAGATCATGCTATTGCCGATGCAAGTTTATATCCAATGGTGAAACGTGCGTTTGCATGGCATATCAACGCCGATGAACCTACAGCACTAGATTATAATGAAGAATATAAAACGCCTGAACAAATCACAGCCTTCTATAATGCTGATGCTTTCCGTTCTTCGGATCACGATCCAGTGATTGTGGATTTAGATTTAAATAATGAAACTACTTCAACGAGTAAAAGTAGTGGTGGTAGTACAGGATTGTGGTCATTACTGGGTTTAATGATGTTAACTGCAAGTTCTGTTGTGATGCGTTCAAGAAAGAAATAATGTGAATTAAATTTATAATTTACAGAAAGAAAAAGAGCAACTCGAAGATATTCGATTGCTCTTTTTTTATTTAGATTAACTGACCTTTGTGTTATGCGGTAAAAGGCAAACTAACTTTTAAAATGGTTTGACCAGATTTTGAGTTGATTTCAAACTGCCCATTTAAGCGGCTTACACGTTGTTGCATACTATGCAAACCGACATGTAGTCCAGCTTCAACTTCATGAGGAATAAAGCCAATACCGTTATCTTCAATCACTAAAATCAGATTTTGTTGCGCTTCATAAAGTGAAACTTTAACTTCAGTCGCTTGACTATGTTTGACAATATTATTCAGCGCTTCTTCCGCAACACGTGCCAAAGTCAAACATTGTAAAGTTGAAGGTGTGCTTTGCCATTGAGGTATGATGTCCCATTTTGAACTGATTTCCATTTCTTCAAAAATCATCACAAAACGGTGCCGTATATGCGCTGCCCAAAGGATCGGTGTCGCTGGTATTTGAGATTCTTGGCTTGAACCAAAATCAATGGTCTGACGCAGATCATTACGTAATAACTTTAGAATGGATACCATCTGATCTTTTTCAATATGATCATACTTTTCAAGCAAGATGAGCGAGCGAGAAATAGAACCTCCTAGTCCATCATGCAAATCATGTGAAAAATGAATGCGTTCTTGTAATTTTACGTTTTCTAATGCCAATTGATGTTGATTATTTAACGATACAGACAGTTCATCTTTCGCTTGAATAACACTTTGCTCCAAGGTTTTATTAAACTGTGCAATACTTTTTGCATTATTCGACAGACGATACGCAAGGACTAAGCCTACAGTAATGGTACTGATCGGTGCTGTATAGGGAGAAAGAATTTGCCCTTTCAGGGTCAGCATATAGATTGCATCATTGATCGCAATGGGGAAGAAGAATAAATATTGCAAGGAGAGGAAATAAGCCTCTTTTAATTTTGATTTATAAGCAATATAAGGATAGGTTAAACATTTTAGAATAAAGATGATTACCCCAATAAGAAATACAAGGTTCAGTGTTGTTGGGAGATACTGAATTGGGACGAAAAGAATAATAATGGTTGAAAATATACAAAAAAACAAAAGCATTTTTTCTGCTTTTGGAAATGTACTTTTTGCAAAACGCCATGCTGCAATACAACCGACAGAGGCATAAATAGAAAAAGTAATGACACTGAAACGATCAATAGTTGTACTTGTAAATGAAAGAAGTGGATCAGATCGCAACACTAGATAACTATAGATTAACCATAGAATAGTCACGAAACCAAACCATTTAAAAGCATATTCGCTACGGATAAATAACCATACGATTAAACAAAACAAACCTACAATTAAATTTACAAATAAATTAAGAGAAGGGAGGCTACGCTTTTCTAATACAGCCTGTTTGTAAATATCCATTATTTGGGTATGTTCACCCAGATGAACTGGCCCCAACCCTGATTTTTGAGTTGGCGTACCAACAACACGAATCCATAAGGTATTTTGACCTTGTTTTAAGCTTGAACTCGGTAGAATCCAATAACGTGGATTATGCCAACTGCGAGAAAGTGGTTCGACTAAGGACTGATCTTTCCAGAGAAACTCATCATTGAGATAAATTTCACCTGCCATATTGATGTGATTAATGGTCAATGTCACAGGTTCTTGTATATTGGAAGGGCACTTATGAGTCCACAATACTTTATACCAAGCACTACTGTGATAGCCTTTCCAACGCTTATCCCAATAATCAGGTAATCTATCTACATTTTCCCATGTTTGAGCTTTGATTTGACTCGGGTTATTAGCATCTGATTGAACAATTTGGACGGAATGAATATTTGTTTGGCAGTTTTGTGTCGTTGTAGGCACAGTTGCTTTACTGAGTTGCGGATTTAGTAAAAACAATAGAAATAAAAAAAACGAGAAAGCATAATAAAATGTATTCAAGTTAATACTTTTCTTACGTTCTAGCATTCCTAAAGCCCTAGCCAATGAATAACACAATTCTAGGTTGAATGTGTTAAATTTTAATTCGTATCATATCTGATTAAATGAAATTAAATAGAGACACATTTATTGGAATCTAAATAAAATGTATCGTAGTAAATATTAATTTCTAAGTTTTTAATCACCTTAAAATACATTATTCTTTCATCGGTAAAATAGCGCGAATCACAGTTAAACCAGATTGTGAAATAATTTCTAACTCTCCACCCAGACGTTTAATTCTGACTTGCATACTCTGTAGTCCTACATGTAGTCCTTTCTCAACAGCATTCACTTCAAAGCCATGACCATTGTCTTTAATTTCTAAGATCAGTTCATTTTGATCATTTTCAAACAATGAGACTTCGACATCTGTGGCATCGCTATGTTTGACAATGTTGGTTAAAGCCTCTTCTGTCACACGAGATAATGTTAAGCAATATAATGGTGGTGGCTTAATATTCCAATGATTAGAAAAAATCCATGTGGATTCGATTTCCATTTCTTCAAAAATTTGTACAAATCGATGTCGAAGAGGTGCAACCCACATTACAGGGCTTTCAGGAGTTTTTGCGCCAATACTTGATCCAGAATCAATCACTTGTCTGAGGTCACTTCGAAGTAACTTAAACATGGACATGACTTGATTTTTTTCAACATTTTCAGCGTGATCAAGCAAAATCATTGAGCGCACAATCGAGCCACCTAAGCCATCATGTAACTCATGTGAAAGGTTTAGGCGTTCTTGTAAACGCATATTTTCGAGTTGTAAATGATGCTTTTTAGCTAAAGATTGCTCAAGATCAAATGTTACGGTTTCGACTGTTTCCTCAAGTGTTTGATTGAATTTCTCGATATGGCGCATATTACGTGCAATACGCCATGCAAGAATAAATGAAATAGTCAGACTCGTAATAGGCGCACCAAATGGAGTCCATAATAGTAACTGTGTACCTTTTACGATAAATAAGTCATGACAAATAATAATAATAAATGAGAAAATAACGATCGCGAGTAAATAAATATCCTTTTTACGCTTTTTAAATGCGATCCATTGCATAAAAATACAGTTTAATAAGAAAACGACTACACAATAGATAAATACTAGGTTAAGAATAGGTTTTAAATTATTGTCGGGAATAAAAAGTAAAAAAAGACCTAAGCAAATTGCAATGGTTTTTAGCATTCTTTCTAAAAAATTAAAACTGGAATTGCTAAAGCGCCATAAAAATAAACAAAATGTATAAGTATAACCCAGTAAAAATAATAGATTAACACGGGCATGCATTAAGCTATCCATAAATGGGAATGGTGCGGTAATCAACATATTGCAAATGAATAAAGTCCAACATAGACAATTTAATGCAAACCAGCCGTAAGCGACCTCTTTTCGTCTAAAAAACCAAATTAAAAATGCAGTACATCCGAGCACAGCAGTGATAATACAGTTGATAAAAAATAAAGTACGACGTTCAAAAATCAATTTTTTATGTGCCACACCGATTTGTTCTACGTCTGCAATCTGGATTGTACCTAGACCAGAGTTTTGGGAGTGTAAGCCCACCACACGAATTAAAATTTCATTTGGGCCTGGTTTAATTGTTGAGGAGGAGATAATCCAATAACGAGGCATGTTCCAGCTACGAGAAAGTGGTTCGACTAATGACTTATCACGCCAAATTAATTCATTGTTGAAATAAACGATCCCAGCTAAGTTAATACGATCAACCAAAACGGCAAAGGGGTGGTTTTTGATATTTTCTGGACAATTTGTTTGCCAAATAATTTTATACCAAGCTGAACCAGAATATTGATCCCACCGTTGTTCCCAGTTATCTGGAAGTTTGACATCAACCCAACCTGTTTTAGGAACAATAGCTAAATCATCACCTGCTTTTGCCACTTGTGTACTTAGAATTTGGGCAATACAGTTGTTATTTCCATTTTTTGGATCAATTTCAAGACGAGTTTCAGCAAAAGTCGTTTGCATTAACCCAAATAAAATATAGAAAAAAACAATACAGTGAAATCTTAGTCGAGTAATCCAAGTTGACGTGCTGTATCGATTGCTTTGGCTCTGTTGCATACCGCAAGTTTCCGATAAATATGTTTAATATGAGATTCAACGGTATAGCGTGATAAGCTCAGTTGATCTGCGATCTCTTTATTACTCAGCCCTTGCGAGACGAGTTCTAAAATCCCCATTTCTCGTTTTGAAAGTACCGTTTCACTATCATTTGTTTTTTGTTCATTGCTTGGTTTATTTGTCGTAAATTTTTCATTGAGCTGTAATTGTTTTAGGATTTTTTGGGCAATAAAAGGATCTATAGGCGCTCCACCACGGAGTACGCTTTTTATAGATAATGAGACTTCTAAATCATCTCTTTCTTTCAGTACATAACCTGTTGCACCTGCACTGAGTGCATTTAAGATAGCATCTTCTGTACTCCATGCCGAAATCACTAATATTGTGATTGTTGGGTCATAATTTTTCAAAATTTCAATAAATTCGATGCCATTTCCATCAGGTAGTCCTAAGTCTACTAGGGCAAATGAAGCTGAATGTAACAGCAATTGTTCTTTTGCTTGAGCTAAATTTTGGGCAAAACGTAAATTAGATATTGAATATCCAATATTGATCAATATATCCGTTAATCTTTTTTGTATAAGTGGTTCATCTTCTACAATAATAACGGGAACAGGTAAACTTAACTCATTGTTCATGATGTAAAAAACTCTTACATTTTGGTTTTTTTTAGTTTTTCATTAATTTTAACGTTTAGCTATACCTGATTTTAGGTATTTTAAAAATATTTATTAGACATAAGTTTGATGATCAAAGTTTTATACGATGAGATAAAACTCTACGGATTCACGTACGAATGAATACTGAAAGCTGATTCTGTTCAATGTAAATAAATTTTCAAAATTTTAGTAAGTGCTATAAAAGCATTGAGCAATGTTTCACTAGTCAATGATCTAATAGCGCTTCATTCTGTTTATATCAAACTAGAATATGTAAATTCATGTTTTTCAGACATCATGCATTTATGAGTTTAATCACAGCTTAGCTTTTATAACATTAATGTTGGGTTATTTAACTCATTCGATCAACAAGTGTAGTACTTGCTTCATTCATCCCTATGACTTCAACTTTTACTCCACGATTTGAGAATTTTGCTTGAATATTATTCAGCATAGTGACAGAGGTCATATCCCAAATATGAGAATGCGTCAGATCAATGATGACATTTTCAATCGACTCGTTAAAATCAAAAAACTGATAAAACTTGGATGAGCTGCTGAAGAAAATTTGCCCATGTATTGTGTATTTTCGTGTGTTATTGTTGAACAATTCTGATTGTACTTTGACTTCATTTTCCAATTTATTAACTAAAAACAAAGCTGAAAGTAGTACACCAGTAATGACACCTAAAGCTAAATTATGTGTTGCTAAAACAATAACTACGACTGTCAGCATCACAATATTGCTCTGTTTCGGATGTTTGGAAAAATTTTTTACAGAATCCCAATTAAATGTCGTAAATGCGACCATAATCATGATCGAAACTAGAGCAGCCATTGGAATATAAGTCAAACCATCTTTAAAAAAGACTACTAAACACAGTAAAAAGACACCTGCAACCAATGTAGATAAACGGGTACGTGCACCAGACGAAACATTGATAATGGATTGCCCAATCATGGCACAACCCGCCATGCCACCCATAAAACCACTCACCATATTGGCTATACCTTGCCCACGACATTCCTTATGACGATCAGCTTCAGTTTGTGTCACTTCATTTACAATCGTTGTCGTCATCATAGTTTCGAGTAAACCAACGGTTGCAAGTGTAATTGCATAAGGAAAGATAATTTTGAGTGTTTCAAAATTGAGAGGAATATCAGGAATCAGAAAAATGGGTAATGTATCAGGAAATTTGCCTAAATCACTTACGGTACGCATTTCAGCACCACTTAGTAGCGCAAATAAGCTTAATAAAATAATGCAAATCAAAGGAGAAGGAATGATTTTGCCAAATTTAGGAATTTGTGGAAACAAATAGACAATGAGTAAACCAAGTCCAACGAAGAAATAACCTGTGAGATTCATACGGGCTAATTCAGGAATTTGAGCGACAAAGATAAGAATCGCAAGCGCATTCACAAAACCATAGACCACAGATTGTGAAACAAAGCGCATGAGTTTGGCGACTTTAAAATAGCCTGCAACAATTTGAATGATGCCCGTCAAAATTGTGGTCGCAAATAAATACTGTAAACCATGATCTTTGACTAATGTCACCATTAGTAAAGCCATTGCACCAGTCGCTGCAGAGATCATCGCGGTACGCCCACCAAAAAAAGCAATCGTGACAGCAATACAAAATGATGCATATAAACCAACTTGGGGGTCTACACCAGCAATGGCTGAAAATGCAATAGATTCGGGAATTAGGGCTAAACCAACCACCAACCCAGCCAATACATCTGTGCGAATATTGGAAAACCATTCGTGCTTTTGCAAACTAATCACGATAAACCTTTCATCATTCTTTAAAGATGCGTATGTTAAAACATCTTTTAATTAAAAGTTGAGAAGTTTAACTTGAAAAAGTCTTCATTTTGCTGAATATTCAAGGTGTAGCTAATTTTATAGATTTACGCTGAATCGTAATTTTAAAGTTTTATGATTTGATCTTACGAATTCAGCCATTTACAACTTAAACAGTCATAGAACAAGGATTAAATATGAAGTTATATTACTCACCAGGTGCATGTTCATTAGCTGCCCATATTTTGCTTAATGAAATTAACGTAGATTTTGATTTAGTCCGTGTTGATTTAAAAACCCATACAACAGAAAAAGGGGCTGATTACTATGAAATTAACCCTAAAGGCTACGTACCCGCTTTAGAGATCAATCCAGGTTTGATTTTGACAGAAAACGTAGCAGTTCTTCCTTTTATTGCGCAACATGATGCAGGGCAGGATTTGATTCCACCATCAGGTTTAGGGCGTGCTAAAGTATTGGAATGGTTAGGTTATTTGAATTCTGAACTGCATGATGAATATGCTGTATTCTTTGACCCTAAAATTACTGAAGATGAAAAAGTACGTGGTTATGCGACCATTGATAAAATGTTGAAATATATTGATGATTATCTGGGTGAGTCTGAATTCGATTATTTAGTCAATGATCGCTTTGGTCCTGCGGATGCATATTTGTTTGTCATCACAAATTGGTCAAATGTAATTCATCATGATTTAACACCATTTAAAAATATTGTGGCATTGCGTAATTTAGTTGCAGGTCGTCAATCGGTGCAAATTGCGATGCGTGACGAAGGTTTGATTCCTTAAGATCAGCATTTGAATTGAAAGCACCTCAGGGTGCTTTTTTTTATGGGAATAAGTTTAGTCTTTATCTGCCTGTCATTTTATCATCTGTTTCAAAAAGTTTTGATCATCTTTAAATTGAATTTTTTCTAAAGTGTTTGGTGATATTGGTGATAATTTCTTCCATGTTATTTTAGGTTTTACTTGATCATCGAATTCATTATAGACTGTAGTTTTTAATTTTTGAGTGAGAAAATTACCACTATGGCGGGTTGCCTTGCCATCAGTTTTATATGCAAACCAATATTCAAAGCCAATAAGTCTAAATTGTTCATTGGAAAGCTTGAAGCGATATGCCCATGAATCACCATACCAATTTGAACAGCTATTCATGCCATGAAAGGTTATGTCTAAAAGATTTTTATTAATTTTTACACTGTACTCATCTAGTGCATCAGCAATACAATTTTCATCATCACGATAGGTCCATTCTGGAATTTTTTTAACGAGTATTTGCTGTAAAACATTGCCTTTATTGATCAATACCAATAATTTTCTGTCCATCATCTTATGGTTTTTGGGTTGAATAATGACTACGGTATCCATCAAACCATCTGAATTTAAATCACCATTAGTCTGCGTGATAATTTCCCAATGCTGAGGAACAAATTTTTGCAATTGCGTTGGGATTTGTTTTGCCATTGAAAAAGAGGGGATACTGGCGATACATAGTGTTGTGATTATTTTTATCATGGTCGATCTCGGTCATTTATGAATTATTTTAAACTCAACTTGACTGATTAAAAAGGCTACCGAAGCAGCCTAAATAGTGTCACTACAAAGATAAATAAAAAATTATTTAAAGAAATAGCCTGTTTCAGGCGAGCTTGCATTTGCCATACGTTTGCGTGGCATACGACCTGCAAGATAAGCTTCACGACCTGCTTCAACTGCTTTTTTCATGGCAGATGCCATTAAAATAGGGTTTTGCGCAGCAGCAATCGCCGTGTTCATCAACACACCATCACAGCCGAGTTCCATTGCAATCGCAGCATCACTCGCAGTACCGACACCTGCATCGACTAAAACAGGAACTTTCGCATTTTCTTTAATGATCGAAATGGTATGCGGATTTAAAATACCTAAGCCAGAACCAATCAAACTCCCCAAAGGCATAATGGCAACACAGCCCATGCTTTCAAGTTCTTGTGCGACAATTGGATCATCTGATGTATACACCATGACTTCAAAACCATCATCAATCAATGTGCGTGCAGCATCTAAAGTCGCAGTGATATTCGGATAAAGCGTTTTTTCATCACCCAAAACTTCAAGTTTTACAAGGTTATGACCATCTAAAAGTTCACGTGCGAGCATACACGTACGCACAGCACTATTGGCATCAAAACAACCTGCTGTATTTGGAAGAATAGTGTATTTTTCAGGTGGGATGACTGAAAGTAAATTTGGTTGATCAGGGTTTTGCCCGATATTGACACGGCGAATCGCCACGGTCACGATCTCAGCACCACTGGCTTGGATCGCTAAATCCGTTTCTTGCATGTCTTTATATTTTCCCGTTCCAACCAATAAACGAGATTGAAAAGTACGTGAACCGATAATAAGAGGAGAGTCTTGGTGATTCAATGAATTGGAAAGGTTTTGCATGGTTTTCCCTATTTTTAGCCGAATTAGCCGCCACCGACAGCATGGATAATTTCAATACGATCTTTGTCAGAAAGTTGCGTTTGCTCGAGTTTACTTTTGGAAATGATCATTTCATTCATTTCTACTGCAAAGCGTTTGCCTTCTAAAGACAATTCCTGAATGAGCTGTAATAGGTTTTGGCAAGAGGTATCTTGAGGCTCACCATTTAAGAAAATTTGCATATATATTCCATTTAAGTGTGCAAATTGTAGATTGAAAATATCAACTTATTTTGCGTATTTAAAAGTATTCCAAGCAAGCACGAGCCAACCAGCGATCATCAAAGCACCACCAATTGGCGTGATTGCACCAAGGAAACGTGGTAAGCCAAGTGCCATGATATAAAGCGAACCACAGAAAAAGAAAATTCCAATCTGAATCAAAATAAAGCTAAGTTTAATTGGTAATTGAGGAACAACTTTACTGAGTATTCCAAGTGCCAATAGACCAAGTGCATGATAGAAGAAATAATCAGTTGCAGTATGCCACCATGAAAGTTGGATTTCGGTTGCCCGTGCTTTTAAACCGTGCGCACCAAAAGCACCTAAGGCTACTGCAAAGGCTAAGTTCAATGCTGAAATTGCAATCCACATCAGTCAGTCATCTACATAAATTTGCGCATAACCATAACATAATTTTTTTCAATCAATAAGGCTAAATCTACACAGAATAAAACTTTCATACTCCTGCTTTATAAATTTTTGAACAAAATAAAAGGGCATAAGCCCCTTTATTAAAAAATGAATCAAAATGTATGCCAGATTAATTTGATGACATTGCCACTTTTATTTTATCCATGGCATTTTTCTCTAACTGACGAATACGTTCAGCAGAAACATTATATTCAGCAGCCAGTTCATGCAAAGTTGACTTATCATCATCTAACCAACGACGCTGTAGAATATTACGAGAACGATCATCTAGTTGTTCCATTGCGCTATGCAGGGCATTGGTACTTTGTTCTTCGTAATCTTCTTCTTCGATCAAACGAGCAGGGTCGTAACGATTATCTTCAAGGTATAATGCAGGCGCAACATGGGTTGAACCTTCATCATCGTCATCACCTTGAGCTTCAAAAGCAGCATCATAAGCGGTTAAACGACCTTCCATTTCCAAGACTTGTTCAGGTGTTACGTTCAAATCATTGGCAATCGATTTTGCTTCTTCTAAAGTGAGTTTTTTGCTCGACTTTTTTAGACTACGTAAATTAAAGAAAAGCTTACGTTGTGCTTTGGTTGTGGCAATTTTAACAATACGCCAGTTGCGAATCACATATTCATGAATCTCAGCTTTGATCCAATGTACGGCAAAAGACACTAAACGCACGCCCATATTGGGGTCAAAACGTTTAACTGCTTTCATTAATCCGAGATTGCCTTCTTGGATTAAGTCACCTTGTGGTAAGCCATAACCTGCATAACTGCGGGCAATATGTACCACAAAACGTAAGTGAGACATCACCAACATTTTTGCAGCATCTAAATCTTGATCATAGAAATAACGATCAGCCAACTCTTTTTCTTGCTCGGCTGTCAAGATCGGAATTTGATTTACAGTGCTGATATAAGCACCTAAGTTAACGCCAGGTGCAGACAAGGACAGGGGCATCAACTGATTGCTGCTGTCACTCATGAGTTCTCCTTATAGGAATTTAGTTGTATTACCAATGCATTCATCTTAATTCGAATAGTCTACATAAGTAAGGAAATTTGGGTATCTAAATGTAAATTTTTATGCAAATTTGCAAAAATGAATTTTAAACGAAAATATTTAAGATTCAATTAAGTAATGGAATTCTTGCACAGATACTTTAGTCAATTGACATGAAATATGGTGAATTTCACAATATCGGGTGATGTCGATCTCACTATGTGGGTCTGAGGATTTTAAAAGTAACAACTGTTTACCATTGCTTTTCTTGAGTTGTTTTTTCAACATCAATAGTGGCATTGGACAGGGTTTACCCATACTATCTATTTCTACAGGTATTTCATTCGCTAAAAGCTCAGTCATTCGTATTTCAAACATACACCATAATGTAAGGACTAAAATTCTAACAAAGTTCGTTATATAGCCCAAGTTATTTATCGAATTCCTTCGAAATAAAAATCAATATATGCGCTTGTTTAAAAATTAGTCTTGAAATTGAAAATAATTATCAAAAAAAATTCTATTAATTGTCATAAACCCATGTTAAGCTCATCGCGTATTTAGGATTTATCAGAAACAATTGTTGTTTTTAACCCTATTACAAATGGATGTAACCGGGATTTTGTTAATAGTTTTACAGAATGATTACAAGCTTTGAAATTACAAAATATTTTAAAACTTTGTTTACTCTGCTGTTTGCAACACCGGGTGGTCCCTTTTTCTTTATAACTGAGGATTAACTTATGACAGCTCGTGAACAAGGCGTAGTTAAATGGTTCAACGACACTAAAGGCTTCGGCTTTATCCAACGCGCAGGCGGTGATGACGTATTCGTTCATTTCCGTGCTATTCAAGGTGACGGTCACCGTTCACTTCGTGACGGTCAACGCGTTGAATTCAGCGTAGTTCAAGGTCAAAAAGGTTTTCAAGCTGAAGAAGTTCAGCCTTTAGACTAATCTTAAATTTTTAAAAATTTAAGTAGCGCTCCAATTTTTTATAAATTGGGGCGTTTTTTGTTTATAATGGTCGCAATTTAAAGTGCCTACAGTTAGAGCTCGTATTTATGTCATCAGGTTTTGAAACCCTTAATTTACATCCGCAACTTAAACAAGCGATTGATGCTTTAGGGTTTAAAGAAATGACCCCGATTCAACAAAAAGTATTGAAATATACTTTGGCAGGTCATGATGCAATTGGTCGAGCGCAAACAGGTACGGGGAAAACTGCCGCTTTTTTAGTTAGTATTATTAATGATTTGCTAACTAACCCTGTAAAAGAACAACGTTTCCGTGGTGAACCGCGTGCTTTGATTCTTGCACCGACACGTGAACTTGCGATCCAGATCGAAAATGATGCAAAAGATTTAGTAAAGTTTAGCAACCTCAATGTTGTGACCTTGGTCGGTGGCGTAGATTTTGATAAGCAACGTAAACAATTAGACCAAGGTTTTGTTGATATTTTGGTGGCGACACCAGGTCGTTTGATTGATTTCACAGAACAAAAAGAAGTTTGGCTTGATCAAATTGAATTCTTAGTCATTGATGAAGCCGATCGTTTATTGGACATGGGCTTTATTCCATCAGTAAAACGTATTGTGCGTTTTTCACCTCGTAAAGAACAACGTCAGACTTTAATGTTCTCTGCGACATTTAGTTATGATGTTTTAAATCTTGCACAGCAATGGTTATTTGAACCTGTTACGGTCGAAATCGAACCAGAAAAGAAAACCAATGCAGATGTTGAACAACGTGTGTATGTAGTAGAGAAAAAAGATAAATATCGTCTACTACGTGAAATCTTAGCAGATGAACCGATTGAAAAAGTCATGATTTTCGCCAACCGTCGTGACCAAGTGCGTAAACTTTATGATCATTTAAAAGCAGATGGTTATAAAGTGGTGATGCTGTCAGGTGAGATTGCGCAAGATAAACGCATTAAAATGCTCGACCAATTTAAAAATGGCAAACATAACATCATGATCGCAACAGATGTCGCAGGTCGTGGTATTCATGTGGATGGTGTTTCACATGTCGTGAATTTTACTTTGCCAGAGCAATCAGATGATTATGTGCATCGTATTGGTCGTACAGGTCGTGCAGGTTCTCAGGGTGTGAGTATTAGTTTCTTATCTGAAGATGATGCATTTAATTTACCAACCATTGAGAAAGCGATTGGTCAAAAATTACCATTAACTCGTTTGGAAGGTTATTGTTAATTTAACGCATTATTTATTGAAATGATTTAAAAATCCCCTTGATCTAAGGGGATTTTTTATCTGTCAGTATTAATTACTGATGTTACGCACTTCAAAAGAACAGAATCGTTTTAAAACTTACTTGGCGGAGTCTTACATCCAAAGTTTAGATTTAGTGGTAAGCCTTCGGCTCGACCACACTTTTGTTTCGGCAAAATGAGCAGTGAAACTGCGCAAGGAAACCATCTTGCGAAGCTTCGCTTCTCACCGCAAAACTCGTCAACTACCATCTTTTGATTGATAACTCGCAGAAACATTAACTTATAGATGTAGCCCTGCCTCAAACACATTGCGGATGACGTTAACGCGTATCAAATTTCATTGAGATCAAAATAAATTTTTAATGCTACTGCGTAACATCAGTTAATTCGCTTTACATGTAAACGTTAACTTGGTTTGGTAGTCTGTATCTTTTTCAATACCATTACTCTTACCAATTACTGAGCCAATCACACCTGCCGCAGCGGTGATCATTTTCCCAGTTTGCTCATCAAATACACCTTTTAATGCACCATTATACTCATTCTTTTCATCGACTAAGATCGGTGCTGCTTTTTTACCACAGGTACTGTTGGCCGCAGTAATCGCATTATTTTTAGCAATCACTTGGCTTTTACCCAAGCCAGTAACTTCGTATTGGTTATTGGCATTTTGGATTGCGAGTGTTTTTGTAGGATTTGATGTACACGCTGTTAAAACAAAAACGATGCTAGATAAACATGCAATTGCTGAAATTTTTTTCATCTTGTTTCCTATTTAAATATGCAACAGTATTTATAATATTTGAGCATAATGTTTAGACTAAATATAGGAAATCTTGTAAAAATTTGCATTTTCTTATGGTTTTACTGTGAATGAATTGGGACAGGTGAATTTAACATTTGTCAGGATAGCGTAATCTTTTTAGAGTGTGGTACTCTTGAGACAAATGAACTTTATTAGATAATCGGTCAATGTCGGAATCAAATTTTCAAGCAGTACATGACAATATTCACCAAAGACAATCTATTGGACATTTGGTTGAGCCTGCACCTACACATGATCAATTGAATATTGCTTTTCATGCCGCATTAACAGCACCTGATCATCATCGTTTAAAACCGACGCAATTTATCGTTGTGGAAGGTGAGCAACGTGAGGCATTTGGTGAGTTATTGGCGCAAGCTGTTCAAGATTTGGGTGAGATGGATGCGGCGCAAATTGAGCGCGTTAAACACCATCCTTTCCGTGCACCAATTATCGTATTGGCAGTAACCAAATTCCAAGACCATCCTAAAGTTCCATTGTTTGAACAGACTTTAAGTTCAGGTGCAGCGATTGAAAATTTCCTTTTGTCGATGCAAGCGCAGGGCTTTGCTACCATGTGGCGTAGTGGAGCAGTGGTTGAGTCGAATTTATTAAAGTCAGCATTGGGTTTGGCAGAGCGTGATTTAATCTCTGGGGTGATCTATGTTGGGACAGCAGCAAAAGCAATTGCGCCACGTGCTGAAATAGATGTTCAACCTTATGTTTATTTTTGGACAAAATAGCGGTTGTTACGTGTTAAGTTGAAAATAGCAGTATCGTGAAAAAAAAGATGATACTGTTTTTCAAAAAGATCGTTAGAAATTTAATTATTCTTCGTTTAAAAATTGCTAAAAGTTTTGGGATAAAAATAATGTCAGATTTACAGTTTAAAGATTTGGTTGAACCTGTTGCTATAGATAAAAAAACAGCATTACGTGTCACCGTGCTTGGTGGTGGAAGCTTTGGTACTGCAATGGCAAATACAGCGGTACGTAATGGTTGCGACACCATGATTTGGATTCGTGACGAAGCGATTGCCAAAGAAATCAATGCAACGCATGTGAATAAACGTTATTTACCTGATTTTAAACTTGAAGATGGATTGCGTGCGGTTTCGAATTTGGAACAAGCTGTTTGTGGTCGTGACATTATTCTGGTTGCTATTCCAAGTCATTCTTTCCGTGATGTTTTACGTCAGATTAAACCATTTATTAGCGCTCAAGCAGTCGTATCATTAACCAAAGGCGTTGAAGCAAAAACCTTTAGTTTTATGAGTGACATCATCCGCGAAGAATTGCCAGAAGTGCCTTATGGTGTATTGTCTGGACCAAACTTAGCCAAAGAAATTGTCGCAGGTCAACCTGCAGGTACTGTAATTGCCAGTGATTCTGAATTGGTTCGTTATGCAGTTCAACAAGCTTTACACAGTGCTTTGTTCCGTGTGTTTGGTAGTGATGATGTACATGGGGTTGAATTGGGTGGTGCGCTAAAAAATATTTATGCAGTCGCAATGGGTATGGCGGCAGCATATAAAGTTGGTGAAAATACCAAGAGTATGATTTTGACCCGTGCTTTAGCTGAAATGAGTCGTTTTGCGGTGAAGCTAGGTGCGAATCCATTAACTTTCTTAGGGTTATCTGGTGTAGGTGATTTATTTGCAACCTGTAATAGTCCACTAAGCCGTAATTACCAAGTGGGTTTTGCTTTGGGTTCTGGGAAAACTTTAGATCAGGCGACCAAAGAATTAGGGCAAACTGCGGAAGGGATTAATACGATTGTCCAAGTGAATACACGTGCTAAAGAGTTAGATGTGTATATGCCGATCACTCAAGCATTGTATGAAGTCATTTTTGAAGGTGCACCACCTCTAAATATTGCAGTATCTTTGATGAAAAATGGTCATCGTAGTGATGTTGAGTTTGTTCTTCCACATCATGAAGTATAGGTATTCATCCACATTTTTTTGATATTTTGTTAATTTTAAAATGGATTTGTCATAAAGCCTCGTTATAATCTGTGCGATATTGAAAAGGAAAATTTATGCAACTGACTTTAGTTCGTCATGGTGAGGCTTCTCCTGCTACGGATGGGATTGATAGTAAACGTCCGTTAACACCTCGTGGACATCAGCAAGCTGAACAAACTGCTGAGTTTGTAAAAGAAAATGTGAATCCTGATGTTTTTATTGTCAGTCCATTACTACGTGCGCAAGAAACTTTGGCACATATCCAAAAGCATTTCCCACATGTATCAGTATTGATTTGTGATCAGATTAAACCTGATGATGATGCAAAACTTGCAATAGAATGGTTGTCACAATTACCATTTGAACGTATTGTGGTAGTCTGTCATATGAATGTGGTTGGGCATATCGCAGAACAGTTAACACATGAAAATTTCAATCCTTTTGCCTTGGCTGAAGCTCGAATTTATGAGCAAACAGTGATTGCAAATGGTCTATCGACACAAAATAAAGCCTTTATTCCGACTGTATAAAAGCATTGTTAAAAGAACTGAGCAGAAAACGATAAATGTTGTACTTATGGATGCCTGAAGCCAATGGGGTTTGGCAATGGTCTCGAGGAACGGATTGGACGACTTCTTCGAGTCTAGAACAATTAATACAGGACATTAAACTTTACCAAGGAGAGGAAGCGGTTGTTTTCTTTCCAAGCCGTGAAGTGCAAATTCTTCAACAAAAATTTAGCAAAGCACAATATAAACAATTGGGTGTGGATGGTCTTAAGTATTTACTTGAAGAATATGTGATCATGCCGATTGATCAGATGAAAGTGTTTTCACATTTTCAACAACCTGATCAAGTATCTGTATTGGGGATTAATCATCATGCTGTAACCACGATGCAGCATTCATTGTCATTGATTCCATTAAAAATTGTCTCGTTATTGCCTGACTTTTTAATGCTTCCTGTGCCTGAAGCAGGGCAAACCATTCTTGCCAATATCAATGGTCAGTTACTTGTTCGTGAAAATGAATGGTTGGGAAATTCGATAGATGATCTTGGTTTATATTTAGATTTCGCAGATCGTGAAAAATTATATAAACACAGTGATTTAACCAGTGAACAAGTGTCTAATTTATTTGCAATTGCAGAAACGAATCAGCGTGAGTCGTTTAATTATCAATTCACTGAGCTGAAAAAGCCAAAACAGCATCCTTATAATGTGTTGCCTAAAGCTAAACAAAGCAATGATGGTGTTTCGCGTTATTGGCAAGCCTGTGCTGTTCTTCTCGTGGCACTAATTATTGTGCAACTCAGCTATGATGGATTGCGTTGGTTTAAGTTAAAAAAATTGGCAGATCAAACGGCTTTGATCGCAGTAGACCAATATAAAAACTGGTTTCCAAATGAACAGCGTATTACCGAGGAATCTGTAGAGCGCCAGTTTAAAAATAAATTGGCACTGAGTCAGGGCGCAAATACGCAAGCTTTGCAATTGTTAAGTCGTGTTGGCCCAATATTGATGCAACATCAAATTATCGCCAATCGTGTCAATTATGATACCGCTATTTTAAATATGGACTTAGTGGCGAAGTCATCTGATGCTTTACAAACATTAGTAACGCAATTGAATCAGCAAGGCTTTAAGGCGGAATTGGGCAATGTTCAGACACAGGGTGGCTCTGTTGTCGGTTTGGTGAAGATACAATAATGAAAAGCATGGAAAACTTTCAAAACCGATTGGATGCATGGTCTGAGAAAGCATCTGAAAATTTAGAAAAAATGACCACTCGTGAACGTGTGATGGTGATTTTTACCAGTATTTTCTTGATTGTTGTCGCGATTGGTTCAGCTTTGTGGTTTACCCATAAAGCAGCAGAGAAACAGCAAGTTCGTCTCAATGAAATGAAAGATCTTGTGGTGTGGATGCAAAGTAATGTTGTGACCATGAAACCTGCGGATGATTTGGCGCTGACCACAGCCGATAAAATCCAAAGAGTTGCCCAACAACAAGGGATTTCTGTCGCTTCGCAACAGGTCGGTGAGCAGTTTCAAATTGTTGCATCACATCAGAATTATGCGGTACTAGCAAACTTTTTGACGCAAATTGCACAAATGGGTGTGAGTCTGGAAAAATTGGAATTGATGAAAGACGGTGGTCAGATTAAATTAACAGCGACAGTTCAGTAGTGGTGAAAATAAACCGAGTAGAAGCATAGCCTTTTTAGCATACTGTGCCTATAATGTGGCAACTTAAAAAGCAGTAGACTTTTATAGCTATGTTGTATTCACTTGCTCGCCCTTTGTTGTTTTCTTTAGCACCAGAGCGTGCACATGAAGTTACATTGTCCATGCTTAAATCTGCCCATAAACTGGGTGCAATGCGTCAAACTGTAGCTGCAAAACCTGTCACATGTATGGGTATTGAGTTTCCAAACCCAGTCGGTTTAGCCGCAGGTCTCGACAAGAATGGTGCTTATATCGATGCCTTAGCAGGTTTAGGCTTTGGTTTTATCGAAATTGGTACGATTACTCCAAAACCACAAGAAGGTAATCCAAAACCTCGTTTATTCCGTATTCCTCAAGCCAAAGCCATTATTAACCGTATGGGTTTTAATAATGATGGCGTCGATCAATTGGTTGAGAATGTCAAAGCATCTAAATTTAAAGGTATTCTTGGGATTAATATCGGTAAGAATGCGTCAACACCTGTCGAAGATGCTGTTTCTGATTATCTGATTTGCTTAGAAAAAGTATATAATTACGCATCCTATATCACCGTGAATATCTCTTCACCAAATACCAAAAATTTACGTTCTCTACAAAGCGGTCATGCTTTGACAGAGTTACTCGAAACTCTCAAAAATCGTCAATTAGAATTAGCTGAAGAGTTTCAGCATTATGTACCACTAGTACTTAAGGTTGCTCCAGATCTTGAGGCTTCAGATATTGATTTTATCGCTTCACAATTATTGCAATTTAAAATTGATGGTTTGATTGTGACCAAT
Source organism: Acinetobacter sp. WCHAc060025 (assembly GCF_004209355.1). Classification (NCBI taxonomy): domain Bacteria; kingdom Pseudomonadati; phylum Pseudomonadota; class Gammaproteobacteria; order Moraxellales; family Moraxellaceae; genus Acinetobacter; species Acinetobacter sp. WCHAc060025. The sequence continues at coordinate 50,928 of NZ_SGSX01000009.1, read as the reverse complement.
ACAACCTTGTCACGTGAAGGCGTGGAAGGTTTGCCATGTGGTGATGAAGCAGGTGGTTTATCTGGCGCACCAGTATTTGAAAAAAGCACAGCTTGTCTTGCTGCTTTTGCGAAGAAATTAAAAGGTCAAGTTCCATTAATTGGTGTGGGCGGGATTTTGTCAGGCGAGCAAGCTGTTGCCAAGCAACAAGCAGGGGCGAGCCTTGTACAAATTTATAGTGGGATGATCTATACTGGTCCTACGCTGATCAAAGACTGTGTTGATGCTATGACTTAAAATGAATACCTTAGACATAATTATACTGATTTTACTGCTCATCGGAGGGCTAAACGGTTTGCGACAAGGATTTGTTAAAGCCTTTGCGAACTTGATAGGATGGATTTTTGCACTGATTGTGGGTGCTAAATATGCCAATATCATCGCGCCTTCCATGTCTGCACTCAGTCAGGATCCTGTGGTGCAAAAAATTGCAGCATTTGCATTTATTGTCTTGGTCATTATTGTTTTAACTTGGTTAGCAACAGCATTATTAAATAGAATTTTAAAGACATTAAAACTCGGACCTTTAAACCGTTTAGCGGGTGGTGCCCTCGGTACCTTGAAAGGTCTCTTCATCGTCCTCATAACTATGCAGGGGCTAGGTCCTTGGGTAGAAAGTTCCCCAACGTGGAAACAGTCCAAATTTATTCAAACGCTTTTACCATTTGCACCTTTGGCAACTGAAATTTCAAAAGATGCCGCAAATGAAGCATTACATCATATTCATTCAGAAGACCGTCCAGATGGTGCTTCTGAGCAATCTGTTGATCGATCATCTAAAACGTCAGATGATGAAAAGTCAGAACATTCAACAAAGAATCCGTTTTATTAGTCCTAGCTGGTCTGCGAGGTAGTTATGTGTGGAGTCGTTGGTATAGCCGGTAAATCACCTGTGAACCAAATGTTATTTGATGCGTTGACGATGTTACAACATCGTGGACAGGATGCAGCTGGGATTGTGACTTGTCATAATGGACGTCTTTTTTTAAGAAAAGACAACGGTATGGTGCGTGATGTATTCCATACTCGCCACATGCGTGCGCTCTTGGGTAATTATGGGATTGGTCATGTACGTTACCCGACTGCTGGTTCTTCAAGCAGTGCAGAAGCGCAACCATTTTATGTGAACTCTCCTTATGGGATCACTTTGGCGCACAATGGTAACTTGACCAATGCGCCAGATATTCATGAAGATTTATTCAAAACTGACTTACGTCATATGAATACTGATTCAGATTCAGAAGTATTGTTAAACGTTTTTGCACATGAGTTGCAAAAAAGTGCTTCTTTAACACCAACCCCTGAAGATATTTTCCACACAGTAAAACGTGTGCATGAGCGCTGTAAAGGTGCTTATGGTGTGGTTGCGATGATCACAGGGCATGGTCTAGTTGGCTTCCGTGATCCAAATGGTATCCGTCCATTGATCTACGGTTCACGTTTAACTGAAAATGGTGAAAAAGAATATATTATTGCTTCTGAATCAGTTGCGATTACAGCACTTGGTTTTAAAGTAGAGCGTGATATTGCACCTGGTGAAGCGGTATTTATCAATTCAAATGGTGAATTCTTCTCTCAACAATGTGCTGATAATCCGCGCTATCGTCCATGTATTTTTGAGTATGTGTATTTTGCACGTCCAGATGCAACGATTGATGGAATTTCTGTATATAAAGCACGTTTGAAAATGGGTGAGACCCTTGCGAAGAAAATTCTTCGTGAATGGGGAGACACGCATGACATCGATGTGGTTATCCCAATCCCTGATACCAGTCGTACTTCTGCTTTAGAGTTGGCGAATGTGTTAGGTGTGAAATTCCGTGAAGGTTTTATGAAAAACCGTTATATCGGTCGTACCTTCATCATGCCAGGTCAACAGCAACGTAAGAAATCTGTACGTCAGAAGTTAAACCCTGTTGAACTTGAATTTAAAGGGAAAAATGTACTGTTGGTTGATGACTCTATCGTCCGTGGTACAACGTGTAATGAAATCATTCAGATGGCACGCGATGCGGGTGCAAAAAATGTTTATTTTGCTTCAGCAGCACCAATGGTGAAATATCCAAACGTGTATGGTATCGATATGCCAGCCAAAGCAGAATTGATTGCATCACATCGTAGTGTCAAAGAAATCGAAGAAATTATCGGTGCAGACCGTTTAATTTTCCAAGACTTGGATGATTTAAAAGCGGCAGTTAAAACCCATAAAGTGCCTGAAGTAGAAGAGTTTGATTGCTCTGTATTTGATGGTATTTATGTGACGGGCGATATTGATGAACAATATCTCATCGATCTTGAAAATAGCCGTAGCGATACTGCGAAAAAGCAAAAAGATGGTTATATTGATGTGAATATCGATGCTTCATCTGTAGATTTGAGTGGCATCAAAGAAGAAATGTAAATTTCTATTTTGATTCATGTGAAAAAGCGAGGAATTCCCGCTTTTTTCATATGCACTTTTGATTTATAGTATTTTTTGTACAGTATTTTGCAATGTAATGAGGGAATTTACATTGAACGATGTCAGTCACTATTTATTAAAAAACAAGAATATGTTGTGGTCTGCAAGTTCATGCTTACTTGCGGTTATTTTGACTATTTTTATTTTAAATACAGTATTGGGCTTGCTCGTCCACTATATTGATCCGACCCAACTGATTTGGTGGCATGTGCTTAGTCCTTATTGTGTGGGCTTGGTCTTGATCATTATTCTATGGTCAATTTTATATGAATTTTATGTATTTCGCTCTGGTGGGCATTCCCTTGCAAAGCAGTTAAAAGCTCGTCGTTTAAGTCAAATCGAAAGCACGCCTGAAGAAAGTGTTGCATTAAAATTGGCAGATAAATTTGCTGAAACATTCGAGATTGATGCACCGACCTTATATGTATTGCCTGATGAAGTGGGTGTAAATGCATTAACAGCGGGCTTTCATCCGCGTGATACGGTCATTATTTTGACGTGGGGAGCTTTACAAAATTTAGATGAATTAGAACTTTATGGTTTGTTGGGACATGAGTTTAATCAAATTTTATCAGGTGAAGTGCGTGAAAATACTCGGCTGAAAATTTTGTTTAGTGGGTTGATTACATTTAGCCAATTAGGCAGTAAATTCACCAAGCAAGGATTTAAGCGATACCAAACCAAAGGGAAGCAACATCGTTTTGAAACAAGTTTTGTCGCAATCGGTGGGGTAATTTGGCTGTTGGGAAGTATGGGGATTTTAATCAACCGCTTGATTAAATATTTTACTTTAGGTGGTCGAACTTTTTATAACGATTATAAAACTAAAAAATTATTGCTCAACAATGCCAATGTACAAACTTTATTAAGAATTTATGTGCATCATGCAGGTTCACAAATTCATAGTGAATATTCAGAATCTATTGCACATATGTGTTTTGCAAACTCATTGGGACCACAAAGTTGGCTAAATACACATCCAAGTATTGAAGAGCGAATCTATGAACTGAACCCGACATTGTTGCAAGATTTACAATTGGAAAATCTAAAAAAACTACGAAGCCAACTTTTATTTAGTTTATTACGTCCCTTGGATGAGTCAACGAGTGAAGTGTATAACCCATGGGTGTCACCACAACCTTTGCCATTATTGCGTTTATCTCCAATCAGTTTTGCATTAAATGATGCGATTAAGCCCTTAAATCCAGAAGTACGCCGTCAAATTGAGCGTCCAGATTTAATACAAAGAGCGATGCAAACGGCAACGGGTTCACGTGAGGTGATGGTCGCAATTTTGATGATTCGTCAGTATCGTGAATTCATTCCATCAAATGCAGAAGTGAGCCGCGCTATTATTGACTCTTTACTGCATTTGGATGGTCGTGTGCATATTCAAATTTTCCATGATGCATGTGAGAGTTTAGGTAATATGCCTGCGACCAGTGCACGTCAATTTGTTACTAAATTGGCGAAAATTATCCAAGAAGATGGTGAAATTGGCTTGCTAGATGCTTTGTTAATTGAGCGAGTAAAAGCAGAGTTGCATTTATTGCCGATGCATACACCATCATCACTTGAAACGGTTAAACCGCAAATTGTTCGTTTGATTGATGCTCTATTACATGTACAGCAGATTAATAGTGCCAATCAACTTGATGTTCGTTATCAAATTCTTGAGCGTGTATTATCTAAAGATGAATTGGACTTATTCGAAGAAATTTCGGATGAACCGATTGATCTAGGTGAAATTCTGAATGATATTGCAGGTTTATTATTGCGTGATCGCTTAAGTATTTTAGGGGTTGCAGAAATTTGTTTGTGGAATGATCGTATTATTACTCAAGATGAATTGGATGTGCTTGAGTTGTTATATTGGCGTTTAGGATTTAAAACACAAGAAATCGTAGATCAGATGCAGAAGAAGAATAGTGTAATGATTGTTTGATGGGTTTGAGTGAATTCAGAGGATACACGTGGGGTTTATTTACCTCATCTCTAAGTTGAAGAGAGATGAGGTGTTGTTTAAGCGAATTCAGATTTAAAAAATGGCGATCAACTTGCCATTGCATCAATTGAAAGTTCAGCAACAGTTGGTTTGGCTTTTTCGGCAGTTAAACCTAATTTATTAAAGAGTTGCTTATCGCGTCCATCGCCAGCATTTGGTGTAGTCAATAATTTCTCACCACTAAACAATGAGTTTGCCCCTGCCATAAATGCCAAAGCTTGATCAGAATCTGACAATGATTCACGACCCGCAGACAGGCGAATATAGCTTTTCGGCATAATGATACGTGCAACAGCAATGGTACGAATCCATTCTGTTACATCAAGTTTTTCAACATCAGCCAAAGGCGTGCCTTCAATGGGTACGAGCATGTTGATCGGAACAGATTCAGGATGTACGGCTAAAGTCGCCAACTCAAGTAATAAGCCAATACGATCATTCTGGTTTTCACCTAGACCGACAATACCACCACTACATACTTTCATGCCTGCATTGCGTACATGATCAAGTGTATTTAAGCGGTCATCATAAGTACGTGTACTGATCACATTTGGGTAATATTCACGAGAAGTATCTAAGTTATGGTTGTAATAATCTAAACCGGCTTCGTGTAAGCGTTCTGCTTGAGATTGGTTGAGCATACCTAAGGTCATGCATGTTTCTAAGCCAAGTGCTTTAACTTCACGTACCATTTCTAAGACATAAGGCATATCACGCTCATGCGGATTACGCCATGCAGCGCCCATACAAAAACGTGATGAACCTGATTCTAGAGCTTCTTTGGCTTCACGAATTACTTTATCAACCGCGATACGTTTTTCAGCTTCAAGTTTTGAATCATAACGCGCAGATTGAGAACAATATTTACAATCTTCAGGGCATTTTCCTGTTTTGATTGAGAGTAGTGTACTGACCTGAATGGTATTGGCATCAAAATGTTGACGATGTGTTTGTTGCGCTTGAAATACCAAGTCAAGAAATGGTTGCTCGTATAAAGCTTGAATTTCTTCACGAGTCCAGTCATTGCGTACAGTCATGGTTCAAATCCGTGATAATTATGATCTATGTGTTTATCATACAGAAATCATGCCAATTCCAAAGGGCAAAAATGTCCAAATATAATGGTATCTTACGATAAAAAAGTTTAATTGAATGGAAAAGTAAAATTGTGAATATACTTGCGAAGTTGCACTATTTTATGTGAATTTACTAACAATATTTAATTTGTAAAAAGATAAACTTCAGACTCTTGGTCATTAAAACTTTAAAATTTTGAAAACTTTGTCATGAACTTGTAATTTAAGAATAAGTTATAAATGACCATTCCAAAGTTTTGAATTTATGGCTTCTTGGCTAATTGTTCTGCAATCGCCCAATCAACATGGACTTGCACAACATGATCATGCTGTGGATTATTTTGTTGCAATGCTTGGATAATTTTTGGCGAAAATGGTGCATTTCCCAGTCCAATTGCAATATTCCGCTTAAAGCTTTGGAAACCTGTACGACGTATTGGGCTGCCTTCAGTACAGTCAAGAAAGGTTTGTTCATCCCATTGCCATAGATCTAATAGACTTACATCATCTAAGCCATGACGCGGATTAAAATCTTCAATCGATGCCTTTTTGGCAAAGCTATTCCAAGGGCAAATCAGCTGGCAGTCATCGCAACCAAAGACTCGATTACCAATACCACGACGTAATTCCTCTGGAATGATGCCTTTATATTCAATGGTGAGATAAGCGATACATTTTCGTGCATCGAGCATATAAGGTTCGACAATGGCTTGGGTCGGGCAGATGTCGATACATGCCGTACATGAACCACAATGATGCGTTGCAGGCTCATCAAAGGGCAGTTCCAGTGAGGTAAATAATTCACCCAATACAAAAAAAGAGCCTGATTTTTTATGAATCAATAAAGTATGTTTGCCTGTCCATCCCATGCCTGCATTTTCAGCCAAAGACTTTTCAAATACAGGTGCAGAATCTGCAAAGGGACGTGATTCAAACTCACCAGTCCGTTCACGAATGATCGACGCTAATGTTTTTAATCGCCCACGCATGACTTTGTGATAGTCACGCCCACGTGCATAGCGCGCAATAATCGCTGAATTGGGTTCATCTGGTACATAGCGAGGTTTAGGTGTTTCAACCAAGTAATTCATTCGTACACAAATAATGCTTTTAGTTCCTGGTACCAATAAAGTTGGATCAGCACGCTTTTCTAAATTTTCTTCTAAAAACTTCATGTCGCCGTGATAGCCACGTTTTAAATATTCTTTAAATCGTGGTAATTCAGCTTGAGCATCTGGACGAGCAATGACACAATCAGCAAAGCCAAGTTGCAAAGCTTGTTGTTTGATCCAAGTTTTTAACTCTTGAAGATCAAGCTGTTGCAATGGAATGGATGGTGTAGTTGAAGTTGCTGACATAGTAGATGAATGCGCTATAAAATTTGAGAAAAAGGGACAGGACTATGCATAAGACAATGAATAAGATCATGCATCAACAAGTTTATCATAGCCATGACATTCAAGCATGGGAACGTCGTTGGTTTGCACAGCAAAATAGTTCATTTGGACTGATGCAACAGGTTGCATGGTCAATTGCACAGCATTTAATTCAGCAATTTCAAAGTCATCATTCACCAGATTCAGCACGATCAATTGATAAAATCGCAGTTTGGTGTGGCGCTGGAAATAATGCAGGGGATGGCTATTGTCTTGCAAGTTATTTAAAACAAGCAGGTTATGAGGTTGAAATTTATTCGGCGGAAGCTGGACATTCAACTGATTTAAAGTCTGCGATGCATATTGCTCAGTTAAATCAAGTGAAAATACATCAGCATTTCTATATTACACAACAGTTTGATTGCCATATCGATGCATTATTTGGCATTGGTCTAAATCGTGATTTAGATGAATCTTGGCAAGGTATTATTCAGAAATTTAATGCTCAATCAGGTTTGAAAATTGCTATTGATATTCCAAGTGGTTTGAATGCCAATACAGGACAGCCTTTACCGATTGCCATTAAAGCAGATCAGACTTTTACAGTTTTAGGTTTAAAAGCAGGGCTATTCACAGGGCAAGGGAAAGAATACCCTGGTCAAATTGAAGTGATTTCAGCTATTCCTAAAGACCAAGAATTAAAACCGATTGCGCAACTTTCTCCAACTGAGATTGTATTACCACAGCGCCAAGCCTTTGGTCATAAAGGCAGTTATGGGCATGTCTTAGTGGTGGGTGGTCATGCCGAAATGGGCGGTGCGGTGATGATGGCAGCTGAGTCTGCATTTAGCGCAGGTGCAGGGAAGGTCACGATTGCATGTGATGCAAAACACCATACTGCGATTTTGTCACGTTCACCAAATATTATGTTGCGTGATATTAATGCATTAAATGCATCAGACATTACTGCTTTATTAAATCATGTAGATGCTGTTTGTTTTGGTATGGGGCTTGGTCGTGATGATTGGGCAAAACAGCAATTTGAGCAGTGGTTCCATCCAATTCAAACAACATTACATACGACTCAGCATTTGCAAATAGTTTTAGATGCCGATGCATTATGGTTTTTGGCAGAGCAACCGCTACAATTACATGCGGAAACTTATTTAACGCCGCATCCAGGTGAGGCTGCGAAGTTACTTAATTGTTCTGTAGCGGAAATAGAAAATGATCGAATACATGCTATTCATCAGCTTCAAGAAAAATACTCAGGTCAATGGGTGCTTAAAGGTGCAGGAAGCTTAACTCTCGAAGATCAATTGTGGATATGTACCGCAGGTAATGCAGGCATGGGAACAGGTGGAATGGGGGATGTATTGGCAGGGATGATCGCTAGCCTAAAAGCTCAGTTTTCTGATGAAATTCACCTACATGAAATTGTAACTCTACATGCGCTTGCAGGAGATTATTTGGCGCAAAAAGGTATGCGAGGTTTACAAGCACATCATATGAATGAGGCAGTTTATCAAGTTGTAAATCATGTTAAAATCCAAAACGAATGATAAGAATAATGCTTATTTATGATAAATAAAATTTTACTGGTATTAATTTTGATCAGTGCTATTAGCCCATTAGCAATAGCACAACCAATTTCAACTCAAATTGAGAAGAAAAATAATGTCATTGTTTTGAAAGATTTAGATTTTAAAACGGTGATGATGGCGTTTTATCAGAAAGATATTCAATACGTCAAAATTCCTGAACTTGAGCATGAGAAAGTTCAATATGTTGGAATTAAAAATGCCAGTGAAGTAGGGATAGATGAAAATGATGATGCTGTCATCGTTTTTAGTCCAGCGAAAACTTTTCAAAATGCACAAAATGAAGCTCGTTATTTGATCTCTACGACAAAAATATTAATTGATAAAGAAGATGCTCGACTTAAATTTTGTGGAGTATGTGCAACATTTACACAGTTTTATCTTTTTAGAAAAAATGAAAATGGAAAATTTGAATTAATCAGTCGAAGCCTAGATGAAAATGGTTGGTTTAAAGGTGATTTTAATTTTCAACCATATCCTGTTGAAGACATCATTAAAAATATTCGCAAGGTAGGACCTGAAATTAAAGGTTATGTTGAAGAACAAGAATATGGTCGACAAGGCTATTCTCATACAAAATTATTTATTACTCCATTTGATGAAAATCCGAAGATGAATAAATTTGAAGTTGCCGAAATTAGTAATGACAATGAAGTGACAGGCAGCGACAAAATATATAATACGCAAGGTGATTATCGGTTTTTAAGCACTGAACATGATGGTTTATATGATATTGAAATCCATTATTCAGGAACTCAACAAATTTATCAGGATGATATTGCTAAAATTGTTCCTATTCATGCAACGCATGTGTACCATTACAATGAAGCGCAGCAAAAGTATATTCGAGTAAAATAGAATGTTAGAAAAATATCTAGTGGTTGGAATTGTCTTTGCCGCATGTGTGCTGATGATTATTTATACGCAGATCGGTAGTGATAAGAAAGAAGATAAAAATTTAAGTTTTAAAGAAAAACTGCAAAAAGAATTTTCTAACTTTAAAGTGGTTGAACGTAACCAAAATTTCATCATTTGTCGTGAAATTGCTAATCAACGTATTCCAGAAGAATTAGTGCTTATTCGTATCGATCCTGAACAGAAGAAAAATTTACGAACCTCTGGAAAAATGCTCATTGCAACTTATTCAAAGCAACCGAGCATTCGCGAAGTGAAAAAGGACAGTGCAGCTTATTTAGTTTAGGCATTTCAGATGTTTTGCTAAAACTAACGTCTACGACTGCTGTTACGGCTACGACCACGTGCCATACCACCTAAAGCATTCAATACAGCAAGTTTGCTCATACTGCCAGAAGCATGTGCATGACAAATGGCAGCGGCAAGTGCGTCAGCTGCATCTTGCTGTGGTTTAATCGAAAGATTCAGTAATTTCATGACCATCATTTGGACTTGTTCTTTATCGGCAGCACCGTAACCGACAACAGATTGTTTGATTTGACGAGCTGTATATTCAGCCACTTGTAGATCTAAATTGACCAAAGCCGCAATTGCAGCACCACGTGCCTGCCCGAGTTTTAATGCAGAATCGGGATTTTGTGCCATAAACACTTGTTCTACAGCTGCTTCAGTTGGTCCATGAAATTTAACAATACGATCTACACCTGCAAATATACGCTTTAAACGCTCAGGCATTTCAGTGGTTTCAGTGCGAATCGTCCCTGCATCAACAAATGTGAGTTTTTGACCATCTTTTTCAATGATGCCATAACCTGTTAAGCGTGAACCTGGGTCAATTCCAATAATTAAAGGCATAATACTGCTTATCGTAAATATTGAATCAATTATATGATTCCAAAAATAAAATGTAAGTAGAAATTTATAGGCATTGTATAATCGCCGTGCAAAGTATTGGGGTTCAAATGATTTAGGCTGAGATGAATATTAAAAATAAAGAAGTGTATTGGATTCATCGAATGATTGCTTTGATCTATAGCTTGGGTTTGATATTTTTAGGCTTTAGTATTTTGAGGAAGTTCGATCTTGATGCTGTGTTGGTCTTTTTAGTCTTACTGGTTTTATTCGGTTGGATGATGTATTTACATTTTGTCGCTTCAAATGAATCTGCACAAGGTTCGATGCGAGGACGAAATATATCCAAATTTATTGCCGTAATCCTATTATTTTTATTTCCAATCGGTACCGTGATCGCATTGTATTTGTTCTATAAAACCACTGAAAACGAATGGCAAAAGCAATAAAAAGCGGAAAAACTAAAATAAGCCCTTTAAAAGTTTTGAAATGCCCATATAAAAGATAAAGCAATGAAATTTATATTTTTCATATAATTTTCATACTAAATTTTATTTAATCTTTGAGATGCATTGTTTCGATGAAACTTTTTCCTATTATTTTGATTGGTACTATTCTTGAAATCGCTGTATGGATTGGGGTTGCTCAATTTACCAGTGGTTGGTACGTTTTCTTTTGGTTCTTGATTGCATTTTTCATTGGTTTAAATTTATTGCGTTCAAGTACAGCAACCATTATGCCGCAATTGCAACAAATGCAAATGACAGGAATGATGGGGAATGATCCTACGATTGCCAAAAAAATGGCAACAGCTTTTGCAGGCATTCTTTTAATGATTCCAGGTTTAATTACCGATGTATTGGCATTGTTGATGTTACTTCCACCTGTGCAAAACATGATTAAAAAAGCAGGCATGAGCTTCATGGCGAAGAAACAGCAAGCCATGATGAACAATATGATGGGTGGCATGGGCAATATGGGAGACATGGGCGGTGCTCAAGGTCAAAACCCATTTGCAGATTTAATGCGTCAAATGCAAGACATGCAAAATCAACAGTCAGGCAATCCTAACAATCGTGGGTCAACCATTATTGATGGAGAAGCGCATGAAGTTGAACCAGAACATAAGCAAATTGAATTTAAAGATGTCAATAAAAAATAATATTTGTCGTAATTTTAAAGCTGAATCTCATGATTCAGCTTTTTTTTGCATTTTTTTTATGTTTAAAACACTGTGAATTCTCACTATTGATTTGATCAAACAGTATAATATTGCGCTGATGATTTAAGATTATTCGTATTTATTATGTCAATGTTACTGACCATTTGCGCATTACACTTCATTGCTCAACTCAGTCCTGGTCCAGATGTACTACTCGTTGCGAAAAGTGCTGCGTCAACCTCACGTGCCAATACACTAAAAATTATTTTAGGCATTTCTGTCGGCGTGGTGGTGTGGGTTGCGTTAACGCTATTGGGTTTTACCGTATTACTTGAACAATGGCCGTGGATTCAGCAAGTTCTGATGCTTATTGGTGGATTCTTTTTAGCAAAAATGGGCTATGGCATGTTGAAAGGCGGAATTGCATCATTAAAACAAAGTACAAATCTTGATGGTCAGATTGAAGAAAAGCCCAAGAATTATTTCTTATTGGGCTTATATACCAACTTAGCCAATCCCAAAATTGTGATTTATTTCAGTAGTGTATTTTCATTGGCTTTGAGTTCGACAGCAGGAATGAACCTTAAACCACAGTTAGCAGTGATTATTCCGATTCAAACTTTTTTCGTTTTTAGTTTATTGATGCTGATTATGTCAATTCCAAAGATCAAGGCAATTTACCAAAAATCAGGAAGTTATATTGATATTTTGTCAGGAAGTTTTTTTCTATTATTCGCAATTTTCTTATGGGTAGATGTGTTGAAAATGTTTAATCTGGCTTAGTATTTTGATTGTTTTCAGCGTTTGAGCTTGGAACTAAAGCTTGCTTTTCAGCGTCTTGAAGTTGATTGTTATAACGATGCGGGTCTAGAGTCTTGATATTATTTTCAGATTGAGAATATTTTGAGCTACGATTCGCACGTTCTCTCAGACCACCTTTTTTTATCAGTTGAACCACAATAAACCCCAAGCTTGCCAATATATTGAATAATTATATCGTGAAAAAGTGATATTTGTTTCTATTTATTTCTGGTTTAAATTTTATATGTAGAACCTTGATTTACAAGGAAAGTAGTGATTCATTGATGCTTGTAGTATCGTTAAGTTTATGAAGTTATTGAAAAATGAATTGAAACAAATAAGACTTGTCAAAATAAAGTAATCATGTACACTAAATTATGAAGTAAAAAATTACATTTGGTTAATGGATATAATCTTATTGTAATAAATAAAAACAATAATAGCGCACAAAAAGGAGATATAACGATGATTCTACAATATCACTGCGCATGCTGTAATGAAGCTGTTAGTTCGACTGAAAAAGTTTGTCCTAAATGTGGTTCTCAACATATCAAAAGCCCATACGGTTTATGGATTTTTTGCCTAGTTGCATGTTTTTTTACTGCGGTGACATTTAAAGTCGGGCATATTTATATTCAAAATCATAATATTGAAACCCCAACACAAGTCTCAATTTTTGATGTATTACAACAAGATTCAAAGTCTGGTACACATTAGTTTTCGTTGTTTATAATAATATTTAAGAGCATGATGATTACTATATGCAAAATATTAAAACAAGTAGATTGAAACTTTGGGGATGAGATTTTATTTATCATTAGAGTGAAAGAGGAGGACATATTTTTGAATCAAACATTTTTATATCTTCACCTTACAAAAAAACTCGCCTAAGCGAGTTTTTTTAATTTCTTGGGGTTCATTTTAAGTCAAGTTCTAATCTGTTGATGGCTGTAACTTGGGTTTGGTTTTTCTAAAACTATGAATTTTATTATTAATGTCATCAATAAATGTATAGACAACTGGAATGACCAAAAGTGATAAGAACGTACTGGTGATCAAACCACCAATCACAGAAATCGCCATAGGTGCTCTAAAGCTTGGATCAGTTCCAATTCCTAAAGCAATCGGTAACATACCTGCACCCATTGCCAGTGTTGTCATAATAATTGGACGTGCTCGTTTATGACAGGCATCGAGTAGGGCATTGAAACGTGAATATTGCCGTTCGTTTCTGGCGAGAATTGCATAATCGACAAGGAGAATGGAGTTTTTACTGGCGATTCCCATCAACATAATTAAACCAATGAGGCTCGGCATTGAAAAACTACTTTTAGCGAATAGAAGGAGTACGAAAGCACCGCCGAGTGACAAGGGTAATGCAACCAAGATAGTGATGGGTTGTAAAAAGTCTTTAAATAATAATACCAAGACTACATAGATACATAGTACGCCTGTGAGCATGGCTAAACCGAAGCTGGCAAATAATTCTGCCATAACTTCTGCATCACCTATATCTGTTCTTTTAACTGTAGGTGGTAAATTTTTCATGGTTGGAAGCTGATCAACGGCAGCAGCAATATCACCCAAAGGCTGATTATTTAACTCAATGCTGAAATTAATATTGCGTAGTCGGTTAAAGCGATCAATTTGTGAGGGACCACTTTCAATTTCGACTTGCGCAATAGTCCCTAGCATTACGGGGCCTTTAGTACCATTGATCATCAAGCGCTTAATCAAATCTTGATCTTGGCGTGCAGCTAAAGGAAGTTTAATCACAATCGGAATTTGACGTTGAGAAAGGTTGAGTTTCGCAAGATTTTGATCAAAATCACCAGCTGTCGCAACACGAACAGTCTCCGCAATATTTTGAGTGGTTACGCCAAGGTCTGCAGCTTTAGAAAAGTCTGGACGAATCACTAATTCAGGACGAATTAGCGCAGCACTCGATGTAATACTCCCGATATTGGGGATTGTACGAATTTCACGTTCAAGTTGCCGTGCTGTCGCGATGAGCGTATCAGAATCATCACCAGACAGTGAAATTTGAAATTGACTATTATTACCCGCAATGCCTACCTCTATACGCCCACCTGGGAGTACAACGAGGCGCTCACGTAAATCATTTTCAATTTCTTGTAAGCTTACTGAACGGTCAGAACGGTCTGTAAGTTGGATCGTTAGTGTTGCTTTTCGTGGTTCACTGGATGCTCCACTAGCAAAAGGATCTGTACCCGCTGAACCACCACCAATAGTGGTGTATATACTTTTAACTTCGCTATTTGCTTTAATTAAATTACGTGCATATTCTGCGGCTTTCAGCGTATCTGCAAACTGTGATCCTGGTGGAAGCTCCACACGAACTTGAGTTTGTCCAGTATCAGGAGGTGGAACAAAGCCTGTCGGCAAAAGTGGAATAAGTAAGATAGAACCAATAAAGAATAAAATAGCGCCAGATAATGTGATCCAGCGATGATGAATACACCATGTCACCATACTCATATAGGTACGCATGACACGCCCATCTTTGCTTCGATCTTGAACTAATTCCTTTTCACCATGATCAGTTGAAACTATATGTTCTTGTTCATTTAGTGGTGTTTGTTCAATTGTGTCTGTCTCCCCGTGAGGTTTAATCCACGGTTTGAGAAAGTAAGCAGACATCATCGGTGTGAGTAATCGTGCAACTAAGAGTGAAGCAAAAATTGCTAAAGCCGCAGTCCAACCAAATTGGACAAAAAACTTCCCCGCAATTCCACTCATAAATGCGGTGGGTAAGAAAACTGCAATGAGTGTAAATGTCGTTGCAATCACGGCTAAACCGATTTCATCGGCAGCTTCCATTGCAGCTTCATAGGGCGTTTTCCCCATCCGCAAATGCCGTATGATATTTTCAATTTCAACAATGGCATCATCAACCAGTATCCCCACGACCAGTGACATCGCGAGCAGGGTAACTGTGTTTAATGTAAAGCCAAGATAATACATTCCAATCAAAGCAGGTAAGATTGAAAGTGGAAGCGCTGTAGCTGCAATGATTGTGGCTCGCCAATCTCTTAAAAATAACCAAACCACTAAAATCGCAAGAATCGCACCTTCATATAGTAACGACATTGAGCCTTTGTAGTTATCGCTAACTGGATTTACAAAGTTAAATGCTTCGGTAATTTGGATATCTGGATAGGTGGCTTTAAGTTTATCTAAAGCTTCTTTGACGCCTATTTCGACGTCTACCTCACTTTCACCCTTACTTCGCGTGATTTCAAACCCAATCACTGGATGACCATTCAACAGCGCAACAGATCTCCGCTCCGCAAGTCCATCTCGTACAGTCGCAACTTGATCCAAACGGACATGTTGCCCACTACTGAGTGGAATTTCCATTGCCGCGATTTCAGCCGCTGTTTTTACAGTCGCAATGGTACGAATGGATTGCTCACTTCCGCCGATCTTGGTTTGTCCACCAGAAGCTTCTTGTTGTACTAGGCGCAGTTGGCGGGTGACATCAGTCGCTGTTGCATTTAAAGCCAGTAATTTTTCAGGGTCAAGTTCAACATCAACTTGCCGTGTGACACCGCCAACACGTGAAACAGCACCTACGCCTTTAACTTTGAGCATGGTTCGAGCCACATCGTAGTCTACAAACCAAGACAGTGCCTCCTCATCCATTCGAGGGGATTGGATGGTATAGGTTAAAATCGGCGAACCTGAAAGATTAATTTTGCTGACAATCGGATCACGAAGATCGGCGGGTAAATCAGAGCGGACTTGAGAAACAGCATTACGAACGTCATCTACGGCTTCTTGTAGCGGCTTTTCCAGTTGAAATTCAGCAGTAATCGTAACCACACCATCTTTGATACTGGCGTATTGATTTTTTAAGCCTTGAATCGTGGCGATTGAATTCTCAATTTTACGTGCAACTTCAGTTTCTAGCTGTGGCGGAGCTGCACCTGGTAGGGCTGCACTCACTGTGACCATTGGCAATTCAATGTCTGGAAAATGTTGGACTTTCATCCACTTAAAACAAAGTAATCCTGCCAAACCCAGCATGATAAATAATAAAATCGATGGTATTGGGTTGCGAATAGACCATGCGGAGAAATTCATCCTATTTCTCCTGTGTCGTCACAAGCTGTTTACTGAGAGGAGTGTCAGGAATATTTTGCCCAATTTTCACCAAATCCCCATCGGCTAAGAACCCTGTACCTGTAGCGACTAATTTGACATTTTCTGCTACATCTAAAATTTCAACGCGATCATTTAAGCGTCTACCAAGGGTTACTTTCTGTTGAGTAACACGATGATCTTTACCGATTATAAACACATAAGAAAAACCATCACGAAGCAACACTGCTGTTTGTGGAACGGTGATCGCAGACTTTTCTCCAAGATCAAATTCACCTTTCACGAACATGCCCATACGAACTGCATCTGTGTTCGGAATATCTACATAGACCAGACCATAACGTGTTTGAGGATCAATCACAGGTGCAATCATTCTGACCGTTCCTGTGATTTTTGGACGGTTTGGGTCAGGTGAAGTAATTTGAACTGTATTGCCTTGTTTTAATTTATAGAGATCAGTCGCTGTGACTTCTGCACGCCATTCCAAGCGGTCGTCACGAATCATACGAAACATTTCTTGCCCAGTTTGTGCCAAAGAGCCGACTGTTGCAGCACGTGCTGAAATCACACCGTTGTCTGGGGCAATTACTTGCGTCTGAGATAAGCGTATTTGATTACTATCGATTTGCGCTTTGGCAGCATCCAATTTGGCTTGTGCTGTACTTTGTGAGGTCAGGTATTTAGTCGCTTCTTGTTGAGAAATTGCACCCGTGTTTTTAAGTTGTTGAATTCTTTGATTGTTAATGCTTGCATCAGCAAGAACCGCTTTGGCTTCTGCATAATTGGCTTTCGCTGTGGCTAAGTCTGCACGAATACTTTCATTATTGATCTCTGCTAAAACTTGACCACGTTTGACAGCATCGCCAATATTGACATTGACTTTGGTAATGCGTTGTCCTGAAAGTTCACTTCCGATTACGACTTCTTGCCATGCTGCAATATTGCCATTGGCGGTTAGACTCTGTTGCCAGTTTTGTATTTCAGGCTGAGTGACTGTCACAGTGAGAGCAGGCTTTGCTGTTTCTGTGGCTGTAGTATTCTGCGTATCAGACGCTTTTTTATTAGAAAATTTATAAGCAATTAAAGCAATAATAAAAGCTAAAATGATCACAATAAGAGCGATCCATACTTTTGAACTTATGCTTTTTTTCTGCAAAGGATCATGCAAAGTCATTTTTAACTTTTAAATAAACCAAGATAGCTCAGTATGTCTAAGTGATGAATCATTGGTCAAGAGGATATTACTTAAGTTTTAAGGAATAAAGTTTGAGAGTAGGGTGAAAGAATCATCTTATATCAAGGAGTGTTGACACTTAACAGTTCTGTTCAATAAAAGCAGGGTCTATACCTTGGCTAGAGCTATAAGTGTATAAGCTTGAGTTCGGTTATAGTGTGGTATAGATAAGCATATAAAAGATAATAAAGGTTTAAATAAAAATCATTATCATTTAATATTGTGTCGATTAAATTTCTGATCTTTTAGACCTCCCATGTTAAAAATTAAACCGTTGATTGTGCTCATGGCACTCGCAACCAATACAGCAGTTGTTCATGCAGAACAACTTGAAAACTCCACTAGCACTGCTACAAGTGATCATACACAACAATTGAGTACGATCACCGTTCAAGCCAGCGCTGATGCATCTGCAGATGGTTTAACACCTGAATTTGCAGGTGGTCAAGTCGCAACAGGTGGTAAGGTGGGCGTATTTGGAAATCAAAATAATCTAGATACACCATTTAGTTTAACAAGCTATACCAATCAATATATTCAAGATCGCCAAGCAGAAAGTGTAGGTGATGTTTTACAAGCAGATTCAGCGGTACGAACTGCAAAAGGTTTTGGTAATTTTCAAGAAGCTTATTTCATCCGTGGTTTTATCTTAGCATCTGATGATACTGCTTATAACGGATTGTATGGGATTTTACCTCGTCAATATATTCCAACTGAACTTTTTGAACGTGTTGAAGTATTCAAAGGTGCTTCAGCATTTTTAAATGGTGCAATACCTGGCGGGACAGGAATTGGTGGTTCAATTAACCTCTTACCAAAGCGAGCTGGAAATGAGCCACTCAATCGTGTGAGTGCAGGTACAGATTTTAATGGTGGTTATCTTTCTACGGATGTCGCAAGACGTTTCGGTGAAGATGATAAATTCGGTATCCGTGTTAATGCTGCATACCGTGGTGGAAATACTGAAATTGACAAAGAAGATAATTCATTGGGATTAGCTTCTATTGCAATGGATTATAAAGGTGATCAATTACGTCTTTCAGGTGATTTGGGGTATAACAATAACCGTTTGAAATCGAATCGCCCAAGTTTACGTTTAACTAATGCTGTGACTTCACTTCCAAGTGCCTCGCAATATGCAAATTATCATGGTCAATCATGGACATATTCTAATGAGGAAGATTTGTTTGGCAGTTTCCGTGCTGAGTATGATTTGAGCGATGCAACAACAGCTTATGCTGCTTATGGTTTCCGAAAAACTGAAGAAGATGGTGTCTATTCGAGTCAGCAACTAAGCAATACGGCAACAGGAGCGACAAAATTATCAGCTTCTACAATTCCTCGTAAAGACACCAATCAAACTGCTGAAATTGGTGTAAAGACGAAATTTGAAATAGGTGCATTAAAGCATAACGTCGTGGCTTCTAGTTCAATTTACCGTGCAGATAAACGTTATAGTTATGGTTATGCAACAAGTTTAGATGATAATTTCTATAACCCTATTTATACATCAGATTCTAAAATTGACAAATGGTTAGGGGCTGCTGGTACATATCCAAAAGCAGGTTTAAGCACGCTAAGAAGTATAGCTTTAGGTGATAATATTTCTGCATTGAATGATCGCTTAACAGTCATGCTTGGTGCTCGTTATCAAGAAATTGATCAAGACGTTTATTCATACGGGACATATAAGTACAACATCAGTGAAAATAAAGTTACACCTGCTTTAGGTGTAAGTTATAAATTGACACCTGAAGTGGCGGTTTATGCAAACTATATTGAAGCACTCGTCCAAGGCGATGCAATTCAGGATAGTGTTGGGAATAATTTTATTGCCGATCCTTTTGTTTCTAAGCAGAAAGAGCTGGGCTTAAAGTATGAAAATGATCATATCGGCGGTGGATTAAGTTATTTCTACACAGATCGTCAAAAGGCTTCTGTGAATACTGCGGGTACTCCACAATTGAGCCAAGCAACCAATATTCACCAAGGTATTGAGTTTAATGCTTATGGGCAATTAACAGATTCTGTGAAACTTTTAGGTGGAGCAACTTGGATTAATACGAAACAGAAGGATACTTTCCAAGGTTTATACAATGGTAATCGCGTTATTGGTGTTCCTGAGTTTCAAGCTAACGTTGAAGCAGATTGGAAATTACCAATTGAACAAGATGTAAGTGTGAATGGTCGTGTGGTTTATACAGGTTCTACTTATGCAAATAATGCCAACACATTAAAATTGAATGATTGGACACGTGTAGATTTGGGTGCGAGCTACAAGACTCAATTTAAAAATGTACCAACGACATTAAATTTCTCAGTGAGTAATGTTTTTGATAAAGATTACTGGGCTTCAGCATCAGTAAATGATTATTCTTATTTATCATTGGGTGACCCGCGTACATTTAAAATAGGTGCGACTTTTGATTTTTAATACATGACGGATAAGAAAATGCCCCAAAATCGGGGTATTTTTTATATAGCTAAATGACGATTAAATTGGCATTATAAAATCGTTTTTAAGCGTTTTATAACTTCTTCACATTGTGCAATATCTGCAACCAAAGCCATACGCACATGACCTTCACCTGGGTTGCCTTGTTCCGTTTCACGAGATAGATAACGACCTGGTAAAACTTTGATATGGGCTTTTTCCATCAACATTTTCGCAAAATTTTCATCATGATCGACTTTTAGCCAGTAGTAAAAACCTGCATCTGGTTTTTGAAGTGGTAGTAGATGGCTAAGTTCATTTTGAAATAATTCAAATTTGGCACGATACAATTTACGATTTTCTTCAACATGCACTTCATCATTCCAAGCCACGATTGATGCTAGTTGGTGCTGAACAGGCATTGCAGCGCCGTGATAAGTACGGAATTTCAAATAAGGTTTGAGTAAATTTGCATCGCCTGCAACAAAGCCTGAACGCATACCTGGTAAATTTGAACGCTTAGAGAGGGAGTGGAAAACGATACAATTTTTATAATCGTCACGACCCATTTCAGCACAAACTTCTAAAAGACCGACAGGTGCTTGGTCAAACCATAATTCTGAATAACACTCATCAGATGCAATGACAAAGTCGTATTGGTCAGAGAGTGCAATTAATTTTTTAAACTGTTCTTTTGATAGTACCGCACCTGTCGGATTACCTGGTGTGCAGACAAAAAGTAATGCAGTTTTTTCCCATACTTCAGCAGGGACTGCATCAAAATCACCGAGGTAGTGATTTTCTTCAGTACAGTTAATGAAGTAAGGTTTAGCTCCAGCAAGAAGTGTTGCACCCTCATAGATTTGATAGAACGGATTTGGCATCACCACATAAGGTGCTTCTTCACGGTTAATCAAAGCTTGTACAAAAGAGAAAATACCCTCACGCGTACCCGTTACTGGAATAACATGATCTTCAGCGCTGATCGAATTTAATTTAAAACGATCGCTTAACCAATTGGCAATGCTTTGACGCAGTTCAGGCAAACCCTTGCTATTTGGATAGGTTGAAAGATGCTGAAAATTATCAATAATAGCTTGTTTCACAAACTCAGGTGCAGGGTGCTTTGGCTCACCGATTGAGAGTGGAATCAAAGGCAAATTTGCAGGTTTTACATCCTGAAAAAGTTGAGTTAATTTTTCAAAAGGATAAGGATGTAATAAAGACAAACTAGAGTTCATGAAACAATTACCACAATAAATTGAATGATTAAAAATAGGTGAAAATTAATGTTGCTCAAAAATTTGACTTGAGGCTTCATCTAAAGCGGCTTTTAATTTTGCGCTAAAGGCTTCAACTTCTTCATCATTTAAAGGTTTACCATCTTTTTTGGTGACAAAGAAAATATCTTCTACTTTCTCACCGAGTGTCGCAATTCTAGCAGAATGTATATCTAAACCTTGCATCATAAATAGACCACCAATGCGAGCCAATAAGCCTGGTTGGTCAAGGGTGGAAATTTCCACCATATTTTGTTGCAAGACATCATTTAGTGTTACATCGACAGTATTTTCAATATCAAAATGACGCAGTTGACGTGGAATACGACGTTGCATTAAACCTGGATATTTATCAGACTCACTTAAGGCTTTTATAAGTGCATCTTTCACGGTTTCTTCACGTTCACGATCAGTCACCAAAGTGCCGAAACGATCCAAGACCACATAAGTGTCCAAACTAAAAGCTTTGGTCGCAGTGATGATTCGTGCATCCTGAACATCGAGGTTCATACGGTCTAAAATCGCCACGGTTGTTGCAAATAAATTTGGCTGATCTTGAGTATAAATAAAGATCTGCACAGCATCTTGTGCTGCTTTTCGGTGCGGTCGCATGAGCACTAATGGTGCAGGGTTGTCACCATGCTGTAAAATGGCGCGGGTATGCCATGCAATTTCATCGGCAGATTCTTTTAAGAAATATTCATCACCCAGTTCTTGCCAAACTTTTTCGACTTGATCCAGTGGAAATTCATCGACTAATTTTTCACTGGCTGCAAATTTAGTGTCTTCGATTAACATTTGATAATCGACAGGGCGACCCAATCCAGAACGAATTACATCACGTGCATGTGTATAAAGTTGGCGCATCAGTGAAGAGCGCCACGTATTCCACAGCTTAGGGTTGGTCGCATTAATATCTGCTACAGTTAATGTGTAGAGATAATCCAAATGCTCCATATCTCCAATTTTTTCAGCAAACTCTTTGACCACATCTGGGTCAGAAATATCTTTTTTCTGTGCCGTCATCGACATCAGTAAATGGTTATGAATCAGGTAGGCAACCAGATTGCATTCACGTTCAGTAAAACCATGTGCGGCACAGAACTCGATTGCATCTACAGCACCAAGCTCACTGTGGTCACCCCCACGACCTTTGGCAATGTCATGGAATATCGCAGCTAAAAATACAATGTCACGACGAACAAGACGTTGGAATACAGAACTGACAACAGGGTAGTCTTTGGCAAATTCAGGTTCTTTAAAGCGATTTAAATTACGAATCAACAATAAAGTATGTGCATCAACGGTATAGATATGGAACAAGTCATATTGCATCAGCCCCATGATTTGCCCAAAAGCAGGAATATAATTGCCTAAAACACCATAGCGCTTCATTGCAACCATCGTTTCATACAAACGGTATGGAGAACGAATAATCGCCATAAATAAAGCTTGATGCGCAGGGTTGTTTCTATAATTTTGGTCAATACGTTTGGCAGCTAAAGTGAGCAAACGTAGAGTGCGCGCACGAATCCCTTCAATTTCGGGACGATTCGCCATGATGTAAAAAATTTCTAAAATTGCACTTGGATTTTCAGAAAAAATCTTATGATGTTGAACTGCAAGCTTGCCATCAACTAGTTTGAAATGTTCGTTAATATTTTCAATTTGTCGTTCATAATCAGGCAAACGTGGCGTAATGACTGATTCATTGAAATAAGCCAATAACATTTCATTTAAGGTTGAAACCTGTTGCGCTGTGCGATAATAGCGCTTCATGAATTGTTCAATTGGATAATTATGGTGTTGTTCTTCGGTACGTGTATAACCGAATTTTGCAGCTATATCGCGTTGATAATCAAATAATAAGCGATTTTCATCACGTTTCGTTAAACGATGTAAATGATGACGAATTTCCCAAAGGAAGTTTTCTGCTTCTTCGAGTACGCCCAATTCAAACTCAGAAATAAAACCTAAATGGACAAGGTCATAAATACGATTGACACGGAAATGACGTTTGGCAATCCAGCCAATTTGGTTAATGTCACGGATTCCGCCTGGCGCATTTTTAATATCAGGTTCTAAGTTGCTTTCAGTATTATTGTGTTGCGCATAACGATGCGCTTGCTCAGCCATTTTCGCATCGAAAAAGGTTTTATCTGTCCACGTTTGTGATACGACTCGACGTGGCCATTTGGAAAGATGAGAGTTACCTGTGATTAAACGAGCTTCGATCAACGAAGTGGCAACCGTTAAATCACTGGTTGCTTGTTCAAAGCAACAACGAATAGTACGTACACTAATGCCAGGTTTAAAATTACCGACATCCCAAAGTGTTGAGATAAAATCCGTCACAACTTTTTCTTGTTCAGCAGAGAGATCCTCTTCTGACAAAATCATGATGTCGACATCAGAATAGGGCAACATTTCACGTCGCCCATAACCACCGACTGCAAATAAACCCAAATCAGTTTGACCAAGCCCTGAACGCTTCCACAAATATGTTAAAGCTTCATCGACAAGGTTTGAACGTGTGCGAACAATTTCACGTATCGACGTGCCATGATCATACGCCTCTGTTAACTGTTGCTCGACATCGGTACGCCATTGATTGAGTATCTTAATGTCGTGAGTGTCGTTTACATATTCCAACAGTGGAGAGGTGTTGATCATGAATCTTTTGTCCGCAAATTTATAGGTTAATTATGAAAGTCTTAAAAGACTAATTAACAATGACTTTTGAAGTAGCTTCTTGTGCAAGTTCACGCGCTTGATCTGTTGTTTCAGCACGCGCTGTTGCTACGCCCATACGACGACGTTTAAATCCTTCAGGCTTTCCGAATAGACGTAAATCTGTCGCAGGATTTTGTAATGCAAGATTTAAGCCAGAATAGGAAAGGTTGCTCGCATCCTTTCCAGCATAAATTACCGCACTGGCTGCAACACTATGACGTTCAGTATTCACTGGTAAACCTAAAATCGCACGTGCATGAAGTTCAAATTCGCTTTGGAATTGTGATGCAAGTGTGACTAAGCCTGTATCGTGTGGGCGAGGTGATACCTCACTAAACCATACTTTATCGCCTTTTACAAACAGTTCAACGCCAAAAATCCCACATCCACCAAGGGCTACAGTGACTTTATTGGCAATACGTTTTGCTTCTTCTAAAGCAGCCTCGGTCATGGCTTGAGGTTGCCAGCTTTCTACATAGTCACCTGAATCTTGACGGTGTCCAATTGGGTCACAGTATGAAGTTTCAATTACACCTGTTTCCGGATTTTTTGAACGGACTGTAAGTAAAGTAATTTCAAAGTCAAAATCAATTTGTGATTCAACAATTACAGTGCCTTGATTTACACGACCGCCCGTTTGCGCATATTCCCAAGCTGCATCGACTTCAGCATATTCTTTGACACGTGATTGTCCTTTACCTGAAGAAGACATCACAGGTTTAACAAAGTTTGGATAACCGATGTCATCACAAGCTGCACGGAAGCTTTCTAAAGTGCTGGCAAAACGATAAGCAGAGGTTGGTAATCCAAGTTCTTCAGCAGCTAAACGACGGATACCTTCACGGTTCATGGTGAGATTTACTGCTTTTGCAGATGGAATCACGGTCGCAATATTTTCTTGTTCTATTTCGACTAAGACTTGTGTTGCAATGGCTTCAATTTCAGGAACAATAAGATTCGGTTTTACTTTTTGAATCAGTGCTTTTAATTCTGTAGGATCTGCCATATTTAAGGCATAAGAGAAATGAGCAACTTGCATGGCGGGTGCATCTTCATAGCGGTCTGCCGCGTGAACTTCTACACCAAGTCTTTGTAGTGAAATCACCACTTCTTTACCGAGTTCTCCTGAACCTAACAGTAAAACTTTAAACGCAGATGATTGAAGTGGAGTGCCAAGGGTAACGCTCATGCTTTTCTTCCATGCTTTGGGTTAGTGGTTTTAAGCATAGCAGAACTATGGACTGTGTAGCGCTTTGATTGACATAAAATCGTATTTTTTGTTGGATAAAAACCTAAGAAACTCGGATAGAATAAAAGTAATAATTTCGAAAAAAATGATATTGAAATGGATGAAGAAATTTACAATTCAAAATGTAGGCAGAGGTATTTAAGCTTTAACCAATATATCAAGTTAAAAAATGAAACTTTAGGGACAATTGAACTTTTTAAAATACAGCCAACAGGAGTTGGAAAGTCATTACATGAGAGATGGTTGTATTCGAAAGCGATTGTGGCTGAAAATAGCTTTTTATTGTGGCGTTTAGAATATACGGCGGGTAAGAATATTGATGATTTAAGAAAAGATTTTGAACATGTCATTTCTTTTTATGAGCAGTATGCTAGTGCGTTAAGAACATATCATAAAGATAATAATAGAAGTGTATTTGATCTAGAAAATGTAAATGAATATTGTGAATATATTGGGTTAATTAGTATATGTTATCTTTTGCATTTAAAAAGTCTCATTAGACGTGTAGCAACACTAGTTGATGGTGTAGAGCGGATGAATGCTGGACAGGATTGGTTAATCGAAGAATTTCTATCGTTTGGAGATTTAGAAAGATATGATTGTGAATCTGCGTTAGTTCCTCAACCCTATTTAAATTTGTGCGAAGCATTTTCAGCACAAGATAATGATGTTTCATATTTATTTTTAAGAAAATTTTTAAAAAATTGGTACAGTGAACTTAAGGCAACATCATGGCATGATACACATAAAAGTAGTCAGGGATATTACGGTTATTGGAGTTTTGAAACGGCATGTTCTGTTATACTGTTAGAATTAGACTCTGATGAAGAGTTTCAACAATCAGTATATTATCCTAAAGATTTAGTAAATTTTTATAAAAATTACCAATGAAATTTGTTTATAAAGATATATACGTATAAACCACACCATACGCCAAAGCAGCAGTCAACGTCGCTAAAACAATACGTTTAAATTTAAAATACAATCCAGTCAGTACGATAAAACCAACTAACATGGCAAAGCTTTTATTCGGTGTTTCTATTAATGGTGGAAGTGTTGCAACAACAAGCATCGAACTGATTGCAGCAATTCCGATACTACCTAAAGCGATTTTTAGCCATGTCGCACCACGATTCTGAGTGTTTTTCTGACTCTTTTGAATCACATAAAATGGACCAAAGCGCGATGCAAAATTTGCAATACCGACCAAGATGCCCACTAAAATAATCTGTAGATCCATGTTAAACACTCACTTCATCTTGTTGTTTTAAAACATAATGCTTAAATAACCCTGCTAAAATACCTGATGTAATACCAATAAAAATCGCAGCAGACATATTGATGAAATAGCACGCCAAAGCAGAAACAATCAAAGATACAGCAACGACAAAAGTATGCTTTTTCTCAAAGGCAGCAAGTAAGAAACTTAAGAATAGTGCAGGGAGTAGGAAATCTAAAGCAGCTTGTAGGAATTGAGGTAAATCACTGACTTGGTCGGCAAATAAACCACCTAAAAAAGATCCCAATGCCCAAGATAACCAACTAAAAAGACTTAAGCCGAGCATCCAAGATTCTGACCATTCCTGACGTCTTTGCGAAAGTTTGATCATTCCTGCGGCAAAAACCTCATCGGTCAAACCCCAAGACCAGATTGCAGTTTTCTTTAAGTTTAAACGATCTTGAATCAGGTTTTGCAAGGCTGGACCATAGAGTACATGCCGAATATCTAAAGCGATGACAGTCAAAGCTGTCATCCAGATCGAAGTCCCACTACCGAGTAAAGCAACAACAAGGAATTGACTCGCACCCGCATACATAGAACAAGAGAGGAATAAAGCTTCCCAAGCACTAAAACCAAATTGAGTTGCAGAAACGCCGAAGGCAAAAGAAACGGGGAGGTAAGTAAAAATAATAGCTTGACTATCTTTAGCACCTTGCCAAAAGCCAGCAGTTTGAACTGGAGGATTGTGCTCGGACACAGGACACCTAAAACGCAGAATAAAACAAAAGGTAAATTCAAGATTGAGTATTCTACCTGAATTTACTAGCATAGTACCGAATTGTTTAAGTAGGCGTAACTTTATGTTCGCAAATCAGTCGAAATTATTATTGAGTATCGCTTTGATTCTCGCTGGATTGAGTTTACAAGCATGTGGTAATTCATCTGACGAAGCAAAACCTAAATATGAAGTAAAACCTGCACCTAAACTGACCAATGACGCGACCGCCTACGCCAATGCAGCGTGGAAACTCATTAACGAAGTTGATCCTTTTGTTTATCGTAAACAATTGAATCTTATTGAAAATAATGTCAGAAAACCAGTGCGTAAGTTAAGTACAGATTGGCGTATCAATGTAAAAATGACTGATTCAGTGACTGAAGGTAAATATGCTTTATGTCGAAAAGCACTAACCAGCTTAGACACATGGGCGCGCTCAACACTTGAAAAAGATAAACAAATGCAAAAAAATCAACTTAATTACGAGCGTGATAAAGCACAGTGTAAAGAGGCGATTGATAATCCAAGTCTTGGCAATACAAAGGCGAATAATAATATTTTCTAATAGCTCTATTCTGAGCTTTTAAGACTATAGCCTCTAAGATTAAAAATAGAAAAATGGCGAGTCATTTCACTCGCCATTTTTGTATGAGCATGATTTTAAATAAAAATCTGCTAGTCTATCGCCTTATGGTTTCAAAGGATTAGTCGTTGCTGTTTTAACCGCTTTATCCTTTGTAGCAGTTACTTTTACATCAGCTTTTGCCTTTGTTACATCAGCTTTTGCATTCGTATTATCTACTTTGGTTTTGGTTGCTGTTTCAGTTTTTACTTTAGCAGCTGTCACATCAGTTTTTGCTTTGTTTGCAACTTGATTTGGTTTTTCAGCAACTGCTTTCGTTGCGGTAGTCGCTTTTTCTTTTGATTTCGTTGTATCTGCTTTTGCTTTAGTTGCCGTAGTTGTTGCTTTAGTCGCAGCTGGAGCACCAGATGCAGGAACACATTTTCCACCTTTATGATTCGGACCTGTACCGCCAACCAATGTCGTACCTTTAGGACATGCAAAAGCAGAAGCGCTAAGTACAGTAAATAATCCAGCTGTGATGTATGTTGTGATTTTTTTCATTCGTTTCAACTTGTTTTTTGATGGCATTAGCGCCTAATGAGAATGTAATATTTTGAAGAATATTTGAAAAGAGGGTAATCGTGAATTAAAGCAGTAATTTATAGGATTAATGCATCTTTTTTTATCTTTTAATGTTGAATTAAGTAACTATTTTGAAGTCATCAATTTATTGTTTTATATTTTACGTGGACTTATACCAAGATATTTATGCTGTGATATAAAATTATTTTTATATTTAAAATAATGGTTTAGCTTAGATGGAGTGGATAGATAAGCACTTACAATAAAACAGAAATATTGTACTCAAAGATGCTTAATCATGATGTTGCGCAATCTGATAAAGCTGTTCAATATTCAAAATTTCAATTTTTTTAAATGCAATTTTTAAAATGCCTTGTTGTTCAAGGGCATGTAACTCTTGGTTAATGGTTTGTCTGGAACATTTCAGCATCAGTGCCAATTGCTCTTGGGATAGGTGAATGGTGTTATTTTCGATCTGCACGTGATTACCATAGCCATTTAAAATAAAGACAAGGCGTTGTGCTAAGCGCTGTTGAATGTGTTGAGTCTGAATTGAAATTAATTCTAAAAATGCTAAGCGTAGCTTTTGACTGGTGAGCTGAGCGATATGAAACCAAAATTGTGGATTGTCGTTGAGCATGTTTTGAATGGCATGATCAGGAATTTGCAAAATTCTACAAGTTGTCACGGCAATGGCATCATGCGATCTCGGCTGTTGATCGACGAGAGAAATTTCCCCAAACCACATAATCGGTTCAACAATAGCAGCGACAGATTCATTGCCTTCAATATCGATATAGCCTAAGCGAACACGACCTTCTAAAACTGCATAAATTCCATTGAAAGTATCACCAGATCTAAAAATCGCTTGGTTACGTTCATAACTTTGATATGCAGAATGTTGCTGAATAAACTGTTGAAATAATTCAGGTAGTTGCGAATACCATAAATTATTATTGAGTAATTCAATATCCTTTGAATTCAGCACTAGTCATCCTTTTAATTTTGATTAATTTGGGGGCCTAAAATATCGTATTTGTCAGCTAGCCGACAACTCATAACTTGAAATTTTTATATAGTGAAAACATTAACAGAACAAGGATGTAGCAAATGACCAAGTTAGAACAACTTTTAAGCCAATATGCAGCATATCATTTAGATCATAAAAATGTATTGACGCATTTTATTGGTATTCCGATGATTGTTTTTTCAATCATGTGCTTAACAGCAAGAGCTGGCTTTGTGGTGTCAGGCTTTGAAATAACACTCGCCTTAATTTTATTGGTTTTAAATGTGATTTACTATTTTAGCTTAGATAAAGCCTTTGGTTTACTCATGCTGGTAATTTATGCGATTGCCTATCCATTTGCTTATAAAATTGCACAATTGGGCATGGGCGCTTGGTTAACAATCAGCATAGGAACTTTTGTGGTGGGTTGGGTTTTTCAATTCGTTGGACATTTCTATGAAAAGAAAAAGCCTGCATTTGTCGATGATCTTGTCGGTCTAGCAATTGGTCCATTATTTGTTTTGGCTGAAGCTGTTTTTTTATTGGGTTTCCGTAAAGATCTACAAGCAAAAATGTTAGAAGAGGCAAGACAGCAACGTCATGCGATGGATGAAAAATCTTTACAAACAGTGCATGCTAAATAGAGAATTTGAATTGAATAAGCCTCTTTAAATTGATTTACAGGGGCTTATTGGTGCATATTTACTTATAGATCGCTTTATTCAGAATACAAATTCTTTGATGAATAAAATCAGTCCAAAGAAGAGGATTGCAATTCCGATGCAGAATTTTAATCTTTTCATGAGTGGATGATTAAAGTTTGGCATGCTAGAGGTTGCTATTTCATTGTATAGCTTCTAAATAACGACGATTGACTTCTTGCCAATTCACCACATTAAAAAATGCACCAATATATTCAGGACGACGGTTTTGATATTTTAAATAATAAGCATGTTCCCAGACATCCAAAGCTAGAATTGGTGTATTGCCATGCATTAAAGGTGAATCTTGGTTGGCACTACTTTCAACGATGATTTTCTTTTCAGGTGTAACACTCAACCATGCCCAACCACTGCCAAAACGGGTTAAAGCAGCTTTGGTGAAAGCATCTTTAAATGTATCAAAACCACCTAATTCTTGTTCAATTGCCAGTGAAATTTGACCAACAGGTTGTCCACCACCTTGAGGACTCATGATTGTCCAAAATAAACTGTGATTGGCATGTCCGCCTGCATTGTTGATTACATTATTTTTAAGTTCAGTAGGGACTTCATTGACTTTTTTTACCAGTTCTTCTACTGAAAATTTTTCCCATTCAGTTCCTTCGATCGCAGCATTGATATTATTGATATAGGTTTGGTGATGCTTGGTATGATGGATTTCCATTGTTTTTGTATCAATGTTAGGTTCAAGCGCATCGTATGCATAAGGGAGTTGAGGAAGAGTATAAGCCATTAAATTGAACCTTGTGTTTATTTGATAATGAGAATTATTATTAAATAAAAATTATGATTATGCAAATCTTTATCCTTTAGTTCGATACTGTTTAGTTTGAGAGGGCGTTGAATATTTTAAGTGAGCGTATACAGTATTTTGATTTTTAATGACTTTAAAATAAAAAAACCACCCTGATCAAGGATGGTTTTGTTGAACTTAAATGTTCGGAAAATTACACGTTAAAACGGAAGTGTAATACGTCGCCATCTTGAACAACGTAAGTTTTACCTTCTAAACGCCATTTACCCGCTTCTTTTGCGCCGTTTTCACCGTTGTATTGAACAAAGTCATCATAGGCTACACATTCAGCACGGATAAAGCCTTTTTCAAAATCAGTGTGAATTACGCCAGCCGCTTGAGGAGCAGTCGCACCAATTTTCACAGTCCAGGCACGTACTTCCTGTACACCCGCTGTAAAGTAAGTTTGCAGACCCAAAAGACCATAACCTGCACGAATCACCACGTTTAGACCAGGTTCTTCCATGCCCAAAGCTTCCAGGAATTCAGCACGATCTTCATCTTCAAGTAATGAAATTTCAGCTTCGATTTGGTTGCAAAGTGGCACTACAATTGCATTTTCTTCAGCAGCTAACTTTTTCACAGCTTCTAAATGTGGGTTATTATCAAAACCATCTTCAGCAACGTTCGCGATGTACATCGTTGGTTTTAAAGTCATTAAACCAAAACCACGAACCAATTTACGCTCATCATCATCAAGGTCTGCGGCACGTGCAGGTTTACCTTCATCCAGTAAAGGCTGAATTTTTTCTAAAACTGCTTTAACAGCAATCGCTTCTTTGTCGCCACCTTTTGCAGATTTTGTTAAACGTAATAAAGCTTTAGCAACAGCATCTAAATCTGCAAGTGCAAGTTCAGTATTGATGGTTGCGATGTCATCTAATGGGTCAATTTTACCATTAACATGAATCACGTTTTCATCTTCAAAACAACGAACGACATGTGCAATCGCATCTGTTTCACGGATGTTTGCAAGGAATTGGTTACCCAAACCTTCACCTTTAGATGCACCAGCGACTAAACCTGCAATATCAACGAATTCCATCGTTGTTGGAATCACACGTTGTGGTTTAACGATCTCAGTCAATTTGTCTAAACGTGGATCAGGTACAGGAACGATACCTGTGTTTGGTTCAATCGTACAAAATGGGAAGTTTTCCGCAGCAATAGCAGCTTTAGTCAATGCATTGAAAAGTGTAGATTTACCCACGTTCGGCAAGCCGACAATACCGCAATTAAAACCCATGAAATAACTCACAAAGTGTTATATAAAAATTGCCGATGATTTTACATGAAAGCGCTGATAAAGTCAGGTCTAAGATATAGGATTTATATAATTCAAAGAATCATAAATGGTTGCGTATCTAAAAATGGAGACTTTAAGTTTGCAGGAACAAATCAAGCAAATAAAATTGGCATTTCGGAAAGTAGAGCGTTCTTCACGTTTGCAGTGGCTTTTTGAACATTATCCAATCACAGCTAAAGATTATTATATTGCTTATTTTTTGATAGCTAGTGATACATGGAATAAATCACAACGTAGGGCGATTCTTGAATATTATTTACAAACCATACCTCACGCATCTGAACAATATTATTTAAAGCTACTAAAAGTTATTCCATTAGCTGAATTCATTGAAGTTATTGATAGGATCAAAATGAAATTAAATGATGCAGACTTGGATTTACTGAACTATTATTTAAATCCTATTCTACGAGAAAGGGGCTATATAATTTAACCCCTTTAGCTTCACATAGTTCTGAGGATATTATATTTTCCGTTTATCCAACTGACTCGCCAGACTATCCCCAAATGCTTGAACGAGCATGACCAAAGCCACTAGAACCACAATCACAGCAAACATGATTTGCATATCAAAACGCTGATAACCATAGCGATAGGCAATATCACCCAAGCCACCTGCACCAATAGCACCGGCAATCGCAGAAGAGTTAATCATGGTCACGATGGTGACAGTAAAACCTGCAACAATTCCAGGTAAAGCTTCAGGCAAAAGGACATGCCAAATGATTTGTTTGCGATTACAACCCATCGCTTGAGCTGCTTCAATTAAACCTTGATCAACTTCCCGTAGACTGACTTCTGCGATACGTGCAAAGAAAGGCGTTGCTGCTAAAGTCAATGGAACGACGGCTGCCCAAACCCCATAACTTGTGCCGACGATCCAACGTGTAAGCGGAATCAGCGCAACCATTAAAATCAAAAAAGGGACAGAACGCGTGATGTTAATTATAGTACCGAGCGCATGATTAATTTTTTTGGAGGGATAAATGCCTTGCTCAGAGGTATTGACCAAAATAACAGCCAAAGGTAAACCAATTAAAAAGGCAACTACGGCAGACACGCCAACCATGATTAAAGTATCAATCGTACCTGTCAGTAATAAATCAATGAGTTGGTCTTGCATAGCCGAGTACCTCAATTTGCGCAATGTGATGTTTTAGTTTTTCTTGTAGATGTTGAATGTCGAGATCTGTTTGAGCAGTCCCAACGATGAGTGTTCCAATCAAATGCCCTTGAATGCTGTCAATATGGCTTTGATATAAATGTACTGAATGATCAAATGCTTGGAAGACTTGAGTTAAATCAGGTGAATGTTTCGGGTCAGTTTCATAACGAAGTTTGACAATGCTATGTGTTGAATCATTGTGCAGTTCACGATTCACTTGAAACGGTAAATCCAATTGTTCTAAGTTCAATAATTCCTGCGTGATTTTTTGTTGTGGCTGTGAAAATACCGACCATACTTGCCCCGATTCAACAATTTCACCATGTTCAATCACCACCACTTGATCGCAAATTTCACGAATGACTTGCATTTCATGGGTAATTAAAACAATGGTAATCCCTAATTCACGATTGATTTTTTTCAATAAAGACAGCACCACTGAGGTGCTTTCAGGGTCAAGTGCTGAAGTGGCTTCATCACAAAGTAAAATTTCAGGATGATGTACCAAAGCACGTGCAATCCCAACACGCTGTTTTTGTCCGCCAGACAATTGAGCAGGGTAGTTATTGGCTTTACTGTCCAAACCGACCAATGTGAGCGCTTCATTCACACGAGTTTCGATTTCAGCTTTATTCACATGCGCTATTTTTAAAGGCAGTGCAACATTTTCCCAAACAGTTTTGGCTGACATGAGATTGAAGTGCTGAAAAATCATGCCAATTTTTTGACGGGTTTGAATCAATTCTGCATGACTCAACTCCGCTAAATTCTGTTGATGAATATGAATACTGCCCTCGGAAATACTTTCCAAACCATTTAAGGTACGAATCAGTGATGATTTTCCTGCACCACTTTTACCGATGATGCCGAAAATTTTGCCTTGTGGAATATCGAGGTTGATATTTTTCAATGCATGAGTTTGTTGATTTTGCCCATCATAATATTTATTGAGATCACGAATTTTAATATGAGGGACTGAAAAATCGACTTGTGAACCGAAGCTAACCATATTTATTCTCCTTATTTCCAACCTGCAAACCACATGTCTTTACCGAAGTCTTTGTCTAAAATTTCACGGACTTGTTGTGAGTTTTGGAAAGCATGGATAAATTTTGCTAATTTTTGATTTTGGTCTTGATAATCACTGCGTGTAACAAAAAGAATCGCGTACTTTTTATCAATCGGATCTAAGAACAATGCGCTGTGCGGATCTGCTTTTCTCGCCATATTTAGATAATGAGGGAAACCAAAAATGAGATCAGCATCATCATAAGCCAAAGCTGTTTGCGGACCTTCAACTTCTAAAAATTTCAATTGCTTAGGATTGGAGACAATATCTTGAAGAGTAGACAATTCATTATTGACATCTTTGATCTGAATTAATCTAGCACGGTGCAATAAGATCAATGCACGTGCTGAATTTACAGGATCACTTGGAATGACCACACGCGCATTTTGTGGCAATGCATCTAAGGACTTATATTGTTTTGAATATAAACCAACATGACTACCACTGCCTGTACCAAAAGCATGCAAATCGTAATTGGTCTGTTTAATGGCATTTTTAAGAAATACACTTTGTTGGAAAAAATTCGCATCAATGTCACGGTTCTGTACTGCAACATTCGGTGCTTGCCAATCCGAAAATTCTACCAATTTGACATGAATACCATCTTTTTCAACTTCTTTGGCAACCGCTTGCAAGAGTTCTGCATAAGGTGGACTGATGCCTATGGTCAAGACATTATCTTGCTGTTGGTTTTTGACATAGCGATAACTGAATAGTCCGACTACGACAAGAATAACGATAAGCCCAATGATCAGGTTTTTGCTTTTGAGTTTGGAAACTTGCGACATGATTTATTCCTTATTTCCAACCTGCAAACCATAGGTTTTCACCGACATCATCATTTAAAGCTTGTTTAACTTTGTCAGAAGTTTGGTAAATTTTAATAAACTCTTTTAACTGTTCTGCTTTCTTAGGATGGGTTTGCTCATAATCATCTTTCACCACAAATAAAATGGCATAACGGGTATTGGTATTGTCATCCAATAACAAAGCTTTATTTGGATCAATGGTTTTTGCCAAACGTAAATAGAGTGGATAGCTAAATACCAAATCAGCATCATCAACTGCACGTGCAGTCTGCGGTCCTTCAACTTCGATGAAATTAAAATGCTTTGGATTTTCTATAATGTCTTGCAAATTCGACAAATGATTTTCAGGGTTTTTGAGCGTAATGAGTTTGGCTTGTTGTAATAACAATAAAGCACGACCTTGATTCACAGGATCATTGGGAATCACCACACGTGCATTTTCAGGCACAGCATCTAAGGAATTATATTTTTTAGAATAAAGACCAACATGGGTTGCAACACCTGTGGCAATCGGTTTGAGCTTAAAGCCTGTTTCTTTGGTGGCATTGCTTAAAAATGGCTGATGTTGAAAATAGTTGGCATCAATATCACCATGATTCAGCGTGATATTGGGTGTATTCCAATCTGAAAATTCGACGAGTTTTACATGAATCCCTTTTTGCTTCGCTTCATCAACTGCAACTTGTAAAGGTTTTGCAAATGGTGGACTAATCCCTAGGGTAATCTCTTCTGAACCTGCTTTTTTATGCTGATTCCAATAAATTAATCCTGCGATGACCGCGATAATAATCACACCAAGTACAATAAACTTGTTTTTGGATTGCTGTGATTTGGCTGTTGTATTTGTTTGAGTCATGTATAACCCCTTAAATAAAATAATCTCATTTGAGATATGTAAAAACGAATAGACTTGTATCTTTTGAACCGTTTTAATCAATTTTTTGAAAAGTAATGAAAGTTCCCTCTCCTTGTAAGGAGAGGGTTAGGGAGAGGTATCTTTATAAGGATTTCCTCATCCTCTTGTGGAGTCCCACTCCTCATCCCAAAGGGGCTTTTCATTATTTATTCGATCCTGAAAATATATTAAGCACTTTGCTTAGCCACTGTTTCTCTCACAATGTATTGGTGTTGCTTATCTTTATCGCTTTGACATCGAAAATGTGAAGCAGGGTGTAGCGCTGTAAGATGATCGCCATGTTGAAAGATTTTTTGGCGTAAAGAGCCTTGCGCATATTCAGTTTTAAATCGTCCACGTTGTTGAAGTTCAGGAATCACATGTTGAATAAAGTCACGATGTGATTCAGGTGCTACTGTGCGAGTCAGGTTAAAACCATCAATACCCGTTTCATCAATTAGTTGAATCAGTTTTTCAGCAACAGTTTGACCACTCCCGATGATCAGTGGATAACGTCCACCAAGTTTGTGCTGTGCTTTTAAATCATTTGGCGTGATCTTATTTTCTTTAAACTTATTATTCACCGATGCAATGCTATTGGTTTGACGATAAGGAATCGCTTCATCATCTGCATATTGCGCAAGATCAATACCAACAGAACTTGAGAAATGCGCCAAACCTGCTTCAGGGCTTGCATAACTTGCATATTCTTCAAGTTTTTGCTGTGCCAATACATCCGTTTCAGCGGTGACGACTGTAATACCAACAAAGATTTTAATGTCCTCAGGGTTGCGACCTTGTTGCACAGCCAATTCACGAATTTTATCAACCTGCTGTTTGATCTTTTCAGGTTGGTCACCGCCAATGAAGACACATTCGGCATGTCGGGTAGAGAAGGCTAGACCACGAGGTGAAGCACCTGCTTGAAACAGTACAGGTGTACGTTGTGGTGAGGGTGAAACTTGGAATACACCTTCACTTTGATAGAAACGACCTTGATGTTGAATCTGATGCACTTTATTGGGGTCAGTGAAAATACGATTTACTTTATCTTTACGAATCGCATCATTTTCCCAGGAACCTTCCCAATATTTATAGCAAAGCTCTAAAAATTCCTCGGCTTGTTCATAGCGCAGATCATGGTCTTTTAAACCCTTTTGACCAATTAAACGCTCGGCACTGTCCAAATACCCTGTGACAATGTTCCAACCGATACGGCCTTGGGTGAGATGATCTAAACTCGCAAAGCGCCGTGCAAATTGATAAGGCGTTTCATAACTTAGATTGACTGTAATTCCAAAACCTAAGTTTTGAGTCACACTTGCCATCGCTGAAACCAAGGTAGATGGATCATGACTTGGCAATTGAATAGATTC
Source organism: Acinetobacter sp. WCHAc060025 (assembly GCF_004209355.1). NCBI lineage: Bacteria > Pseudomonadati > Pseudomonadota > Gammaproteobacteria > Moraxellales > Moraxellaceae > Acinetobacter > Acinetobacter sp. WCHAc060025. The sequence continues at coordinate 13,294 of NZ_SGSX01000009.1, read as the reverse complement.
TTTCAGTGTCAAATCTATACCATTCTGATATACATCATAGACCCCTGTAATATCGGCAATAAATAAACCATCGAACAATCCTGCTTCCAATGTTTTTGCAAGATCAGTCCAATAACTGAGTTCATTGAAACGATGTGACTGATCACGAGGATGCGTCCACAAACCATGATTGATATGACCCACGCTGTTCATATCAAAAGCGTTGAGTAGAATTTGCTTTTTTTGCGTCGATTTTTGAGATGTATTTGTCATTACAATGTCCCTCTGCGTGGTGGGAGAATATTGTTCAGCACATAATTTCCAATAAAGTAATATTTCCAACGAGATGCATCATGCAAGGTATGTACACGAGCATTGCGCCAATGTCGATCTAAGCCATCTGTCCGTTGACTGCCACGGCTTCCTGCAAGTTCAATTAATTTCGATGATGCTTTGAGCGCTGTTTCTGTACTGTGCGCACGAACCTTTGCGACATCGATTGAAGCTTTGGCAATATTCTCAGCAGTTGGATGAGGCTTTGCTAGATCAATCGATTGAGCCGCTTGTTTGAGGAGTACTTCACTTGCTTGAACATCAGCTGCTACACGACCCAATTCATAAATGGTTAATGGATCTTGATCTGCACTTTCTACTTTGGCATCGACCCAAGCCCGTGCCTTTTTCACACTTTGAATGGTTTCTTCAAATGCCGCTCGGGCGATGCCTGTTTCAATTGCAGCATGCATGATTTGCGCAAAAGGACCGACCAAGGTGGGTTCGGAAAATGCGTGATCAAAACGCACCACATCTTCAGCTTCAACAAAAACTTGATTGAATTTAACCGTACCGCTACCTGCCGTTTTTTGTCCAAAACCTGTCCAATCATTGATACGTTGAACGCCTTGAGCATCGGCTGAAATAAAAGCAAGGTATTCACGATCCTCTGCATCACGGACAAGCGTTGGAATACGATGTGCAAATAAACTGCCTGTGCAATAGAATTTTTCACCATTCACCACAAAGCCATGCTGATTTTGAGCTTGCGCAATTTGGGTATGTTTTTGCGCTGCGGTTTTGGTCTTAAACTCTGCCAATGCATTGCCATAACGCGCACCTGCAAGTACTTCGGCATAGAACTTTTGCTTTTGCGTTTCTGTGCCATTATTGCGCAGTACTTCCAAAGCATAAAAATGGTTCTGCGGAATTTGTCCGATTGAACCATCTACACCACTGAATAGTGCAATGATTTTTGCTACAGTCAGACTGGAAACTTCCGCACCACCATATTGTTTTGGTACTGTAATTGCCCATAGACCTGATTGGCTAAAAGCTTCAATTTCCTCAAAAGGCAAAAGACGTTCAGCATCTCGTTGAATCGCACGTTCTTTAAATTGCACACTTAAGGCTTCGGCAATGTCTAAAGCCTCTGCATCAGTTTTGATTATATGTGCTTTGGCAAAGCCTAGATTTGCTACTGTTTCAGTATGTTCAGATTTATAAATATTTTGAAAAGTGGTCATCTTATTCCCCTGATGAATGATTTTTACTGTGTGTTAAATCCAAGCATGGCGTTGGTTTTGCACACCATTGAGGTAAAAATTACCAATGGCATAAAATTTCCAACGAACAGGGTCATGAAGGGTGTGCACACGGGCGTTGCGCCAATGTTGATCGAGATTGTGTGTCTCCAAACTTGAACGGCTACCACCAAGTTCAATCAGCTTTTCAGAAATATGTAGGGCAGCATCATTGGCATAGACTTTGGCTTCAGCCACAATGATCGAAGCTTTACTGGCTTCTTCAGGTGTAACAATCTCTTGAGAATCAAGTTGATCAAGGTATTCAGCCGCTTCATCCAACAGTAAAATAGAAGCATCGAGCAAAATATTTAGTTTGCCGACTTCCTGTAGGGTGTAGGCTTCAAAACTGGCTTTCTCGACATTGGCATCGACAATAGGGCGTGCTTTATGAATCGTAGAAATTGTTTCGGCAAAGGCAGCTTCTGCGATTCCGACATCAATCGCCACTTGGATCAGTTGTGAATATGCACCACGATATTTAGATAAATCTGCGAGCACATGTTCTTTCATGATTAAGTCAGGATGAACCACCACATTATTTAAGCGAACTGTGCCACTCGCCGTAGTACGTTGCCCAAAACCATCCCAATCATCCAAGATTTCAACACCTTTTGCCTTGGCATCAATAATGGTCAAAACCGTATAGCCCTCAGGATGTAAGGCACGAATGGCCAAGTAATCGGCAAAATAAGACCCTGTGGAATAGAATTTTTCGCCATTTAAAAGATATTGATCTTCAATTTTGTCTAATCGAGTTGTGATCGCAGTTGTATCTTTGCTATGACGTTCAGGACCGCCATTGGCTAAACGTTTTCCTTTGAGTATTTCGCCATAAATAAACTGTTTTTGTGGTTCATTGGCAATTTGTTCAATCGCATTCAATAAGCCAAATTGATTTTGTGGAATTTGCCCGACACTTGCATCTGCTTTGGATAAAATACGAAAAACCTGAACCAAAGTTTTATTGGAAACTTCTGCACCCCCATATTTTTTGGCGATGCGAATTCCTCCCAAGCCTTTGTGACTGAAATCGTCAATCACATCAACAGGGAGAATACGTTGTTGATCACGAATATTTCGTTCTACCAATGCAAAGTCAGCAACTTGATAGGCTGCATTAATTGCTTGTTGATCATTTTCAATAATAAAAATATTGGCTGTTGAATTTAAAGTAGACATGTTGGCACCTATGGATCAATACCAAAACGCTAAGCAATAATGCGGTAAAAATTAAACGAAGGATTCTTATTTACTTAGCACAATTATTTTTAAAGATTTAAAGTGCAAAGTTTTTGAAGATAATTAATAAGTTAATTGATTGAAAATTAATAAATAAGTCTAATTTTTGAGATGAAAATAACATCAATTTCAAATTGATTATTCCTGTATTAAATAAAGACTCAAGAAAGAGAGATAACAGATACGATGAAAATTGAGTGAGATGACAGATAATTTGAGCAAAATGTTCATTGTAATTCTGCGGATGAGTGTCTAAAGTACAGAAGATTAGTCAGGATTCATCTATCTATTTTAGATCACCTTAAGTTTTTAATTAGAAGAATAAATTTGGAGATTTCATGCGCACGTTGTACCAATTCCCACTCTCTCATTATTGCGAAAAAGCACGTTGGTTGCTGGATCATAAGGAATTGGATTTTACTGCGCAAAATGTTACGCTAGGTGTACATCGCGCTTTTGCTCAACTAAAAACAGGGCAAAATAAATTACCGATTTTAAAAGATGGCGAAAAATATGTAGCGGGAACAACCCAAATTGCACTGTATTTAGATGATGTCTATCCAGAACATCGTTTGATTCGTGGTGACACGACATTACGTGAAAAGATCTTAGAAATAGATGGGATTTGTAATGAACTGGGGATTCATGTACGTCGTTGGGGCTTGGCACATGCACTGGCTGAAGGTGATGAATCACTTGAAATTATTATCGGTGAAAAAGGTTATTTACGTCAGTTTGAGAAATTTTCCAAACCAATTCTAAAAAGTTTGATGTCAAAACGCTATCAGCTCGATGATGAGCGTGTGGAACAGTCTAAATATAGCCTCGATATGACGATTGAAAGCCTGAATCAAGTTTTAGTTGAAAATGGATGTCGTTATATGGTTGGAGATCGTTTAGGATTGGCTGATATTGCGGTATGTTCTATGCTTGCACCTTTACTGACACTTGATTCAACGCCATGGGAAAGAGAACAGGCAGAGCATAATTCAGTTGAATTCACAGCGTTTTGCCAGCATTTACTGGAACTTCCTTTGGGACAATATATCAAACGAATTTATGCAACCGAACGTCATGCACGTGTGGATTGGCGCGGGATTTAAATAGAATTACAGGTGTAATCGAGATAGATTCTCAATATAAGTCTCCATTTTTTTGAAAAATTCAGTATCATAGGGCGTGATTGGAGATTTTTTGAATGCAAAAGTTCGTGATGTTAGGTGCTTTAAGCACTGTTTTATTGATGGTAGGTTGTGCTGAAAAAAAACCTGCAACGCCTGAAGAGATTTGGCAAGGTTACTGTACCAGTATTGGCAATGCAGCGCGTTCGATCACTTTAGATCGTCAAAACGGTATTACGCATAAAGAAGCGTTAGACTATGCCAATAAAGTAACAGATCCAACAACGAAAGGTTTTGTACTTGAATATCTTGAAAAAATTTATGCATTACCAGATGCAGAATTGAAAGCTGATCAAACTGCGGTACAAACCAAGTTCAAACAAGAAGCCTATGAACAGTGTTTAAAAACACCACATGATCCGAAAAAAATGCCAGATTACAAACCGTTCTAAGTGAACGGTTTTTTTATATCAGTCATTTATGGAAATAGGTCAAATTTAGTCACAAAATATGATTAGCATAAAAAAAGAAAAGCATATATAAAATATAGAAATAGAAAATAAAAACTCGCGAGGACTGATCATGGAAGTTGTTGCATATTTACACAATGCGGATTTGCTCGTAGAAGATGAACAAGGTGTGGCTGTCATTAGTGGGAGCCATTATGTACTGAGTCTTGGTGATAAAGTTTTTTTCCAAGAAATGATTGATGAACAAGCCAAACTCTATTTAGTCAAAATATCCTTTGCCAGTGCAGATCACATGATGTTGCATGAGGACGAAGTGCAAATGAAATTTGAAGGTTGTCGTACTGAATTTCAAAAGTACGTAAACAGTACAACAGTCCACTAAGGTGTAATACTTTTAGTCACAATACTATGGCAACATTTAGGTTGCCATTTTTATGTCTATAAAATGTCGTTAAAAGTAATGCGAATGTCAGTAATCTCTGAAATGATTGTTGAATGATCAAATTTCAAGTTTTCCGTATAAGATGTGCTTAACTATTTATTTATAAAATAATGGTCATCACGAATTAATACGTTCATTGCATTAACTTTTGACATGATTTTTAGTAAAATTTGACAGTCCATATTGCTCGTGAAGCTTTTGACAAGCTGGAATTCATAAGCAATTTTTTAAAAAAGAGGAATAACACCGTGCTAGAAGCTTACCGCCAACACGTTGCAGAACGTGCCGCACTCGGAGTCCCACCGAAGCCACTTGATGATGCTCAAACTGCTGAACTAGTTGAATTATTAAAAAATCCACCAGCTGGCGAAGAAGCATTCTTAGTTGACTTGCTTGAAAATCGTGTTCCAGCAGGTGTTGACCAAGCTGCTTATGTAAAAGCTGCATTTTTAACAGCTGTTGCAAAAAGTGAAGCGACTTCTCCATTAGTTTCTAAAGAACGCGCGGTTTACTTACTAGGTACTATGCTTGGTGGTTATAACGTAGCGCCTTTAGTTGCTCTTCTTGATGATGCTGCGCTTGCTGAACTTGCTGCTGAAGCACTTAAGAAAACTCTTCTTGTATTTGATGCGTTCCATGACGTTGCTGACAAAGCAAAAGCAGGCAATGCAAATGCACAAGCAGTGATGCAATCTTGGGCTGATGCTGAATGGTTCACTAGCCGTAAAGATGTTCCAGAAGAAATCAAACTTACAGTTTTCAAAGTAACTGGCGAAACAAACACAGACGACTTGTCACCTGCACAAGACGCTTGGAGCCGTCCAGATATTCCATTACATGCAAATGCAATGTTGAAAAACGTACGTGACGGTATCAACCCAGAAGTTCCTGGTGAAGTTGGTCCACTGAACCAAATTAAAGATCTTGTTGCGAAAGGCAATCAAGTTGCTTACGTTGGTGACGTTGTTGGTACAGGTTCATCTCGTAAATCAGCAACTAACTCTGTTCTTTGGTTCTTCGGTGATGACATTCCGCACATTCCAAACAAAAAAGACGGTGGTTACTGCTTAGGTTCTAAAATTGCGCCGATTTTCTTCAACACTATGGAAGATGCTGGTGCATTACCAGTTGAAATCGACGTTCAAAACATGAACATGGGCGACGAAATCGTTCTTAAAATTGATCACGCTGCTGCAAAAGTAACTGCATCTAAAGATGGTGCTGTGATTGCTGAAGCTGAACTTAAAACTCCAGTTCTTCTAGATGAAGTTCGTGCGGGTGGTCGTATTAACTTGATCGTTGGTCGTGGTTTGACAACTAAAGCGCGTGAAGCTTTAGGTCTTCCTGCTTCTACTTTATTCCGTGCACCAGTTCAACCTGCTGCAACTGGTAAAGGCTTCACTCAAGCTCAAAAAATGGTTGGTCGCGCTTGTGGTCTTCCTGAAGGTCAAGGTGTACTTCCAGGTACTTACTGTGAACCTAAGATGACGACTGTTGGTTCGCAAGATACAACTGGTCCGATGACTCGTGACGAATTGAAAGACTTAGCTTGCTTAGGCTTCTCTGCTGATCTTGTTATGCAATCTTTCTGTCACACAGCTGCGTATCCAAAACCAGTTGACGTTCAAATGCAACACTCGCTTCCTGATTTCATCATGAACCGTGGTGGTGTATCACTACGTCCAGGTGATGGTATTATCCACTCTTGGTTAAACCGTATGCTTCTTCCAGATACAGTTGGTACTGGTGGTGACTCACATACTCGTTTCCCAATCGGTATTTCTTTCCCAGCAGGTTCTGGTCTTGTAGCGTTCGCTGCAGCAACTGGTGTTATGCCACTTGATATGCCTGAATCTATTCTTGTTAAGTTCAAGGGTAAAATGCAACCTGGTATCACTTTACGTGACCTTGTACATGCAATCCCTTATGTTGCGATCCAACAAGGTGACTTAACTGTAGAGAAGAAAGGTAAGAAGAACATCTTCTCTGGTCGTATCCTTGAGATCGACTTAACAGAAATGGAAACTGACTTAACTGTTGAGCAAGCATTCGAACTTTCTGATGCGTCTGCTGAACGTTCTGCTGCTGGTTGTTCAATCACGCTTTCTGAAGAGAAAGTTGCTGAATACCTTAAATCAAACATTACTATGTTGAAATGGATGATTTCTGAAGGTTATGGCGATGCGCGTACTATGGCTCGTCGTGTTGAGAACATGGAAAAATGGTTGGCGAATCCATCACTTCTTAAAGCTGATGCTGATGCTGAATACACTAAAGTGTATGAAATTGACCTTGCGACAATCACTGAGCCAGTTCTTTGCTGTCCAAACGATCCAGATGATGCGAAATTGTTATCTGACGTTCAAGGCGTGAAAATTGACGAAGTATTCGTTGGTTCTTGTATGACTAACATCGGTCACTTCCGTGCTGCTGGTAAATTACTAGATAAAGTACCAGGTGGTTCATTGTCTACTCGTTTATGGTTGGCTCCACCAACGCGTATGGACGAGCGTCAATTGATGGAAGAAGGTTTCTATAACATTTATGGTAAAGCTGGCGCACGTACTGAAATGCCAGGTTGTTCATTATGTATGGGTAACCAAGCACGTGTAGCTCCGAACACGACTTGTGTATCGACTTCTACTCGTAACTTCCCGAACCGTTTAGGTCAAGGTGCGAACGTTTATTTAGCTTCTGCTGAACTTGCTTCTGTTGCTGCTGTACTTGGTAAATTACCAACTCCAGAAGAATATCAACAGTATGCAGCTCAGATTGACAGCATGTCTGCTGACATCTATCAATACTTAAGCTTCGACAAAATGGAAACGTATACTGACGCTTCTAAAGAAGTTGATACTAAGAAAATTGCTGCTGCTCAATTGTCTTAATTGATTAAGTAGTTGAAAATAAGGGCTGATTATTCAGCCCTTATTTTTTGATAATAAAATGAAAAGTATCCCAAATTTACAAGACTATAAAATTGAACTCATACAAATATTGAGTAATACAAAAGCTGTTGAATTATTAAAAGAAAGTTTAAGAAAATTATTTTTAGAAGTATTAAAGAATAATTCTTATATGTCTTTGCCTGAATTTAAAATTGTGCCAACTGAGAGCTTACAATTTTCAGTTTGGTATCAAGATCCTGATGCAATCACTGAAACTTTGCGTATTCATCAAGAGAAATGTGATCTATATTTATGGCGATGCACAGACGAAAAGTGGTATTTAGATGATTTATATAATAATGCGAGTGAAATTACAGAACAGATTTTAGCTAGAATTCCAATTTTTCATAAGATTCCTGAAAATCCGAAAGAAGTTAAAGCATTGCTTGAAAGTGGTTTGATGGATTTTAAACCTGAAATTTTTCCAATCTTTTCAAAAAATAAACCGAATGATTTAAATGAAGTTCTAACGTGGGATGATCGGTTTTTATTGGTCGGCACCAAAGTGGAAAATTTAAAAATTTATAGCTTAACAGAATGGGATATGTTGATTGAGCGTGAAGATTTTATAAAAAAGTCGGACAATTATAATGAATAATGCTTCACATACATTAGACACTAATGTTCATGACTAAGTGTAAACAATAATTTATTCTATTTGAATAATATGTTTTTTAAAGAATGAAAATGAAATTTGTGAAAAAAATATTTAGTATACTTGTTTTGGTTTTTAGTTTCATAACGATTACTTATGCTGAAGAAATAAAGAATTATGATGTTACAAGCACGATAGAAAAAGCAAAAAGCAATGACAAACAAGGTCTTTATGAATTAGCTCTACTAAAACAAAATGGTATGTACGGTATTGAAAAAAATTTAAGTGAAGCAATTGAACTATATAAACGAGCATCTGCTTTAGGGCATCGTTCTGCTAATCATAATTTGGGAGTTCTCTATTATAAAGGACAGGGAGTGCCAGTTAATTATCCTGAAGCAGCTAAATGGTTTTCGATTGCAGCAGATCGAAAAGTTGAAGATTCTCAGCGTAATTTATTAAGAATGTATTATCGTAATGAGATAACAAGAAATGAAGAGAGAGTAGAAAGGATTCTGATTGAGCTTGCGGAACTAGGGCAACAAAAAGATATTGAAAGCTTGGCTAATTATTACTACTACGAAGTAAATAATTTGAATTTAGCTGAGAAACCAACACTACTTTTAGCTGAAAAGGGTATTTTAAAATATCAATTTCTAATTGCAATGATATATCTTAAAAAGAATAACCAGAATCCTGATTATGCTAATGCATATAAATGGCTTTTAAAAGCAGCAACTAAGGGTGATTATAAATCTAAAATTAGTTTGGCTGCACTCTATTATGGTGGGTTAGGTGTTTCTAAAAATGAAACTGAGGCAATGAAATGGTTTCAGTCAGCTTGCGCGCAAGATCCTGTATTAACTTCTGATATTTTTGATAAAGTAGCATCAAAAAACCAATTAAAAACTCCTAAATGCAAATAAAATTTTGATAAGTTAGGATATGCAATATGGTAGTTTTTAAACTGGGCACAAGTCAAAGACCAAGACGGCAGTTTTGTCTCTATCGAAAATGGTAATCAAGTGACTTATTTCAAAAAAGAAATTTTCAATCAGGATGTGTGACAATTTATCTACTGAAAAACAACCAGAGATTCAGACGCTAAAAAATGGGTTGATGACATAGATTTCATTAAGCTAGAAAGAGAAAGATGAGCAAATGCTTGTCTTTTTCATTATTTATAAGGTGATGTTTATAGATTTAAGCAATTAAACTCATTAAATCTTTGTTGTAAAACAGTCGTCATCCGCTCAACCAATGAGTCAATCAAACCGTCACGATCCCATGCATAAATAGAAATAGCGATAGGGGTAACTGAACCAAACTGTGTATATTGACGGACACGATAATTCTTTGTCGTTGCAATAGGTAAAAGAGATAAACCTAAACCTACTTCAACACTGACTAATATATTGGAGATACTATTTCCAGTAAAAGCAATGTACCAGTTTTGCTGTTCACGTTCCAAAAGCTCGAACATTTCATATCGATACAATCCACCTTGATGAAAAGCGACAAGGGCAAGGGGATTTTGCCAATTTCCGCCATGATCAATACTTTCAAACCATGCCAAAGGCTCTGGAAATGTCGCACGATGATCTGCACTGGCAGCAGATTCCTTAACAATCACAATATCAAACTGACCATTACAATAACTCTCCATTAATTCACGACTTAGCCCCGATGTAACTTCAAGACGCACATTTGGATTTGCTTGAGTAAAACTCCCTAAAATCAGTGCCATTTCAGCATTCATAATGTCTTCAGGCAAACCAATACGAATAGGAATCGTACCTGTAGGATCATCTAAAATTTGTTGAGCTTCCAGCTGTAGAGCCAAAATTCGTCGTGCATAACGAATGAGCTGTTCACCTGATGCAGTCAGTTGTAAGGGACGAGATTGACGATCAATTAACGGTTTTCCTACAGCATCTTCAAGACGTGCCAGTTGTTGACTGATCGTAGATTGGGTCATGTGCAAACGTTCAGCAGCCAAAGTAAAACTGCCTGCATCGACAATACTGACAAAAGCGCGAAGAAGACGCGGATCAAACATGAAAAGCCACCATTCTATAAAACGATAAACAGGCAAATGTGCATCAGATACTATTTAATATCTTAATGTATTTGATTAAATAATTTAATTTTTAAATAGTCATTTATTTGGCTATCCTGAGTCATATTCACTGAAATTCAAATATTTTGATGCGCGCTGAGTGCTGTTTATAAGGAAGATGATGCAATGTATAAATCATGGATAATCACGCTATGTGCTGTTGCAGTGAGCGCATGTGGTCATGCAACTTCAGGAGCTTCAATGCAAACAGAAACTTTACATCAAGCAGCAGAAACGGATGATGTTGCAAAAATTTCACAATTATTGTCAGAAAAAGCACCGATTGACGCACGTGATTTATCAGGCGCAACCGCATTATTGGTTGCTACACATGAAAATAATGTTGATGTGGCAAAAGCATTGATTGAAGCAGGTGCAGATGTGAATGCTAAAGATCTTATTCAGGATAGTCCTTATCTCTATGCAGGCGCGCGAGGTCATTTGGAAATTTTAAAAATGACCTTGCAACATGGCGCAGACTTGAAAAGTACCAATCGTTATGGCGGTACGGCACTGATTCCGGCGGCTGAACGTGGGCATGTGGAAACGGTACGCACTTTAATTCAGGCGGGCGTGGATGTGAACCATATCAATAATCTTGGTTGGACTGCCTTAATGGAAGCGGTGGTTTTGGGGGATGGTAGCCAAAAGTATTTAGATATTATCAATCTGCTAATTCAAGCAGGGGCAGATGTGAATATTCCTGATCGTGAGGGAGTGACTGCATTACAACATGCGCAAGAACGTCATTATTCTGCTATTGAAAAAGCATTGTTGAATGCAGGTACAAAATAGTTTAAGTGGAGGGTAACTGTGAAAAATATAGAAAATTTTCTTAAGCAAGCGATTGAATTGGCTTATCAAAACTGTGAAGTCGGTGGACGTCCATTTGGGGCAGTCTTGGTCAAAGATGACAATGTGATTGCAACAGGTGTCAATCAGATTATAACTACAAATGATCCTACAGCACATGCTGAACTTTTGGCTGTCCGTGCAGCAAGTCAGCAGTTAGGTACTGCCAATTTAGCAGGTTGTTCGGTTTTCGCCAGTGGTCAGCCATGTCCAATGTGTATGGCTGCGATGCGTATGGCAGGCGTGGAAGCAGTTTACTATGCACATTCCAATGAAGATGGAGAAGCATTTGGTTTGTCTACTGCGGGGATTTATGCAGACCTTGCCAAGCCTTTTGCTGAACAAAGTATGAATATTCAATATATTCCTGTACGGATTGAGCATAAGCCAGATTTATATGCATTTTGGAAAGCATCTACGCAATGAAATTTAAGCTGGATAAAAGCTGAACGATATAAAGGTTCAATAATCATCGTAGCAAAACCTAAGTGCAATCAATAGATATAAATGTAGAACTATGAAATTCCTCAATCATCGCAGCATGTTGGTCATCACAGTGGCTTTGGTCGGCTTAAATCTGCGTCCATTTATGACCAGTATCGGTCCTGTAATACATCAAATTCGCCACAGCACAGGATTAAGTTTACAAGGTGTTGCTTTACTAACTTTAGTGCCGATGTTGCTGATGGGAATCATCGCATTTATTGCACCCGCCATACAAAATCTACTGGGTGAGCGTAAAGCGATTCTCAGTGCATTGATGCTGATTGCTTTAGGCTGTGCTTTACGTTTTGTCGTGCCTAATGGTGCGGTATTAATTTTAACTGCGGCTATCATTGGATTTGGTGTTGCCGTGATTCAGGCAATCTTCCCGAGTTTAATCAAACGAGAATTTATTCAGCACTTAAGCCCGATGATGGGATTATATTCCGCCATGCTCATGGGTGGAGGGGCATTGGGTGCTTTGCTTGCACCTGCTGTTGCTGAAAGTCGTGGTGACTGGAAAATGGGATTGGCAATTTTCATCATCCCTGCAATGATTGCTTTGTTTTTTGCCAATGTTTTTATTCAACCAAATTCAGCAGCAACCAAAACTATGCCGAAGGTTAGGGTTTCGCTCAAACAGCCACGAACATGGTTATTGATCAGTTGTTTTGGTTTAATCAATGGAGGATATTCTTCAATTGTTGCATGGCTCGCACCTGCATTTCAGGATTTGGGTTGGAGCACCACAGCCAGTGGGCATTTAATGGCAGTGCTTACCTTAAGCCAAGCTGCGGCAGCATTACTTTTACCTTATTTATCTCGTGACAACAAAGATCGTCGTAGCTGGCTTGCTTTGACTTTGGTTTTACAATTGGTTGGTTTTGCTGGTTTGGCATTGCGACCTGAATGGATGCCGTATTTATGGGCAGTGACAGTGGGTGCGGGTTTAGGTGGTTGCTTTGCATTATTGATGGTGGTGGTTTTAGATCATTTGCCTGATCCTATACATGCAGGTCAATTATCTGCTTTAATGCAAGGTGGTGGTTTTATTCTGGCTGCGATGGCACCTTGGTTGCTTGCAGTTTTCCATAGTTTAACGGGTACTTATGTGATGGGTTGGGTTTGGCATTTCTCCATGGTGATTGTAGTAGGTGTATTGATGATCAGGTTGAATCCGCAACATTATGATAAAGTAATACGCTTAAACTAAGTGCTGATAGTTGAGCTTCTACATGCCTTCACAATCCCGATTCCTCTGTATAGGAGGCTTCCTCAACGGAACACAAGTCAAAGACCAAGGCGACAGCTTTGTCTGTATTGAAAATGGCAAACAAATCACTTATTTCAAAAAAGAAATTTTCAATCAAGATGCTTGGGATCATGATTACTATGTCTGTGAAACAACCAGTGATTTAGACGCTAAAAAATGGGTTTTTGACATCGAATAATTGTTCTTGTTAAAG
>NZ_SGSX01000008.1:0-184812 GCF_004209355.1 Acinetobacter sp. WCHAc060025 | reverse complement strand
AATAATTTTAATTTACAACAATTTAATAAAACTTAGATCATTATGGTATTGCTCTACTTAATCGGTCAACCTCTTTCAACAATTCAGGAATACGAAACTTCCCATACATATTTTCCACATGATTCTTGGCGACATCCAAATCAATTCCAATCGCAGTCACATATAAAGGTTTCTGGCTTAGCCCTCGTAAAATTTCACAATATTTCGGCGTCCCTTTAAATTCATTTTTAGCTACACCAATCACAGGAATTTTACAGTCCAAGGCTTCATATAAATATTGTCCTAAACCATAATGCTGATCTTCTCCTAAGGTGACATAGCCATCTATTACAATTAAATCAATAGGCTCTTTGACCTCTTGCAACAATGCCAACAGACAAGGTAATTCACGCTTATAAAATTGCCCTGACTCATATTCAGCAATCTCTTGTACCTTAAGTGTATACGTTTGAGCTGCTTTCTGACTCGTCCAATTCTCAAAAACAACACCTGCCACATGTGCAAAACTTTCTGTGTAAGCAACATCTAATACAATGATCATTCATGCTCTCATTAACATTTTAATTTATGCCAAAATTAACCTATAGCCACGATATGCTCTGATTTATTTATTGCTTATCCTTGAAAATAGCATTATTCAAAAAAAAGCATATCCATAGTCAAAAAATTACGTGATAAGTTACAAAACTGTAATACTTTCCAACCTACAAATAGACTAAGTTCAAATCATACAGAGAAACAATTTTCTGTAAAATAATCAAAAATTTAAGGGGTTGCTTATGGGATCAATGATTACCGTGACTTCTTGGAAGTACAATGCTTCTTCACGGTATTTAAAAATTTTTTATAACAATGGTTCTGGTGAACTTTACCATCCTGTCCCAGAATTTATATACGATAATTTACTACGCTGTAGTGATAAAACTGCCTTCGTGCATAAATACTTAGAATACGATTTACATTTTAAGCGACTATCAATTTTATAATTTTCTAAAATAAAAAGATCAGGAGGATATACTTCCTGATCTATACAAGTACATCAAATTTAATTCTTAAATGTCACAATAAAAAGCCCTGCACCTATTGGCAATGTAGTTGTTATAAAGCGTTGGTCTTGCTTAACTTCTGTAATAAAACTTTTCACTTCAGCAGAATGCGAAATAACATTATCAACAATAAGTACACCACTTTGATTTTCAATCATATTTTGTAAATATTTCCAATAATTTAAATAAGCATCTCGCTCTGCATCGAGTAAAATAAAATCATATTTCTGCTGACTGTTTTCTAAAAACTGCTGTGCATCACCAACCCAAAAATCAATCACATCATCCACTTGTAATTCTTTAGCATATTCTTTGGCTTGCTGTGTACGTTTTTCATCAATCTCAACTGTAGTCACTTGACCGCCTGTGACTTGAGCAGCATCAGCCAACCACAGTGTGGAATAACCCGTCGAAGTACCAATCTCTAAAATTCTTTTTGATTGCTGAATCCTAATTTGCATAGCTAGGAATAAAGCAGACTCTGGCTCTATATTTCGATAACGTTTAATACGATCGCATTGCGTAGCATCAAACTTGATAAAGGATTGGTATAACTCATTTAATCGTTGTAAAAATGGGCTACTCAAACTCATGTTTAGATCATCCTCATCTATCTCAATACTATTGTTTCAATCATTTACGTCATTTCCATGACAATTTTACTTTTATTGTCGATTTGACTCACTATCAATATCTATGTTCGTCTTTTATTTAAATACGGCGATCTCCCCCCCAATTAGACTGAATGTAAAAACTCAAATCGAGGAACCACTTGACCATTTTCTAATTCAACAGTTTCTATAAACATTTCATAGGGTCTTACCCATATTGAATAATCACCATATAGGCATTGATAAACTACAAGTTTCTCTCTCGTTTCACTATGTATTGCCACATGAAAAACTTGATATAAATTTCCTTTATAGTGTTTATAAATTCCAGCTTCTAACATGATCTTACAGCTTTAAAATCGATACTGATGTTATACATCATCTGCCAATAAAAAACTCGTCCTAAGACGAGTTTTTTTACAACCTATGCAATGAATTAAGAGAAATCTAATTCTTTTTCAAAGCTTTTCAGTTCATGACGAGCCATTGCCAAATTAGACTTTGAACGATCTAATACAAGGTAAAGGAATAGATTTTCATTTGAATCAAGTGGACGAATCAAGTGATACTGTTTACCTAATGTAATTAAAATATCTTCAATTACATCATCTAATTTTAATGCTTTAGCAACTTTGCGCTTAGCACGAACAACTTCAGTATTACCTGCTGCTGCTAATTCTAAGTCTAAGCCAGTACCAGCTGTAGCTAAAGATAAACCACTTTCGCTATCTACTAATGCAGCGCAAACGAAACCATCGATATCAGTTAATTGATCTAGTGTAATACGAGCCATGAGCGTCCCCGTTTCTATTTAACATTGTTGTTCATTTTAGTAATTCAATTTTTATTTTGCTTTACTAAAACACTTTACTATTTAGCTAAAAGTATATCTCTAGCTAAGCTTTATAAAATGTGTATTCTTCTAATTGAATACCTATTTTAATTTTATTTAGATAATCAATCTAGTTAATCATTTCTCTTGCTTATTTTAATAACATAAAAAATATTAATTACACAATAGAAATTTAAAATAATTTATCAATTGATTATTTTAAAATGAAATAATTTATACCTTATTCACTAATCGTTCAGCTGTCGACTTAACCTCATACAGCATTTGACCAAGCAAAATATCTCTATTTGTCATCGCAACTAAAACCAAGGGGTATTTTGGATGAGCAACTGATGTTAAAAGGGCTTTGCCATTTTCAGCATCTAAGGTAATTGTTTGACATCCAACAAGATTAATTTCTGAAGTAAAAGCAGTAACCATTGCTAAAATCGAACTACTGACTGCAGCAATTTTTCCAGAATTGCTAATATTTTTCTTATTTGCCAAAGCGATTTCAAAACCGTCAGAAGTACATAACATCACAAACTCTATTCCAGAGACAGAGTTTAACAAATGCCTAATTTGGTTTTCAGCAAATACTACAAAATCGTCTGGGACCTTCCGAGAATTATTTAAATCCAACATGTATATTTATGCCCCATAATTTAGTTCAATAATTCATCATTCTTAAAAAAATATATATAAATTTTATGTATTACATCTCTTGCAACCATAAAATTATTTGATTTGACTCACATTTTTAAAAACAATTCTAACCATTTTTATTCAGTTGTAAATATGTTTTTTTAAATAAAGTTCTTTTTTAATTTAAGTTCAATTTACAATTTAGCTTAAGTATAAAATTGTCATTTTTAAACAAAAATTGTCACATCAAACACAACCAAAACTTATGATTTAATAATTCTAAATAAAATATTTACAATTATTTTTATAAAAATTTATCATTCGTTAAAATATTTCATCAATCTAATTAAATATTAAACGAGTATTATTTTAAAATTAAAAATACTTTGTTTTACATCAAAAATGTTGGCATGACAGATTATAGGTATATAAAACTTTACACTTTATTTTTTGATTTGATTAATTTTTCTAATTATATTGATTCTGTCCAGCTGCTGGATGCCAAAAATTAGTTTAACAAAGGTGAATCATAATGAATAAGTATATCGTTGCTCTAGGTCTCGCTGCTACTGTTGCTCTTGTAGGTTGTAACAAAGAAAAAGCACCTGAAACAGGTGCAACCACAGGTGAACACATTGAAAACGCGGCAACTCAAGCAGGTCATGATGTGGCTAATGCAACTCAAGACGCTGCAAATGCAACTGCACAAGCAGCCGACAATGCTGCAACAGCAACTGCGACAGCTGTAGATAATGCTGCAAATGCAACTGCGAATGCCGCTGATGCTACAATTGATGCTGCTAAAGATGCAACTGCAGCAACAGCGGGTGCTGTTGAACAAGGTGCTGCGGATGTTAAAGAAAAAGCTCAACAATAATTTCGATACCTTCAAAAAGCTCCTTTGATAGGAGCTTTTTTATTTTTATCATAATTTTTATCATATACTTAGTTCTAAATATTCTTAAAACATGACTGAGTTATCACTATGTCGCATTCTCATCATTTAGAACAACACTTTATACAACGTACAGGTTGGTTAAGAGCAGCCGTTTTAGGTGCAAACGATGGCATCATTTCTGTCACCAGCTTAGTGATGGGTATGGCAGCCAGTGGTGCTTCAAGTCACACCCTTTTAATTACCTGTATTGCAGGCTTAATTTCTGGTGCAACTTCAATGGCTGCTGGTGAATATATTTCAGTTAAATCTCAATCTGATATTGAAGAAGCTGATCTAAAAATTGAAGCTAGAGAACTCGAAAAAAATCCACATTTAGAGCTTAAAGAGCTCACCCAGATCTATATACATCGTGGTTTAGACCCTGAACTTGCACACCAAGTTGCAATCCAACTCTCAGCAAAAGATGCTTTAGAAGCACATGCCAGAGATGAGATTGGAATCAATGAAATGACCACTGCCAAACCAATTCAAGCCGCAGCATCTTCCGCCCTTTCATTTTCAGTTGGGGCACTTTTACCCACACTCGCCATACTATTTAGCCCAGAAATTTATCTGAGTAAAATTGTACTCGTCGTCGGAATACTTTCTTTAGCATTTTTAGGTGCATTATCTAGTTATTTCGCAGGGACATCCATGCTCAAAGGTAGTTTACGTGTTGCAGTTTGGGGCATTCTCGCAATGATTTTCTCAAGTTGGATCGGTTCTTTATTTAATGTCTCAACCGTTTAATCATTCATGTAACCGCATAAGATGTATTTTAAATGTATTTAATTAATAAATATTGAACATAATTTGCTTATTGTTAAAAGCTTCGGCAAAGTTAAATCAAACTGAAGGAGTTAAAGTATGTCGCTACTAAACCAATTAGGAATTAAACATCCGATCTTGCTCGCGCCTATGGCAGGTGTTTCAACTCCTGAATTAGCTGCTGAAGTTTCCAATCAAGGGGCTTTAGGCTCATTGGGTCTAGGCGCAAATTCGGTTGAAACAGCGAGACAACAAATTTTAGCGACGCAAACACTGACTGATCAACCATTTCAGCTTAACTTTTTTTGCCACGAATCATGTCCAACAGATGTCGAAGCCAATCAAAATTGGATTAATTATTTAAAACCTGAATTTGAAAAATTTGGTGCGACACCACCTACTGAGTTGAAATGTATTTATCCAAGTTTTAAAGACAATGATGATTATTTAAATCTTTGTTTAGAAACAAAACCCAAAGCAGTAAGTTTTCATTTTGGGATTCCGCACAGCAATCAAATAAAAAAATTACAAGATGCTGGTATTATTACTATGGTTTCAGCAACCAATTTAATTGAAGCGAAATCAATAGAAGCTGCGGGTATTGATATTATTATTGCGCAAGGCACTGAAGCGGGCGGTCATCGTGGTATTTTTAATGCAAATATTGATGGCGCAATTAAAACAGCTGACCTCGTTCAATTGATTAAGCGTCACTGTTCATTACCTGTTATTGCAGCAGGCGGGATAATGAATGGTGCACAAGCAAAAGCTGTGATGAAAATGGGCGCTGATGCGGTTCAACTCGGTACAGCATTTGTTCAATGTAAATCATCAAATGCCAATGCAGCGTATCGCCAAGCCCTATTCGACCAACCCATTACTCAAATAACAGCAACAATTTCAGGTCGACCTGCTCGTGGTCTAATTAATCATTGGCAAGCTGAAATTGATCAAGCAAATCGTCCTGATACTGCGCCCTATCCATACGCTTATGACATTGCTAAACAATTAAATGCTTTAGCCTTAAAAAATAATGATGTGGGTTATGGTGCTTTCTGGGCGGGTTCAAATGTGGCACAAATTCGACAACTTGAAGCACCTGATTTGATTAATCAATTGGTTGTGGAAATGAATCACGCTTAAATCTAACATAGTAAATCTCAAATAGACGCTATTGCAATAACGTCTATTTGCTTCGTTGATTTTCAGCAAGCATATAGACCAAATCCAGCTCAGGACATTCATAACCTAAAGCGGTTATCGCTGCTGTGATCTGCCCGCGGTGATGGGTACCATGATTAAAAACATGCATCAATGTTGCTGCAAAAGGCAAACTCAATTCTTCACCATTGACCCGTCTATAGGTTAAAAGCCCATCTAAACGTGGCTGAGTTAAAGACTCAATAAAAGCGATCCATTGATAAGACTTTTGTTGTAGTTGTAAAAGACACTTCTCTTTGCTTGGCTCAACAATATCTGTCAATTTTAGCGCAGGCGAAATCCCTTCAGCAAAGCGTGGATACCATAAATAATGCTCACCTAATAATAAGTGATTGACCGTACCAAATATACTTTTAAAATAAAGACCTACATCTTTGTAGAAATCATCATCTGAAACACGTTCCAGATGATGACAAAGTCGATTTGTTGCCCAAATATTGTATTGAGCCATAAGTAATAATTGTTGTTTCATGACTTTTCCTTTTGATTATGAATCACCTAAAAGACAATTCACTTTCATTTTCACACAACTATTGCTCAAATCACATCTGCTAAAATCAGATCTCATCCACCACTCATTTTGCTTCTAACAAATTTACTTGTTCCACTTGCACATCACTCATGATATTTCCTTGATCCAGTAAGTGATTAAAATAGTCCTCAACCACCTTAGCTTGCTCAATCGTGCTTTCAACTTTATACATATTTTGACGGAACTCATTGCTTGAACGTAAACCTTTGGTATACCACGCAATATGTTTTCGAGCGATGCGACAACCTGAGTATTCACCATAGAACTGATACAACTCAGCTAAATGCCCAAGTAAGACATCTTTCACTTCTTGAATATCAGGTGCAGCTAAATGTTCACCTGTTTTTAAATAATGATCAATTTCACGAAAAATCCACGGACGACCTTGAGCTGCACGCCCAATCATCACCGCATCAGCACCTGTATAATCCAACACATATTTGGCTTTTTCAGGACTGTCGATATCACCATTGGCAATCACAGGGATCGACAACATGCTTTTGACTTCTTTAATCAAACTATAACGTGCTGTATTTAAATACATATCTTCACGAGTACGTCCATGCAAAGCGAGCGCTGCAATGCCTGCTTCTTCTGCTCGTTTGGCAACTCGCATAATATTTTCATGACCATTTAAAAAGCCCAAACGGGTTTTTAATGTCACAGGAACATCCACCGCAGCAACCACCGTATCCAAAATTCGTGCAACCAAATCTTCATCTTTAAGCAGTGCTGAACCTGCAAGTTTATTGCAGACTTTTTTAGCAGGACAACCCATATTGATATCGACAATCTGCGCACCATTGGCGACTTGATAGCGTGCTGCCTCGGCCAGTTGTTCAGGTTCTGAACCTGCAATTTGCGCTGAAATTGGGGCAAGTTCACCATCAAAATTAGCACGATACAAACTTTTTTTGGTCATGCGTAAAGTTTGATCAGAGGTCATCATTTCACTGACCGCATGCCCAGCGCCAAAGTATTTACACAGTGTTCTAAATGGACGATCAGTCACACCTGCCATCGGTGCGACAATTAAATTATTTGACAGTTGATACTGACCGATATACATATATATTCATACATTTTAAGTTAGTCATAGTATACTGCATCAGCTCACTGAGCTCATCCATTTCTAGGTGTGTTTTCATCAGTATGAAAAAAATTGGTCAACAAAAAAACCTTCTCCGTTCACTCTGTTTAGTGTCACTTGCTATAGGTTTAACTGCTTGTGGTAATGGTTCTTGGTGGTCACATGATGATGAACCGACTTTAGAAAGTGATCAAATTCGTAAGCTTATCCCTAGTCGTGTCAATGATCGTAAATCATGGGCGCAAGATATTTTTGATATATCTGAAGAATTAAAAATCCCAAAAACTAAAGAAAATATTTGTTCAATTATCGCGGTAGTCGATCAGGAATCTAACTTTATTGCCAATCCCAATGTCCCAGGATTAGGGGTAAAAGCAGTAAAAGAAGTAAGCTCACGTCTGCAAGAAAAATTTGAAGCAAAATTAGGAACAACCATCGGTGGGCCAATTGCAGGTTATTTTCAGGATGTGTTAAAAAACCAACCCACACCTGAAGACAACTACTTAAAGCAGATGAGTCGAGTAAAAAATGAGAAAGAGCTTGATGTTCTTTATCGTGAAATATTTGACTATATGACTAAACATTATCATATCAGTGCATTAACTGGTGCTGCCAAATTTGTTGGTCAAGATTTTGCTGAAAAATTAAACCCGATTACCACTTTAGGTTCGATGCAAGTACACATAAATTACGCCAAAGATCATAAGCGCACTAGTATGAGTACCAATGAATTACGTGATGACTTATATACTGAGTTTGGTGGACTTTACTATGGTATCCATCGTTTGATGATGTATCCAGCAAAGTATGATAAGCCAATTTATCGTTTTGCTGATTATAATTCAGGGATGTACTCAAGTCGTAATGCTGCTTTCCAGAAAATGATCGAGAAAGTATCTGATATCGATTTAGATCTTGATGGTGACCTCTTATCTTATGATAAAAATGGTGACCCACGCCCTGCGATGACCACAACTGAAAAAGCACTCACTACTTTATTTTCAAAAAATAATGTGTTGGTCACACCTCGTCAGCTACGTAATGATTTAAAACAAGAAAAAGAAGACAGTTTCGAAAAAACACAAACATATATCGCGGTGTCTAAGCTCTACCAATCCAAAACAGGTAAAGAGTCAATCTATGCTATCATGCCTGAAGTGGTGATTTCTGGCCCTAAATTAAGTCGCGATTATAATACAAATTGGTATGCAAGCCGCGTAAACGGACGATATGAAACATGCATGCAACGAGCAAAACGTATAAAAACCTAGCCTTATTTGATTTTGATGGTACCTTGTGTAAAAAAGACAGTTTCACAGGGTTCATCTTTTACGCTTTGTCAAAACGCCATATCGTTAAACAGGGTATTAAAATACTGCCGTGGATTCAGGCGTATTATTTAAATATCTACCCTGCTCATGCGATGCGAATTAAATTATTTAAATCCATGTTTAAAAATGCAAATGCCGCTGAAATTTTAGATCTTACAGAGGATTATTGCTCTCGCTTAATTGAACAACTCGATCCATCACTATATCAACGATTGATCGACCATCAGAATCAAGGTGATGATGTCGTTTTGGTTTCAGCTTCAGTCGATATTTATCTTGAAGTGATGTGTCAAATTTTAAAAATCGACCTGATTTGTACTGAAACAGAAATCATTAATGGTATTTTTACAGGTGACTATTCCACGCCAGACTGTAGCTCTGAACAAAAACGCATCCGTATTTTAGAAAAATATGAGCTTGATCAATATGAAAATATTTATGCTTATGGTAATAGCATAGAAGACAATGAAATGCTGAGCCTAGCTGATTTTAAATATATGGTAGGAGAAGATCAGAATTTACCAAGATTAAATAGTGCTCGAAAATTAGCTTAATTATAATTTTTTCAATTACATAAACTAATATCTTAAATAAACATTTAATACCCGAAACAAATCTCCGCTTAATTTTTAATTCAAGCTGGGGATTAACTCGATTGAAATAAAATAGTTTGCTATAAATGAAAATATAATTCTATTTCAAATACTAAAAATGAATCATTCCAAAAATAATCTACTCAAAGCCTTACATACTGTCCTATCAAAAAATGTATTGGGTGAAAAGCAATATATCAGCCGTTTTAAAGGTTTTGTCGGTGAACTCAATTTCCATGAATGGGTAGGTCAAAATCGAGATATTTCAAACTTTTTCACAGGTGGTTATTTCATTCCCAAACTACCCAAATCACGTTCGATCATCAATCCGATCTATTTTACAGTGAGTTCGGATCATCCTGATCGCTACATAAAAATCTATGATTCACTCTCAAAATTACCCTGTGAACATTTATATTTTATACAGTGGGATAAAAATATCCCTTTTGATCAATGGCATATTTCAGAACAAATTCTTTTCAATGAAAACCTGAAAACACCTAAAATAAACGTATTTCAATACGATCCCACGACACATCATTTCCATAAAACAAGCTTAGAAACTTTTTTAAATCATTTCCCGAGCAGAGTAAATACAATTCAACCTCAACAAATTTCACAATCAATTGTGAATCTCTGGCAAGAAAAATTAGTAGGTTTTGAATTTGAATATTTACTAGATCTATATGTTCAGCGGCTCATTTTTGATGGCTACATTGGCTATTCAAGAGTGCATGGCATCCCGAGTGATATTGATGCAATTGCCTATAAACCTGATACACAAAGCTATACGCTCATCGAGGTTAAAGAAAAAGATTTAAGCAAAATGCACCCTCAAGGCTTTGGTATGGATATAAGCCGAATTAAGGACTTAACAGATCTCAGCACGGCTACAGGTTTAGCCATAAGCTATGTTGTAAAAAGAATCGACAATCAAAAAGATCGAAATTTTCTAGAATGGAAAATTATTAGTCTTCAAAATTTTATCAATCATTTACAAGATAGGACGATCCAAGGAGGATCAGGGATGGGATTTGAAAATGGGCACTACCCTACGCAGATATGCCCATATCAATATTTCAAAGATTTAAAATAATAAAAATGCTTTCTATCATTTTATTTTTTAAAACAAGTCATTATGTCAATTTTAACTTAATAAATAGACATGTGATTGCGATGGATCATTTCCAAAGAACGTGCTTCACCTAAAACCTGATGGACTTTATCTGAAGCCAATCCTTTGACGATTTCAGCTGAACGCGAGCTGAAATTCACTCGACCAACAGCAACACGATGGCCTTGTGTATCGACACATTCCACCACATCACCACGCTCGAAATGTCCTTCAACTGCTTTGACACCTACAGGCAACAAACTACGGTGGTTTTCTTTAATGGCTTTCACAGCACCATCATCAATTACCAAACGTCCTGCGGTTTGTAAATGTGCAGCAAGCCATTGCTGATGTGCAGTTACACGGTCATCATCGGTGATAAACAAAGTACCTAGCAATTCACCCGCCATTAAGCGAGCAAGGACATTATCACTTTCACCACTGGCAATGAGTGTAGGACAACCAGACTTCGCAGCCAAACGAGCAGCACGTACTTTGGTCAGCATCCCACCACGACCAAACTTACCACCACCGCCAGCCATGTCAAACAACGACTCATCCATTGCACGAACTGTATCAAACAATTTTGCATTTGGATTTGAACGAGGGTCTGAATCAAACATACCTTGTTGATCTGTAAGAATAATCAATAAGTCGGCATGCACCTGACCTGCAACCATCGCAGCAAGCGTGTCATTATCACCAAAACGAATTTCATCGGTCGATACTGTGTCATTCTCGTTAATCACAGGAATCACACGCCAATCAATCAAATTTTGCAATGCGTCACAAGAATTTAAATAACGACGACGATCTGCTAAATCATCATGGGTTAATAAAACTTGTGCAGTTTGAATGGCATGATTTTCTAAAACACTAGACCAAGTTTGAATCAAGCCCATTTGCCCAATGGCAGCACAAGCTTGTAGACTGGGTAGATCGGTGGGTCGATTCTCAAGCTTCATACGAACCATACCTTCAGCCACAGCACCGGATGACACGAGAATAATCTCATGCCCTGCATTGTGTAGATCTGCAATTTGTTTCGCCCAGTGCGAAATTGCATCCAAATCTAAACCTTGCCCATTTGCTGTGAGTAAAGATGATCCGATTTTAACAACGATACGTTTTAAAGCCTTGAGCTGACGTTGCCCATCTACCACTTCTATCATCTTGTCCTCAGTTGTACGCTTGATTAACGTACGTAATACACTTCCATTTCGCCATCGTCACCATCATCGTCCTCATCATCATCTGCCAATAGACCAGCCAGACGTTGTTGACGACGCATTTCACGATAAGCTTCTTTTGCGGCAATTGTTTGTTCACGTGTTTCTGCTTCAAGCTGATCACGGAATGCTTTCACTTTTGCAGCATACTCTGGATCTTCTGCTTCCAACTCACGTTGTTGCTCGATTTGATCCATGAGGTAATACACAACTTCTTTTGTGCCCTCAGACATTAAGCCTGAAGTTTTGAATACTGGGCCATCCCATTGTAATTCTTCGAGAATATGGTTGCACCATTCTTCACGTTCAGACTCTGGTAATTGATCCAATTTGTTGAGTACAAGTACTACAGGTAATTTTGCTAAAGTTGGTGAGAACTTTTTCAATTCTTCCAAAATTGCTTTCGCATTATATGCAGGATCTGAACCATCAATCGGTTGTACATCGACAATATGTAGGAGAATACGTGTACGTGCCAAATGCTTAAGGAAACGAATCCCCAAACCTGCACCTTCCGCCGCACCTTCGATCAAACCAGGAATATCAGCCATCACGAATGAACGATGACGGTCAGCATCGACCACACCAAGGTTAGGAACCATGGTGGTGAATGGATAGTCTGCAACTTTTGGTTTTGCAGCAGATACCGCGCGGATAAATGTTGATTTACCCGCATTTGGCATACCCAATAAGCCTACATCCGCAAGAACCTTAAGTTCTAAACGAATTTCACGGAATTCACCTTTAAAACCGTGAGTACACTTACGCGGTGAACGGTTAGTTGATGATTTGAAATGAGTATTCCCTAAACCACCATCACCACCGCCTGCAACAAGTACTTTTTGACCATTTTCAATTAGGTCACCAATAATATCGCCTGACTCGGTATCTACAATTGTCGTTCCCACTGGAACATAAAGAGTAACGGATTCACCACCACGTCCAGCACAGTTTGCGCCAGCACCGTTTTTACCACGTTCAGCGCGAAATTTACGGGTATAACGGTAATCTACTAAGGTACTGGTATTGTCGTCAGCTTGAATATATACGCTACCACCACGACCACCATCACCACCATCTGGACCACCAAATGGTACGAATTTTTCACGGCGAAAACTGGCTACGCCATTGCCACCGTCGCCAGCCTCTACGGTAATGACTGCTTCATCAACAAAGCGCATGCTGCCAATCCTCTGAAATCTTTAAAACCGCATATTCTGCCATATTTTGAAAAAATTCTCGAATAGTATTCTTCAGATGAACATGAATTTTATTAAACAATTTTTATAATTTCTCAATTAAAGCTGATTCTTGACTTATTTTGATTGTTTTTCACTCAGATATTTTCTTATAATTATATCTGTAAAAAAAGTAAATCAATGACTCACAAATGAGCGCATTAACAATTTATCCATCTACTTTTTAAATTAAATATTTTTATCTATATTAATTCAAAGGAATACCAATATTGTCTATCGTCCAAATTAGTGCTGCGCTTGGACCCGCAGAATGTGAACTCGCTGTAAAATACACTTTGCAAGAAATGCAAAAAGAAGCAAAAAACCAGAAAATAGATTTAGAAATTATAGAAAGCAATGAAACCAAGTATGGTTATTCTTCTATACTTTTAAATGTGAATGATGATGCAAAAAATTGGCTGAATAATTGGCTCGGTACTATTCAATGGACATTTCAAAGTAAAATTCGACCAAATCATAAACGTAAAAATTGGTTTGTCGGTGTTTCACTCATGGAAGTACCACAACAACTTCCGACTGATGACAGCATTATCTTCCAAGCATGCCGTGCTTCAGGTGCAGGCGGGCAACATGTTAATACCACTGATTCTGCCATTCATGCGACACATGTTGCTTCAGGAATTAGTGTCAAAGTCATGTCTGAACGTAGCCAACATGCCAATAAGCGTCTTGCAAAGGAATTGATTACATTAAAACTTCAACAGCAGTTTGAAAATAATCAAGCAAGTAATAAACAAGTTCAGCACTTGCAACACGCTTTAATTGAAAGAGGTAATGCAGTGCGAAACTTTAAAAAATAGAATTTCCTTATAAAGTAAACCATAAATATCAACCTCATACCTTTAACTATAGATTAAAAATGACTTTAAAAATTAAAATTCCCTTAGAGTTAATTGAATTACTGTCTGAGATACCTCAGTCTATCCATGGACAATATACTGAAAATCAAAAAATCATAACTCTTAGCCATCAACATGGGGGCATTCATTTAGAATTTCTTATCCATGTATTGAATGACCATCGAGAATTTCAACTACATGCTGTGCTTTCAATTGATAATTTTAAACAATTTGAAATTATCAATTTGCAAGGATGTTCAGACAATTTTAAAAAAAGTGAAAATCGTTATTTAGAAGCTATGTTTAATATGGCTATACGTGTTTTAAAACAACACTCTCATAATTTAGTGCCTATAAAAAATCAAAATCCAAAATGGAAAAATACTCTTCAGCTTTTTTTAAAATTCGCGTGCGTTGGACAGACACACTTATTATCAGATTTTATTTCAAAAAACTTTTTAAAAATAAAATATATGAAACTAGAAGAACGAACTTGGTTTTGCCTTCAAGCACTTAGAGAACAAAATCTTGCAATATCAATAGACTGGCGCGATATTGAAGATTTACCCGAACTTATCAAAAGTATTCTTGAAGAAATCCATTACAAATATAATGTGTCTTTTCAAGCTTTAGAAAATTTTGATATTGAAAATGATGATGAAACTATTTTTATTGAAAATTTAAAAAATCAGCTTATCCATATTGGTCTTCACCTTCTTTCAATAGAAACACATTCAGATGATTATTTCTTCCTTTTGTGTATAGAGGATGAATATTCCAAGCTAATTCAGCTATGTGATAAATTGAATTTAGAAATTTCATAAAAAATGGAAGCCGAAGCTTCCATTTTTGAATCTTTAAATCAAGAATAAATTAAGCATGTGCTTCTTTTGATTCTTCAAGCATTTTACGATCCACTTCTTCAGGATTGTTCAACGCTTCATTCAGTTTAGCTGTATCCAATTTGCCTACCCATTTTGCAACAACAATCGTTGCCAATGAGTTCCCCACCAAATTCGTTAATGCGCGCGCTTCAGACATGAAACGGTCAATACCCAGAATCAACGCCAAACCTGCAACTGGAATATGACCTACTGCTGACAAAGTCGCAGCCATCACAATAAAGCCTGAACCTGTTACACCCGCAGCACCTTTAGAAGAAATCAATAACACTGCTAGCAATGTAATTTCATGCCAAATATCTAAATGTGTATTGGTTGCTTGCGCAATAAAGATCGCAGCCATCGTTAAATAAATAGATGTACCATCAAGGTTAAATGAATAACCGGTCGGAATGACTAGACCAACCACAGACTTTTCACAACCTGCAATTTCAAGCTTTTTCAACATACGTGGTAACACAGATTCTGAAGAAGAAGTCCCCAATACAATCAATAACTCTTCGCGAATCATGCGGATCATTTTTAAAATACTGAAACCACAGATACGGCTGATCGTACCTAGAATAATGAAAATGAATAGCAAACACGTAATATAGAAACAAACAATCAATTGTCCAAGTTGAGCAAGACTGCCGATACCATATTTACCAATGGTAAATGCCATTGCACCAAACGCACCGATTGGTGCAAGTTTCATGATCATATTTACAATGTTAAAGAATACATGTGCAATCTGATCAATAAACTTCAATACAGGCTTACCAGCATCACCTAACTTGTGTAATGCAAAACCAAATAACAATGCAAATAAAAGCACTTGCAGAATTTCACCTTCTGCAAAAGCTCCAACGACTGTATTTGGAATAATATGTAAGAAGAATTCAACTGTCGATTGCGCAGCACCTGATTCTACATACTTTGAAATACCAGATGTATCCAAAGTCGCAGGATCAATATTCATTCCCACACCAGGTTTAGCAACATTAATTACCACCAAACCAATAATCAATGCAATTGTTGACACAATTTCAAAATATAAAAGCGCAATACCACCCGTTTTACCGACTGATTTCATGCTTTCCATACCAGCAATACCACTGACAACAGTACAGAAAATCACAGGAGCAATAATCATTTTGATGAGCTTAATAAAAGCATCACCTAAGGGTTTAAGTTGCTCACCTAAACCTGGAACAGTTTTCTCAACACCATTGATTAAGTGTGTGGTCGTTGGGAAATAATGCCCCACGATTACACCTAAAATAATGGCAATAATCACTTGAAAATAAAGTGACTTATATAGAGGTTTCTTAGCCATGATAATTAATTCTTTCTCTATTTCTTTGTGAAGAAATATTCAATGTTAATGCCACCTAAATGTTGCCCACATCTAAAACCCCTTTTAATTCAATTAAAAAGAATCTAGAAAATCTTATTTTTAAAAAATAAAACCCGTTCAGAAAACCTCAGCTTTCTAAAGGAAGGACAACAAATAACGATGTTTAAGATCTATTCTCTATTACGCGATAAGCCAATAAGAATAAACGCAGCACAGGAGATGAAAAATAAAACACTATTCACTTGTTATTTTAATTAATTTTTACTCATCAATCTCAACTCAAATGTTAAAATTGCTTAATAATTATTCAATTTATGCTTAGACCTTAGTCTAATACCAGCTATACCTATGTCATTTCAAGCATTTGTGGCATAGTGTAGAGGACAGTTTTTTCTCATCTTCGCCTATCAAAAATGAACACAAAACGTAATATCTATAAAGACTTTGAACATCCTTTTGCCCAATTTGTCAGAATCGTGGGAAAAGGAAAAAATGGTGCACGATCACTCACTTATGATGAAGCATACCAAGCTTTTTCAATGATCTTGAAAGATGAAGTCTTAGATGTTCAACTCGGGGCATTTCTCATGCTACTCCGTGTCAAAGAAGAATCAGTAGATGAACTCTCTGGTTTTGTCCAAGCGACCAAAGACCAATTGAATTTTCAAACTCTGGATGTGGATCTAGACTGGTCATCTTATGCAGGTAAACGTAAACATTATCCGTGGTTTTTATTGGCTGCACTAACCTTAGCCAAACACGGTTATAAAATCGTGATGCATGGTGCTTCTGGTCACACCATGAATCGTGTTTATACCGAACAAGTTTTAGAATATTTAGGCTTCCCCATTTGCCAAAATGAATTAGAAGTAAAGCAACAACTTGCTCAACATAATTTTGCTTATTTACCTTTAGGTGTTATTTCACCCGTCTTAGAGGATTTAATTAATCTTCGTAATGTCATGGGATTACGTTCGCCTATTCATACACTCGCGCGCTTAATCAATCCATTTAATGCCAAAGCGACCATGCAAGCTATTTTCCACCCTGCTTATCGTAGTTCGCACCAACAGGCAGCTTTTCAACTGGGCTATAAAAATAGTGCGGTGATCAAGGGTGAAGGTGGAGAATTTGAACGTAATCCGGATGCGAAGACATTGATCTGTGGGATTAAAAATGGCGAGTTGTATGAACATGAACTGCCTAAACTGACGGATAATCGCAGCCCTATAGAAGAAGAACTTAATTTAGCTGTATTCAAAGCTGTTTGGGAAGGTACGCAAAGCCACGAATATGGTGAAATCGCAGTACCTGAAACAATGGGAATCGCGCTATATACCATGGGTGTTGTAAATAGTTATGAAGAAGCAATGCTCACTGCCCGAAAACTTTGGAAAAATCGCTTCTAACTACCAACAACAATCACCCGTTTGAATTCTATTAATATTTCTAAACGTAAAAAGAGTTGGATTAAAGCCAAATCCAACTCCTCTTATTCATACAGTTTCAGCCAATTAGTTTATTCATAAAACCTACTAATTGACTTGCTCAATGACACGATAAATGCTGTCACTTTCACGGCTTTCAAACAGCAATTCGATACTGGGTAAAATTTTTTCACCTTCAACAATAATATGATCAATTTTTTTAAACAATGCTAAACCTTGCGCATGCTCCTGTTCATGCAAATTATTGAGCCAAGCCATAGCATTGACCTCATTGCTATATTGATCTTTGACTTTTACGGTGATCATCTGATTCATTGCTCTTCCCTCTTTTTTTAATCCTGAGTTTTTATAGCATGACATGAATACGAGTTTTCATAGGAAGATGTTAGATTTTATGGCAATGTTAAAGCTAAGTAAGCTTGTATCAAATTCATGATAAAAATTAAAAAATTACAGTGCATCACTTTTGTAATAGTGGGACTTTAAAATTATTTCATTAGATTTCAAAATTGAAAAAGCTCGCATTTCTGCGAGCTCTTTAGGTTGGAAAGCTAGTGCTTATTTCTTGTTTAGACTGGAGCTATAAACTCAATAAGCTGTCATTGATCTGTCCAACTATAATAGTAGCCTCATATGGTTAATGACCTACTGTAGTTTTAATATAGTCAGTAATCATTTTCTAAGCAAGATGCGGTAACACTATTCAACTTTATTACAGCAATTTTGAAATTGAAAATTTGTAAAATTAGAGGATAATAGTGCACGTATTCAAAACACCTATTAATAAGCATCATTTGAAATACTTTAAATAAAAAGCTATGGATAAGAATAAAAAAGACTTTTTTATCGGACTTGCGATCATCATCGTATTCATCTTTTTATATAAAATTGGATGGATCACCACTTTGCGCCCGATGCGTCATTATTAAGCATTATCTTAACCGTAATAGCCTTACTTAACATCGCTGTTCTTTAATCCAATAATTTCCAATCGCGCCCAATTTGCACAAAGTTAGGTAACTTATCACTTTGCATGACATTATTCTCTTGATCTACGGCAAACTTTGTCCATAGTTCAATTTGATCTGGATCAATCATTTCATAAAAGGTAAATTCACCAAGTGCAGCTTCTAAGGCTGTATCATTTGCAACAAGATCATGCAAAGCACCACCTTTTGCTAATGGCGATGGTTCGACTAGAATGCATTCACCTTTAATTTTGCTACCACTTAAATCAAAAAAAGAAAATTTCATTGTTATTTTCACTTAAATTAAAAATTTTGAAAAATATAGCACACAATTGATCAGTAATTATGATTGCTTTTATAGCAATCTACGCAGGATAAAAGTTTTTTACTGAACCCATAGCATTCATTTTATATTTGCACTGATACAACCATACTTTTATTTATCTTTCTTAGCTTGGGTTAAACTGTAGAGAATCAACTCTTTGATTAAATGAAAGAATAAAGGAATGTTAAAAATAAAGACGATCACCATAAATATGATCGCAATGATTGATAATGCTAAATCGAAATTCGCCAGTTGCTCTAATGGCTCTGTATAAACGTTTAATAGCAAAAATAGTGCGAGGGTGTTAATCAATAGTAATATGCTCACAATAACTGCGTACTTTTTATTTTCAAAAGATATTTCATTCAAAAACAATGTCATTATTGATCCACTATAAGTGCATGATATCAAAGCGATGAAATACAACATAAATGTAAATGATTTCAATAAAGGCATTAGATTTAGCGCAGCATAAGCAATAACAAAACCAAGAATAATTTTGAATATAACTGTAGCGATTCTTTGCATATTCTATGAACCAGATGAATTATCGTTTTATTATTTTTAGTGTTTAAAATGGTGCGCTCTGCGGGACTCGAACCCACGCCACAGGCTTCGGAAACCTGTACTCTATCCAGTTGAGCTAAGAGCGCATCTTTTGAATGGGCACATCATAACAAAAAATCATACTAGGTAAAGCATTTATAAAACAACTTGCTCAATTGCTGAGCAGGCTCTATACAACATCCTATATATGCAATGCAGAATTCCACCTAACTCACTTGGTTTATTGTTTGAGATCGCTCACAATACACACTCCAAAAACCAAGTGAGAATTTCATGACTGATGCGCTGACGTTAAGAGATTTATCGAAAACCTATCGCAATGGGTTCCAAGCACTCAAAGGAATCAATTTAACTGTTCCAGAAGGTGAGTTTTATGCACTCTTAGGACCAAACGGTGCGGGTAAATCCACAACAATCGGGATCATCAGTTCACTAACCCGTAAAACATCGGGTACAGTTGAAATTTTTGGGCATAATTTAGATACTCACCCATCCGATGCAAAACAATGCTTAGGTGTCGTTCCACAAGAGTTTAACTTTGGTCAATTTGAAAAAACTTTTGATATTTTAGTGACCCAAGCGGGTTATTACGGCATTCCGAAAAAGATCGCAGAACAACGTGCAGAACATTATCTAGAAAAATTAGGGCTTTGGGAAAAACGTAATACCCAAGGTCGTATGCTGTCTGGTGGTATGAAACGCCGTTTAATGATTGCTCGTGCCATGATGCATGAACCGAAATTGCTAATTCTCGATGAACCGACTGCGGGTGTCGACATTGAACTACGTCGCTCAATGTGGGACTTCCTCACCGAGATGAATGAGAATGGTACTTCTATTATTTTGACTACACATTATTTAGAAGAAGCTGAAATGTTGTGTCGTCAGATTGCGATTATTGACCGCGGTGTAATTAAAGAAGACACCTCGATGAAATCATTCTTGACGCAATTGACCGAAGAATCTTTTATTTTCGATTTAGAACATCCGATTGAACCATTGAATATTGAAATTATTGGTTTGAAATTTAATTTGGTTGATCCTTTAACTTTAGAAGTCACGATGGATCAAGCGCATTCTTTAAATGATTTATTCCAACTTTTAGAATCTCAAGGCATTCGTGTACGCAGTATGCGTAATAAATCGAACCGCTTAGAAGAACTATTTGTGAAAATGGTTGAGAAGAATCTTGAAGGAGCAGCACAATGAATTTCACCCAACTCCGTGTTGCACTCTACACCCTAGTTTATAAAGAAATTCGCCGCTTTATGCGGATTTGGCCACAAACTTTATTACCGCCTGCGATCACCATGAGCTTGTACTTTGTGATCTTTGGTAATTTGGTCGGTTCTCGCATTGGTCAAATGGGTGGATTCAGCTATATGCAATTCATCGTACCAGGCTTGATCATGATGGCTATTATTACCAATAGTTATGCCAACGTATCATCTAGCTTCTTTAGCGCTAAATTCCAAAAAAGCATCGAAGAACTGATCATGAGCCCTGTGCCTTTACACATGGTGCTATGTGGTTATGTGATTGGCGGTGTTTGTCGTGGTGTACTTGTCGGTGCAATCGTGACAGCAATGAGTTTATTTTTCACTGATTTAGCGATTCATAATATTTTCGTGACGATATATACAGTCATTGTGACTTCCCTATTATTCTCTTTAGGTGGGTTTATCAATGCGGTTTATGCCAAATCATTTGATGATATTTCAATTATCCCTACATTTGTTTTAACACCACTGACTTATTTAGGTGGTGTATTCTATTCAATTAGTGCTTTAAGCCCATTTTGGCAAAATCTCTCTTTAGTTAACCCGATTGTATATATGGTCAATGCATTCCGTTTCGGGATCTTAGGTCATAGCGATGTCAATGTTTCGTTGTCTTTAATCATCGTGACACTTTGCTGTGGCGTACTTTACGGTATTGCTTACTATTTACTTTCTCGTGGTTCAGGAATGCGTGAATAATGTCTGTCGAACTTTCTTTATTAGGTAAAGACACCAATTACCCTACAACTTATCAACCTGACATCCTTTTCCCGATCTCGCGTGCAGAAGCACGTGAGCAATATGCGCATGTCGATGGCATATATAAAGGAAAGGATTGGTGGCATGTTTTCGAAATTTCTTGGTTAAATGCCAAAGGGATTCCACAAGTTGCGATTGGTCGTATTGCGCTACCTGCAACATCGCCGAATTTAATCGAGTCAAAATCATTAAAGCTCTACTTCAATAGTATGAACTTCACCCAGTTTGATTCGCAACAAGCTTTTATTCACACCGTTGAAAAAGACTTGTCCAATGCAGCGCAAGCACCTGTGACCTTGACACTCTTTCCAGTCGATGAATTGAACATTGCCAAACCACAAGGCATTTGTATTGATGATCAAGAACCTGACCGCTTAGTCAATCATCCTGATGCAAGTCTTTTGGCATTGGATAATCAGGCGAATGAATCTGCGGAAAGCATTGATATTCAACTATATTCTCACTTACTCAGAAGTAATTGTCCTGTGACAGGTCAGCCAGATTGGGGCACTGTTTTTATCCGTTATCAAGGCAATAAACCTTGTTATCGGAGCATTTTAGCTTATATTATCTCTTATCGTCAGCATAACGGTTTCCACGAACAATGTGTGGAGCAAATCTTTGCCGATATTTGGCAAAATTTAAAACCTGAAAAGTTGATGGTTTATGCAACGTATACACGTCGTGGTGGTTTAGACATTAACCCTTGCCGTGTATCTGATGAATCATGGATGCCAAGCCCAATCCGATTGGCGCGACAATAAAACATTGAGGTTGAACACATGCCTTTTTTTGGTTTTGTACCTTCTGAAGAACTATTAAAGAACATTCAGACAGGTATCGAGAAAAAAAACTCTAACGAACCACTTTATCCTTTACGTGATCAAACAGCTTTGCTTATTAATGAAGAAATTATTGATACGCTTTTAGTTGAACTTGTTCGTCGCTTTCCAGAGAGTGACAAACGTGACACAGCTGAAAAACTTGCTGGATATGTAAAATCTACTGTTGCGGTTTTACTTAAGCAGTTATTGAGTAAAGCGGATAATAACGTTGTACGTGCTTCTGTAGAGTTTTCTGAACGTAGCTTATTTAAAGATCCGCAAGGGCAATTCCGCGTTGGTGAATCTTTAGATGCAAATTTAATTACCAATTTAAAGAATAGTTTTGCAGAGGTTGCATCAGCTGGCGATACTAATCGTGCCGTACTGTCTGAACAAATGAAGCAATTTGCAGATGCAACCATTAATCACTTCATGCGTGACTTCAACAAAACCTTAGATTTAGGCATGATCAAACGTAAAGGTGCAGATATTGGCGCGGCTGCGGTGGGTAAAGCTGTGCATATTGCAATTGATAAATTGATTCCAAGCTTAAATAAGGTTGAAATCAAAGCAGTTGCTGAATATTACGACACTTTATTTTTTAATTGATCGTTAAAATTTAATTGTTTTTTTTAATGAATAAGAATGCTCTCCATGATGAGGGCATTTTTATTTGCAATCGTGTTCACTTTAACACCTTACTTATTATCAATTAAAAATCATAAGCTTAAAATTATTTAAGCAATCAATAAATAGAAAATAATCGCTTTAGTTTAATTTGTCACAATAGCAGTAACATTGGCAACTTAAAACATCCTTAATTCTTGCTTTTTAACATATTCAATTTGCTCATGAATAGCCGTAAACCATTGACTTCAACATTTACCATACGTTGCCATCAATAGGGATTGTGATAGCATGCCCGAGACTCATTTTTATTGCACCAAAACAGACCAATGGATCCAAACGCTCAATATAAATTTTTACGGCAAGCACCTCGTGATGGTCTCAGCACATCCCAACTCCCTTCTCGTTGGCAAAAACTACATATTGACCCCTGGTTAAGTCTATTTTTACTTTTAAATGCCTTACTTGGTCTGACAGTACTTTATAGTGCCTCTGCGCAAGATATGGGGTTGGTCTCTAAACAAGCCATGAGTTTTGGAATCGGTTTTTTGGTCATGTTTGCCTTGGCGCAAGTACCACCCAAAGTTTACCAAGCTTTTGCGCCCTACTTTTACTTGTTTGGAATTGTATGCCTTGTCGCAGTCAAACTCTTCGGTGAAGTCCGTATGGGTGCGCAGCGTTGGATCGGAATCCCTGGTTTTGGCAGTGTGCAGCCCAGTGAATTTTTAAAAGTGGGAATGCCGTTGATGATTGCGTGGTTTTTAGCACGTAACCCTTTACCGCCAAGTTTTAAAAATGTATTCCTTTCTTTAATTATGATTGGAATTCCTTTTATCCTTATTGCAGAACAACCTGACTTAGGAACGTCACTACTTATCTTAGCCAGTGGTATTTTCGTGCTCTTTTTGAGTGGTCTGTCTTGGACGATGATTTTAGGTGCAATTGGTGCTGTCGCACTCATTATTCCCATTGCATGGCAATTTTTACTACATGACTATCAACGGCAACGTGTACTGACTTTAATCAACCCTGAAGCCGATGCCTTGGGCACAGGTTGGAACATTATTCAATCAAAAACCGCCATTGGTTCAGGTGGTTTTACTGGACGTGGTTACTTGGAAGGTACGCAGTCCCACTTACATTTTTTACCAGAAGGTCATACAGACTTTATTATTGCAGCATTTTCTGAAGAGTTTGGGCTGATTGGTATATTGCTTTTGATTACGATCTATTTTTGTATTATTTTTAGGACCTTCCAAATCAGTCTACAATGCTTTCATAACTTTGGTCGCCTAGTCGCAGGCACATTTGCTTTGTCATTTTTTGTTTATGTATTTGTAAATGCAGGCATGGTCAGTGGTATCTTACCTATTGTCGGTGTGCCATTACCATTTATGAGTTATGGCGGTACTGCTATTATTACCTTGATGGCGACTTTTGGCATCGTGATGTCGATTCATACACATCGTTAATCTTAATATTCGTTGCCCCAACCATCGGTAACTTTCACTTAAAGTCATTTTCAACATAAAGAATTAGGAAATATAACCTATGTTTAATTTAGGTTTTTTACAAAAGGTCAGAAATATATCTTTTTGTGCAGCTGCTTTTTCAGTGACCAGTTTTTGCCAAGCCAATGATTTTGCAAATAGCCCTGAATATAACAACTTTAAAGCAAAAACCATGCAAACCTATGGTTTAAGCAACGAACAAGTCGATTGGGCAATGAATGGTTCTCGCAACTTACCCAATATTATTAAGATTATGGATCGTCCAGGTGAAAGTAAACCTTGGTATCAATATAAAACTAACTTTTTAGCTGAAGGTACGATTCAAAAAGGCGTACGTTTTCAAAACCAATATGCAGATACCCTAAATCGCGCAGAACAGCAGTTTGGTGTGCCTCAGGAGATCATTCTTGGGATTTTAGGTGTAGAAACTGGATATGGGGCAAATAAAGGCTCATTCATCACTCGTGATGCACTTGCAACACTCGGATTTGGTTATCCACGTCGTGCGCAATACTTCCAAGATGAACTGGCGGCACTCATCGCTTGGTCATATAAAGATGGTGTTCCAGCAAATTCGATTGTAGGTTCTTATGCAGGCGCTGTTGGCTACCCACAATTCATGCCAAGTAATATTCCAAAGTTTGGTGTGGACTATGATGGCAATGGGCACGTAGATTTACGTAATTCAGCAGTAGATGCTATTGGTTCCATTGCAAACTATCTTGCACAAAATGGTTGGCAACGCGATCAACCGATTGCATTTTTAGCGCGTTATACAGGAACCAATCCTGAATCAATTATCGCGAAAGATCTCACTCAACCTGTTCCCTATGGCTCAATAAAAAATTTAGGCATCGCACCGCTGAATCCTGCGGTCAAAATTGATGATCTTGATTTGGTCAATGTTATTCAATTACAAGATGATTTTGGACCTATTTACTACATCACTTATCCAAATTTTCAGGTCATTACCACCTATAATAAAAGTCGCATGTACGCAACTGCGTTATGGCTTTTAGGGACTGAGATTACAAGCCGTTAGTGCTTGTAATTTCCTACACAACAAATAAGTCAAGAAATATATTCAATAAATTGGGTGTATTTCATACAAATTAAATATCTTGTTACATTATTGTTTATTTTTCAATCAAAACCTGTAAGAATTTGTCCTTTTTGTAACTATTATTTAAATAATACTAGACACTTTTATGATAGCTTGAATATTATCCTTTTCGTTAAATGCAGTTGCAAAAGTGAATTTACAGACCTCGTATGGTTAATTTTCAGCGACTTAGAAAGTTAAACATGGGGTTCCAAGGAGTTAAACGATGCATGCTTCACTCAAATATATGATAGCCCTGACCATGGGTTTGAGTATGACGCAAGTCAACTCAGAAATGGTTCAGTCATCATATTTAAACAATGATTCTGAAAGTTCGAGCTTGGCTTCTCGTGTGATTAGCAAAGACTCAACGAATTTTAATTCGCACTTTTCAAACCTAAACAGTTTGTCAATTACTGAACGTTCTGCCGACAAAGTTCGTCGTCAAACTATTGCAGCAAAAATTCAAGTACCTGAAGATGAGCCTTCAGTAATTGATAAACTTAATGAAGTTGCTTCAAACACAGTTCGCAAATTTAGCCAAACTGGTGTTGCATCTTGGTACGGTCGTCAATTCCACGGTCGTAAAACAGCAAGTGGTGAAACATTCGACATGAATGAATTAACTGCTGCCCATCGTAGCCTGCCATTGAACTGTTTTATTCGTGTGACGAATAAAGACAATGGTAAAAGTGTCGTGGTAAAAGTAAACGACCGCGGTCCATTCCACGGTAACCGTGTACTTGACCTCTCTTATGGCGCTGCGAAACGTTTAGGTATTACAAATTCAGGAACAGGACGCGTGAGCATTGAACGCGTTGATGGTCCAAACTCGTAAATCACGACTGCATGCGTTTAACGAAGCCACTTTTTAAGTGGCTTTTTTAATGCTTCACCAAATCCACGTTTAGCATTGTAAATCTAGCTTACATATTTACATGTCCGATTTGCCCCCTTAACTGTGTCATACATTCCCCTTTTCTTTCGCTTCATTCAAGTTAAAATCAGAATAGATGTACAGGACGTACCCTTCAAAATAAAACTGAAAATAACAATGTGAGCGAGACATGGATTCAAAGCACTCTGTTTCTATCGGAAAAAATCCAGCACTTGCAAAAACAAGAAAAGTGATCGCTTTAGGCTTTGCCACTCAAGGTTTGGGATATGCCACGGTAATGACCGCACTCCCGACATTTAAAAATCGTTTTAAACTCTCTGAAGACCTACTTTCAATCATTATTTTAGGTGTCTGTATCGCAGCAGCACTGGGCTCAATCCTTGCAGATCGCCTTGCTGTAAAACTCGGTTCAAGATTTGCCATCGTGATAGCTTTTATTTTTGAAGCAATCGGAATTGCTGTTGCGGCATTCAGTTCAAGTGTTACAATCATGGTTGCCAGTTTTCTACTGTACGGACTTGGACTCGGGTGTTTAGATGCTGCTTTAAACATGCAAGCCGTGATGGTGGAGCAACGTCTTGGGAAAAGTGCATTAGGCGGTTTCTTTGCTTGTTATACCGCAGCCGCTTTTTTAGGTGCCATGATCATGTCTGCAACAGTGTCGACAAGCTTTGGCGCGACCACAGCATTATTCATTGCTGTAACTATTGCCCTCGTGACTGCACTGTGTTCTAAAAAATGGCTTTTTCAACAGAAAGAAAATGCTGCTGTTATCTCAGAAACCAAAAATCCTATTCCACAAAAACAATTATGGATTTTTGGTCTAATCATACTCATTGCATTTACGGTTGATTCTGCGATCAGCACTTGGAGTTCAATCTACCTGAAAGATGTATTGGCAAGTTCAGCAACAGTTGCCCCACTTGGTTATGCAGCTTATCAAATCGGTATTCTCATTACTCGGTTAAGCTTAGATTTTATTTTAAAATTTAAAAATGCTGCATGGCTTGCTGTCACAACGATTTTAATTGGTGCAATCGGTTGTGCGATCGCAGGAATTGGACATTCTCTCACCTTTGCAATTTTAGGTTTTGCACTCGCTGGCGTTGCTGTGGGTGCTTTAGTTCCACTGACTTTTTCTGCCGCAGGACGTTTGGATGAAAATCGCCGTGATGAAATCATCGCACGAGTGAATATTTTCAACTATGGCGGCGCTGTCGCAGGTGCGGTCATCGTCGGTTTACTAGCGGCCCCGATTGGCTATGGCCCATCGTTCATCGCTTTGGCACTTTGTTTACTGGCTTTGCTACTTTTTAGAAAAAAGTTGATATAGTTCAAGCCGTATTCATACGATGCAAACCTTACATCCTCACACAATAAAATAGATGAATAATAATCCTATTTCCTATACTTGGATTGAATTGTTTGTTAGTTTAATCAAGATAAGTCATTAGATATATTCAAATAGAGCAGTACTAAAAGTTAGGGGTGAGTCATTATGTTTCAGTGGAATTCATTCAAACTCGGTCAATTCATTGCACCTATCATTTGCATAAGCAGTTTTAGCCTTTTGTGTGCCTGTACCCATTTCTCGCAAACTCAAAATAATGCACAGCCCAATGTCACAATCCCCCCAAACACATCGAGCAAACTTTTTTATGGTGGCTCGATTTTGACCATGCAAGGAATGTCTCCCCACTATGTGGAAGCGCTCTTAATCAGTGACGGAAAAATCACTTATGCAGGAAGTCTAAAACAAGCAAAACAGCTCAAACAAAACAACACTGAAGAAATCAATCTTAATCAACACACCCTTTTACCTGGATTTATTGATGCACATAGCCATTTAAATAGTGTGGGGCTACAACAAACGGTTGCTAATCTCTACCCTACCCCAGATGGAACAGTGACCAATATTGCTTCGTTAATCCAAGCCATGAAAGACTGGCAAGCAAAAAACCCAGCATTTATTCAAGCCGCTTCAGGTTGGATCATTGGCAATGGTTATGATGATGCTCAAATTGATGAGAAACGCCACCCCACTGCGGATGATTTAGACAAAGTATCAACTACACAACCGATTATCATCTTGCATCAATCTGGGCATCTCGCTTCAGTCAACCATAAAGCCTTAGAAATTTTAAAAATAAATAAAGATACACCAAATCCTGATGGTGGCATTATTCGTCGTAAAAACAATAGCCAAG
The DNA here is from genome assembly GCF_004209355.1 of Acinetobacter sp. WCHAc060025. NCBI lineage: Bacteria > Pseudomonadati > Pseudomonadota > Gammaproteobacteria > Moraxellales > Moraxellaceae > Acinetobacter > Acinetobacter sp. WCHAc060025. The sequence continues at coordinate 156,008 of NZ_SGSX01000008.1, read as the reverse complement.
AGCCCGATGGAGTTCTAGAGGAATCCGCTGTATTTTCTGCAATGGGCTTTGCTTTTAGCAAAGTTCCCCCTGAAATCATGCAAAATATGGCGAAGACTGCTTTAAAAACCTATATTCAAAATGGTTATACCACTGTACAAGAGGGTCGTGCAGATGCGGGAACTTCTGAAATGTGGCGTAGTTTTGCCGATATAGGTCAACTCCCCATAGATGTCGTGGTCTATCCTGACATTATGAATGAAAAAGCGTATATGCTTAAAAATGGCAGTAGCTTGAATTACCAAAACCATTTTCGAATTGGTGGGGTGAAAATTAGTCTAGATGGTTCACCACAAGGTAAAACAGCATGGCTCACAAAGCCCTATCTAATTCCACCTGAAGGCAAAGCCAAGCACTATCGTGGTTACCCTGCTTATCCAAATATCAAAACTGTGCAAGATGCGATTAACTTAGCCTATCAAAATCATTGGCAAATTTTGGCGCATGCCAATGGTGATGCTGCAATAGACCAATATATTCAAACAATTGAATCCGCAAATGCGCAATATGGTAAACAAGATCGTCGTAATGTCATCATTCATGCGCAAACCATGCGTGAAGACCAGTTAGATCGTGCAAAAGATTTAGGTCTAATTCCATCTTTCTTCTCCTTGCATACATATTACTGGGGAGATTGGCATAAACATGAAACGTTAGGTGCTGAACGGGCGAATCGTATTTCCCCAACAGGCTCTGCTTTAAAACGTGGCATAATTTTTACTGAACATCATGATGCTCCTGTCATTCCACCGAAAAACATGATGGTGATAGATGCGACAGTCAATCGAAGCACACGCTCAGGTGATGTATTGGGTGAAGAGCAAAAAGTTAGCCCGTATATTGCTTTAAAAACGGTCACAGATTGGGCGGCATACCAATATTTTGAGGACAAAACCAAAGGCACGTTAGAACAAGGGAAATTGGCTGATTTAGTGGTTTTGGATCAAGATCCACTGAAAGTTCCATCTCAACGCATCAAAGACATTAAAATTGTCGCAACCTATAAGGAAGGTCAAAAAATTTACCCCTTAGCGCAACCCACTCAACAGTAAAAACGCAAAGAAGAACACAACATGAAGCTTCAGAAAATAATAAAAAGAAAAACTTTAGCGAATCACATGATTGCAAGCATGTGCGTACACCTTTCTATCGGATACGCACATGCAGGGTCTGAAATTTTCAAACCTACTTTTCCGCAATATGATCCCTCACCCAATATTCACTATGCGATGAAAATTGAAAATATCGGAATGGTGCAGTTGAAACGAAATAAAGTCGCAGCAGTCGGTGTCGCAATTGCGAATCCATTTTCTGATGATGAAAAGTACTACCGTGATTATGACGATTGCAAAGTTAAATCTTGTAAGCTCAATTTTGATTTGTCAGATTCACTTTCATCTAAATTCAAAATTGTTTATTTTCCGGGAATTGGTGAAATATTAGCGCCTAAAGATTGGAAAATCATGAACGCAGATATGGGGCCGTCAGGTGTTGCATCTGCAATGTTGATGAGTCCAAAACAAGATGAAGCCATCACTGTATATAATTCTTCAATTTGTGCGGGCTGTGGTATGCGTCCTGCAACGCTTTATTTTCCGAATTTAATCAAAGAAAGTGTCAAAAATGAATATGGATATGTCAGCGACCCACATAAATATCTCGCCATTGTTCGACCACGAAAAAATTTAGCGTATTTTAGCTATCAAATTCCAAACTACCCGAATAAAACACACGGCATCGCCTACTACTATTCAGATGGTGATTTTAATTTTCAAGAAATCCAAGTGACGTTAAAACCACAGAATCAGGCTTTAGCAACACCGATTCTGAATTTCTACCAAGCAACACATTAAAGTATTTAATTGACCTTAAATACAGCACTTATTGTCAGTTGAGATTTTGACCATATTTCGGTTCTGGTATATATTTTCAAACAAGATAGAAAAACGATTACACAAGGATAGAACGATGAAAACAATCACTGAATGGTTTGATGAATATAGCGAAAGCCATCAAAACAAAACCAATAAGATGATTCACTGGGCTTGTGTTCCTGCAATTCTATTTGCCATCATTGGTATTTTGGCTCACTTTAGCGCGACACTCACGGCATTGATCATTGTGCTGACCTTAGTATTTTATGCACGCTTAGATCTCGTTTTAGCCGTTGCGATGGTCGCACTTGTTGCTATTATGGCGTGGGTGATTTACTTACTTCCAGTTGGCGTAGGATTCTATATTGGCGTTTTTGTTCTGGCTTGGATTGGACAATTTTATGGTCATAAAGTTGAAGGAAAGAAACCGTCTTTCTTTAAAGACCTCCAATTCCTCCTCATTGGCCCTGTATGGTGCATGGATGCCTATTTAGCTAAAGTACTGCCTAAATGGAAAACACGCCAAAAACTGGCTGTTTAACGCAAAATAAGCGTAAGGGAAATTTTCAACAAAATTTCCCTGCTTTTCTATCAATTCAATAGATAAAATAAACCATAAAAACACAATAAACTTAACCCAAGATTTAGCAAAATTTTCTTGGAAATAAGTGCCAAAATTACACAAATCACTGCCGTTAAAAAATAAGCATCTAATGGCAAACTACGGAATTGATCACCATTAAAAAATACAATCGGTGCACAAATCGCGGTCAGTAAACACGGTGCTGAATACTGCAACATCTGTTCAATAAATTGAGGCAATTTGAAGGCAAATTTAGGTTCAAGAAAAATATAACGATTTAGAAATACAATCACCGCCAAACTGAGCAATAAAGTCCACGTCATTGTTGCGCTCCTTTATTTACCGTGCCGATAATTTTTGCCGTATACATTGCACTCAACATCCCGAGAATGCCTGACAGCACAAGTCCACCCTCAAATTGGAAATATTTAAAAATACAAGCAGAGAATAGAGTTGCAACTACACCAACCAATGTCGATTTATTCTTAATCATTGGGACAATAATCAGAATAAATACAGCGACAATCGAAAAATCTAAATGTAAACTTTCTAAATTCGGGATAGATTGAGCAAGTAAAATACCCAACAAACTAAATAAGCACCAAGCCAAATAGAAACATAAACCTGCACCAAATAGATAAGCAAATGTACGTTGCTTATTTTCACCAATCCCAACAGCAAATAATTCGTCGGTTAATAGAAATCCAATACCCAAGCGCTGTTTTAAGGGAAACTGTACAACATCTTTGCGAAAGTTCAGCGCATAAATCAGATGTTGACTGGTTAAAAAGAATATCGTGATCAGAATCGTCCATACTGAAGCATCTGCCATCACCAATCCCAAACTCACCAATTGTGCTGCGCCCGCAAAGACTACAGCCGACATGGAAAATGCCTGAGCAAAAGTTAGTCCAGCATTGATCGCCATTGAACCAGCAAGAATTCCCCACGGCAAAACCGCAATGGATAAAGGTAAAATATCAAGCACACCTTGGAAAAAGGCTTTTTTATTGAGGACTGATTGAGATTGTATCTCAATACTACACGGTTCGGATTGACTGCTCATTTCTAAAATCTCAAACGCTAGACAGTTTGAGTATCTTGGAAATACTTGCTGATGACTTGAACAAAATTGCTATTTAGGATTTTCAAGAATAAAAATTGCGCCAAAGCAAATTATAAATTCAAAGTACTCAAATACTGCGTAGGTGTCACACCCATTGCTTTTTTAAAATGCCGATTAAAATGACTTTGATCCGAAAATCCACAATTTTGCGCAGTCATTGCGATATTCATGCCCTGTTTTAGTAATTGTTGCGCTTTACGTAAACGAATTTGTACTAGCCAACTATGCGGAGGCAAACCTGTATATTTTTTAAACTCACGTAAAAAATGCCAAGGACTCAGCCCCACATGATTGGCTAAATCCGTCAGTGAATAATCATGTTCAGGAAAACTGCTTAATAAATCTTTGACCAACTCAACTTTACGCTGTGCTTCAGGCAATTCTGCTTGGGTTAATTTGGCACGACCATAACGACCAATCAATCGCGCCAATGTGGATAAATACATGCTTTCCTTTAACAAGGCATTGTCTTTTTGTTCTAATAAATCAAAGAGTAATGATAGTTGTTGCGCAAGTCCAATATCATGCACAACCGCATTGGGAAACCACGGCACGCTATTTTTAACAGTGAAAAAATCTTGTCCTGCATCCAATAACATCTCAGGTGTTGGATAAATCGCACGATATTTCCAACCCGATTCAACCGCAGATGAACCTGTATGAATTTCATCTGCATTGACTAAAATAATATCGCCTTTCGGTGCTGTATGTAACTGTCCAGTCCGAAAAAAACTTTGCGCACCCTCTTCAATCACACCGATGCAATAACCTTCATGCACATGCTTTGAAAATTGCTTTTGATGATATTGCGCTTTTAATAGCTCTAATCCACCCAATTCTTTTAGGTGGAAATAGTTTGCCCACTCCAGCATGCCTTCGATTCAAATATTTTACTGACGCTTTAAAATAGCATGCTTAGACACAAGGTATAGAACAAAATTGCTATCGCAAGATAAATTTAAAACCAGTGGTTTAGGTCTTTTGGTAATTCTCAACTCATTGATAGGTTTTTCCATCGTGCTTCAACCATCCATTCGTATGGCGACGACTTGGATCATGATGTGTCCAATGCATTACTCCACCTTGGTTGCTATATTCATACTCACCAAAAAACTCCACCATATCACCTTTTTTCAAATTCTCAATACGTGGCGCTAAATCAATATTATGTGCGACTAGTACGGTTAAACCATTATCTAAAGAAAGAATGAATTTTTGGTGACGTGAACCTTCGTTATCATCTCTTAATATTGCTTTAACTTTACCAATAGATTGAACCTGAACATTGCTAAGTTTTTTATCATAGGCTTTACGAATAACCTCTAAGCCATGCTGATTTTGACTGTTTGAATGTGATTCAATATCTGTATGAGTCGCTTGAGTCTGTGTATTTTTAGAATTATCAATTTGATGCTGTTGAGAAGATTCGGCTTGAGCTTGCGAATTGTTTTTTGATTGATTGGAGTCCATACCAAAATACGCTGCTGCCAATAATGCGATTGCAGCACCAATGCCGAGTTGAGTTTTATTCGCCATAAAATATGTGTCTAAACAATTTGATCTTTATAATTATACGAGAATCATCAACTTGATTTGTAATAAATCCGTTTTTAAATACAGCTTACAGCGACATCATATATTTAAAAATTCTGATACAAAAAAAACCCCTCAACAGTGAGGGGTTCTTTCATTCTACTGAATCAGTAAAATTATTGAGCAGCAGCGGCAGCTTGAGCAGCAGCAACTTCGTCAGCGAAGCTCATTTCTGCTTTTTTCTCAATACCTTCACCTACTTGGAAGCGAACGAATTGAGCAACTGTAGTACCTGTAGCTTTAAGTACGTCAGCAACTTTTTTCTCGTTGTCGATTACGTACATTTGACGCTCAAGTACAACTTCGTTCAAGTATTTTTCAACTGAACCAGTCACCATTTTTTCAACGATGTTCGCTGGTTTACCAGATTCGATCGCTTTTGCTTCTGCAATTTCTTTCTCTTTCGCGATAAGCTCAGCGGAAACGCCTTCAGCAGTAACAGCAACTGGGTTAAATGCAGCAACGTGCATTGCAACGCCTTTACCAGTTTCAGCATCACCTGCGTAAGAAACTACAACACCGATACGTAAACCGTGTTTGTAAACTGCAAGGTTGTCGCCTTCAACGATTGTTGCACGACGAACTTGGATGTTTTCACCGATTTTTTGAACAAGTGCAATACGCGCTTCTTCTACAGTTGAACCGTCAGCAAGTTTCAATTCAGCAATTTTAGCAGCGTCAGTTTCGTTTGCAGCCAAAGCAGCAGCAGCAACTTGTGCAGAGAAACCAGCAAAGTTTTCGTCTTTAGCAACGAAGTCAGTTTGACAGTTTACTTCTAAAAGAAGTGCTTTGTTGCCTTCTTGAGCAATTGTGATTGCGCCATCAGCAGCAATGTTACCAGCTTTTTTAGCTGCTTTTGCTTGACCAGATTTACGAAGGTTATCAATCGCTAATTCGATGTCACCGTCTGCTTCTGTTAATGCTTTTTTGCATTCCATCATTGCAAGACCAGTACGGTCACGTAATTCTTTTACCATGCTCGCAGTAACTGCAGTCATGTTGTTCTCCTAAATACGGGTAGAATATGAATCTGTTCAACAAAAACGGCCCAAAGGTACCTCTGGGCCGTTTTGCTTTCTCGACGCTCAATTTGTCATCATTTTAAATCACAAAAATGACAAGCTTGCGTCAAAAACGCATTAAGCCTCAGGAGCTTCTTTCGCAGCTTCTTCGCCTTTAGCTTGAGCATTTGCTTGAGTTTGAGCGTATTCTTTACCAGCAAGAATCGCATCAGCCATAGCAGAAGCATAAAGAGTTACAGCACGGATCGCATCATCGTTACCAGGAATAACGAAATCTACGTTATCTGGGTTAGAGTTTGTATCAACGATACCGATTACTGGAATACCAAGGTTCTTAGCTTCTTTAATAGCGATCGCTTCGTGATCAACATCGATGATGAACAATGCGTCAGGTAAACCACCCATGTTCTTAACACCGCCTAAAGAGCGTTCAAGTTTTTCCATTTCACGAGTACGTTCTAATGCTTCACGTTTAGTAAGTTTAGCAAAAGTACCATCTTGTGATTGAGTTTGAAGATCTTTCAAACGGTTGATTGACTGACGAAGAGTTTTCCAGTTAGTCAACATACCACCCAACCAACGGTGATCTACATAAGGTTGACCAGCGCGTTGAGCTTGTTCACGGATGATGTTAGAAGCAGCACGTTTAGTACCAACGAACAATACTTTGTTCTTTTTGCTTGCTAGGTTGTTAACGAAATTCAAAGCATCGTTTAACGCAGGAACAGTGTGTTCAAGGTTGATGATGTGAATGCGGTTACGCGCACCAAAAATGTATTGACGCATTTTTGGGTTCCAGAAGCGAGTTTGGTGACCAAAATGCGCGCCAGCTGTAAGAAGGTCGCGCATGCTTACGTTGTAATCTGCCATTTTCTATATACCTTAAAGTTTGGGTTAGGCCTCCATATGTCCAGCATTCTCCACCCTTACGGGCACCCAGAGATATGTGACGACATATGTGCGGATTTTTAAATTACCCTGATCAATATTTCCGTAAACCTTTCATAAAGAAAGTAACAGAAAGCATTTGATAATTTGGGCGGCTATTTATACCATAGTCACATACAAATTTCCAAAAGTTTTTAAAGATCATGAACAGTACTTACGAAGCTCCCCGTCGATTAATCAAAACCGCAGATGAAATTGAAAAAATGCGCGTTGCTGGTCGCTTGGCTGCAGAAGTTTTGGATATGATCAAACCGCATATCAAACCAGGTGTTTCTACACTTGAATTGGATACGATTTGTCATGACTATATTGTCAATAAGCAAGATGCGATTCCTGCTTGTTTAGGTTATGGCGCGGCACCTGGTCGTCCAGCGTTTCAACATGTCATTTGTACTTCTGTGAACCATGTGGTTTGTCATGGGATTCCATCTGAAAGTAAAATTTTGAAAAAAGGCGATATTCTCAATATTGATGTGACTGTGATTAAAGATGGTTATCACGGCGATACCAACATGATGTACATCGTGGGCGGTGAAACGTCTATTATTGCAGATCGCCTATGTAAAGTTGCCCAAGAAGCCATGTACCGTGGTATGGAAACAGTAAAACCAGGTTCAACGATTGGTGATATTGGTGCTGCCATTCAAAAATATGTTGAATCAGAACGTTTCAGTGTAGTTCGTGAATATTGCGGTCACGGCATCGGGACTGTTTTTCATGATGAGCCTCAAGTACTTCATTATGGTCAAAACAATACAGGGATGGTCTTAGAAGAAGGCATGACCTTCACCATCGAACCGATGGTCAATGCAGGTGTTTGGCAGACTCGTTTAATGGGTGACAAATGGACTGTTGTGACTAAAGACCATAGTTTGTCTGCACAGTATGAACACACCCTACTGGTCACTAAAGATGGTGTTGAAGTGCTTACTGCTCGCCCAGAAGAAGATTTATCTCGCTTCCAAAAATAAGTAAGTCATTGACTTAAGCAGCATATCGAATTGAAAAAAAGGTCATCTTAGGATGATCTTTTTCATTTTTAAATAGATAACAATTAAACTTAATAATATGATTTAATTTAATTAATTTATAAACTTTATAAAAAGTAAAATGTAATATTCTTGTAAAATAGTTACCTAAAGCCATTCATTCTTCAACCAATAATGAATAAAACCGTAAAAAAATAACATTCACTAAATAAAAAGCCTTCTAATGCCTACATAAATTTACCCTCAATAATTTTAATAATAAAAACCTATAAAAATTAGTATCAATTTCGGACATGGAGTCCAATCTATGAAAAAAACGTTATTTTGTATTGCAACAGCGTGTTCTGCTGTTCCAGCCATGAGCTATGCCGATTCACCTTATTTTAGTTTTAAAGATGGTGATGGATTTAAGCGTTTTTCCGTATCTGTGGGCGCACTTTATGTAAAGCCAACAGGTAAAGCACAGCCCATTCAGATCAACACTTCTGTTGCCGAAGGTGAAAAAACCAAAGTGGGTGATGTAAAAATGGATTCAGTACTTGGTGCTATTGATGAAAGCAAACCCAATGCAACAACTAAAAAAAACCTATTAAAGACAGCGGTTGATTTAGATTTATTAGGGTTGATCTCGTATAAAGAAGGAGACACTAAATATTTAAAATCGAATGTCTCAGGTGAAGCTACAATTAATGGTCTTTCACAATGGGAAGCTCAAGGAACGGGTTTAGAAGCGGATGATGTCGCGACACTAGGGATCATGTCTAATTATTTCTTTACCGATAATATCTCACTCGAAGTTAAAGCTGGTCTCCCTCCCAAAGTAGATATTATTGGTAAAGGTCAAATCTACGCACCACTCACAGGCATTGCCTCACCGACTGGTGTTGGAGCAATTATTGGTGATTTACCACTGAAGAAGGATATTGCTATTACAGATCTCAGTGCACAGGATAAAGCTGCTTCTGCACGCGCTTGGACACCTGCTTTTGAATTTCAATATCACTTTGGCAAAACAGGTGTAAATAAATTCCGCCCTTATATTGGCGTCGGGATGATGTATGCATATTTTAACGAATTAGAATTAAATAAAACCATTGAACAAGATTTAATCAATGCAGGTCACATGTTGATTAATATGAAAGACAATCAAGCAGGCGCAGCCTTAGATGGTAAGAAAAGTTCGGGTAATCCTAAAGTTAAACTCGAAGCAGATGATGCATTTGCCCCTGTAGCCACAGTAGGTTTTACTTATGATTTTAATGACCGCTGGTTTGCAGTAGGTTCTGTGTCTTATGCTCAGCTAAAAGGTAAAACTCAAATCACCATTTCTGATGAAAAATATGGCGAACTTATTAATGCCAAAACAGACATCGAGATTAATCCAATTTTAGGTTATGCAGGCGTCGGCTATCGTTTTTAACCTAATTTGATCAGACTAAGTATCTCGTAGTGCAATAAATAATCATCTATTTTTATCTAAAATTTAATATAAAAACCATATAGTTAGACTATTTGGTTTTTATTTTTTGGCAATTTGTTTCATAAACTGACATTTATTAACAATAAGTTAACTTTTTTATAAAACGCACTTAACAAAAGTAACCAACTGTATTTTAAACACTTTTTTTTAAATAAAATCAAAAGTCCGTTATGCCCCCCATGTGGCTTAAAAATACACCCTCCTTATCATCTGTAACTTCTTCTTTAATGAATTCTCTTTGAAAAATAAATTGAATCAAAAAAAGAGAAGGACATCTCAATGAAAACTTCAAAAATTTTTATGGCATTGATGCTTATTCCAACAGTGTCATTTGCTAAATCCCCATTGTTTAGCATGAAAGAAGGTGATGGTTTTAAACGCTTTTCAATTTCCGCTGGTTGGCTCCATGTTATGCCTCAAGGTAAAACAAATCCGATCAGAGTAACAACGCCAATTCAAGAAAAAACACGTGTAAAAGTTGGTGAAGTCTCAGTGGATTCGGTAAAAACATCCATCGATACCTCAACCGATGAAGGGAAAAAACAATATGCCAAATTTGAAAGTATTTTAGGTGTAGGTGAATTTTTTCAATTGATTAAAAATGGTGTGTTACCTGCCAACTTGAGTGGTGAGTCTGAAATCAATGGTTTATCTCAATGGACAGCAGCAGATACAGGTCTCGAACCACAAGATGTAGATACACTTGGAATCATGTCGAAATATCAATTTACTGACAACTGGGCACTTGAAATGAAAGGCGGAATTCCCCCAAAAGTTGATATTAAAGGTAAAGGTAAAATTTATTCACCGATGCGTGGAACAGCCTTTCCAAGTGATACTTCTAAGTTCTTCGGCTTAGGTGAAATGCCATTAAAAAAGGATATTTTTATCACTGACCTATCAGCACAAGACGTTGTTTCTACGGCACGTGCTTGGACACCTGCATTTGAACTGCAATATCAATTTGGCAAATCAGGAGTCAATAAGTTCCGACCTTATCTAGGTGTCGGTGTGATGTACGCATACTTCAATGAATTAAAAACCCACCCTGCTGTGCAGGCAGATTTAATCGCTTCTGGGCATATGGTGCAAAATATTCTCGATAATAAAGCAGGTGCATCACTCGATAAAAAAACTTCATCTGCTAATCCAAAAATCAAAGTCAAAGCTGATGATGCCTTTGCCCCAATTGTCACTGCTGGATTTACTTATGACATCACACCAAGTTGGTTCGCGGTTGCTTCGGTATCCTATGCCAAATTAAGCAATGATATTAGTATCGACGTGGTCAATCAAAATAATGGTCAAGTTTTAAATCATGCCACTACAACCATTGATACAGATCCATTATTAACCTACATGGGTATTGGTTATCGTTATTAAACTTCAGCAACGATACTATAATCATAAGAAGAACAAATACGATGTATTTGTTCTTCATTTCAAACAATTGCGGATGACGTTATCGTGTATCCACTTTTATGATAAAGCAAAAGGTATTTATTACTGCGGAATATCCGTTATTCTGTCGTTTGAGATTGAATCAAAAAATCTTTGACTGTATCCAAAATATTCAACGCCAAATCATGGTCAACAGATCTAGCCAAAGTCAGTGCACCAGACAATAAACTGAGCTGAATAATCGCTTGTTCTGAAAGTTGAGTATTTTCATGCTTAGGATCATTTAATGTTGTTAAAATTTTTAATAAAGTTTCAACACCTTGATGAAATGTTTGCTTGACTGCCTTTCCCTCCTCTTCTCTTGCTACATCCATTGACAAAGAAGATAGAGGACAACTTTTTCCTGGATCTGCTAAATTTTTTTCAGATAAATATCGCGTAAAAATTAGATCAAGCGCCTCATGTTCAGAACCTGTCTCCGCAATAATACTGTTCCACTTTTGTTCAGATTGCCGAAAAGTATCTTTGCAAGCAATGTCAATTAACTCATCTTTATTTTGAAAATGTTTATAAAAACCGCCATGTGTTAATCCAACAGCTTTCATAAGATCAGAAACACTCACAGAAAAACCTTTATCACGGATTAACTGAGAAGATATATTTTCAATATTTTTACGATTTTCTTGCGCTAATTGCTTTGAGACACGAGGCATAGTCACTATTCCCAATCAGAATTTCATTTACTCACTGAGCCAATCAGCTTGAGCCTGTACATTTTTCAAATAAAAAAATGTATTTTTATTATAGATTATGATTATAATCTATTTACTGTATTTTTGTATAATCAGTTTCAGAATTGCTCCATAAAATATTCCAACCTATTATTCAAAAACCATCAGTTGATTATCAACAATGTCTAAAAATGCTTAGTTTACAATGTATCAGTCACATAAAAGGTAATATATGGAAGCAACGCAACAACAGCAAAAATTTTCTAAGCCTTTGATCTATATGTTGATTGGCAGTGCATTTATTTTAGCACTTTCACTCGGTGTACGTCATGGCTTCGGGCTTTATTTAGTTCCAATGAGTCATGAGTTTGGCTGGAGTCATCAAGTATTCAGTTTAGCGATTGCTTTTCAAAACCTATTGTGGGGCGCTGTACAACCATTTACAGGCGCTTTGGCAGACAAGTACGGTAGTAAGAAAGTTGTTGCAGTCGGTGGTGTTCTCTACACCATTGGTCTATTACTGATGTCGATCAGCTCAAATGCTCTTCTGCTTGATTTTAGTGTTGGATTGATTATCGGTTTAGCATTATCAGCAACATCATTTTCTGTATTGCTTTCCGCAGTCGGGCGAGCGGCTCATCCAAGTAAACGTAGTATGGCAATGGGGATCGCAAGTGCAGCAGGCTCTTTCGGTCAGTTCATCATGTTGCCAACAACCTTACTCCTGATTAAAAACTTTGGATGGTCTTCTGCACTCATCATCACTGCAATTCTTGTTGTATTGATTGTGCCTTTAGCGTGGATGTTAAAAGCACCGATGTATGTCGCTCCCAATGCAGTTAGTCAAGCAACTCGTCCAAACTTAAGTTTCAAAGAAATTCTAAAAATCGCATTTAATCATAAACCCTTTTTATGGCTTGCTTTGGGTTTCCTTGTATGTGGTTTCCAAGTGGTCTTTTTGGGAATTCATTTACCAGGATATTTAATCGATCATGGTTTTGATGCTTCAACAGGAACAGTCTTCTTAGCACTGGTCGGGCTTTTTAATATCGTGGGAACTTATGCGGCTGGCTGGCTCGGTGATAAATATTCTAAACCACATCTACTCATGGGCTTATATGGCTTACGCGGTGTCGCCATCGTCGCATTTTTAATGCTACCCCTCAGTATTTGGACAGTCTATGCCTTCGGTATCGTGATGGGGATTTTGTGGCTCTCCACAGTTCCGCTCACCAACGGGATTGTTGCCAATATGTTTGGAGTCAAATACCTGACCATGCTTAGTGGGATTGTGTTCTTTACCCATCAAGTAGGTTCTTTCTTTGGTGGCTGGCTTGGTGGTCTCAACCATGATATAACAGGGAACTACAATATCATTTGGGCGCTATCCATTGCGCTCAGTGTTCTTGGCGTGTTGGTACATTTCTTTGTTAACGAGGAGGCTGTCGTCGATGACTAATACATTTTCATGGCTAAAATGTAGCATCTGGATGGGGCTGATTCTACTTTTTGGATTGTCGATGCTGTTATGGTTGAACACCCCTGAATTATTTGAATACTTCAATATGGCATTCTGCGCACATTAAATAATGTTATATACCAGTGCTTTAATCGTGTTTAGGGCACTGCTTGCTAATTTCGTCGAGATTTAATTGTTTAAATTGTTCAATTAAAAATTCTAAAAATTTACGTACCGCAGGCAACATCCCTAACCGAGATGTATACACCACATAAATCACGCCTTTAGGTAAATAATATTCAGGTAAAATTTCAATCATTTTTCCGTTTTTTAATTCCTCATACACATAAACCTTCGGCAATGATGCAACACCAACCGCTTTTAACACGGCGGATTTCATCGCATGAAAATTGTCTGTGCGTAGTTTTGGATGATGTTCAATATCATGAAAAACATTCTGTTCAGTACGCTTTTGTAACATCCAAACTTGTTTCGGTGTTTGAAAACCAATACTTGGCAATTGCTTTAAATCATCCAAATGCGAAGGTTTGTTATAATGTTTGAATAGTTCTGGAGATGCCACCAAAACATGTTCCCATGCATCTAATTCACGAATGATTAATTCACTGTCTTCCAAAGGCGTACTCACCACACGAATGGCTAAATCAATCCCCTCTTCAATCAAGTCCACTCGACGATTGGTTGATAATAAATGAACTTGAACATCAGGATAATGGTGCATATATTCTGCGACCATTTCCCCTACAGGCGTATTCACTAATGCTACGGGGCAAGACAATCGAATTAAACCTGAAGGTTCATTGCTCAAAGTATGCTGAATAAAGTTTTCGGCTTGATTAACATCATCTAAGATTTTTAAACAATGTTCATAGAACTGTTGTCCAACCTCAGTGACCGCAAATTTACGAGTATTACGCTGGATTAAACGAACCTCTAAACGACTTTCTAAGTCAGAAATACGGCGTGAAAGCTTGGATTTTGTAATACCCAACTCTTCACTGGCTTTGGTAAAACCTTGATATTTCACGACTTGAACAAAATAGTAATAATCATTGAGATTCTGCATCATTGTTCCATTTTTAGAAAAATCTGTTGTCTAATTTACGCTGTAATCCTGCATTTATACCTCAATTAATACAATTAAGCGAAATAATAAATTTGAGGAATTAAAATATGAATGCAATTGAAAAAACCTATACCAGTAACCGTAGCACATGGGTAGGCGATGGTTTCCCGACCAACTCCATGTTACCTATGGAAGAAATGGGCAATCAAACCAGTCCGATTTTGGTCATGGGCTATACCGAGCAATATCCATTCAGTCCTAATGATGAACATCAACGTGGTGTTGGGATGCATCCACACCGTGGTTTTGAAACAGTGACTATAGTTTATGATGGCGAACTTGAACATCATGATTCCAAAGGCAATAGCGGCACGATTGGTAAAAATGAAGTGCAATGGATGACTGCGGGTCGTGGCATTATGCACGCAGAGTATCATTCCAAAAACTTTGCCCAAACAGGCGGAAATTTGGACATGATTCAGCTTTGGGTCAATCTGCCTAGCCATGCCAAAATGACGGAACCACGTTATCAAGAATTAACTGAACAGAATATTCCAGAAGTTCAACTTGAACATAACCAAGGGGGTATTCGTGTGATCTCAGGCACATATTCAAATGGTAATCGCACTGTTAAAGGTCCTGCACAGACTTTTAGCCCGATCAATTTATTGGATATTCGTCTAAATAAAGATGCCAAACAGCATTTTGAGTTAAATCCTACGTGGAATAACATCATCTTTGTTTTAAGTGGTGAAGTGAAAGTAGATGGTCAGATTTTCCACAACCTACAAACACTTTATTTAAACCATGATGTTGATCAGGTTGAAATTGAGTGTTTGCAAGATGCTAAATTATTGATGATGAATGGTGAACCTTTGAATGAGCCTATTGTCGCGCATGGTCCATTTGTCATGAATACTCAGGCTGAGATTCAGCAGGCTTTTGTCGATTTTCAAAATGGTCAGTTTGCCTAATCTAGAGTAAATCATTATTGAATTTCAGTAATGATCATAAATAGAAATCACAGTGATGTGGTTTCTATTCTTACAAAAGTGATTAATCAGAGTTTAATAGTATGATTCATAGACATCTTTTCAATGATGGCGGGATAATTCAAAAGCCTGCACGATCTTCATAATAAATCGTTTTTAAACCACTTGACCATGATTTTTTATGTGAAACAATGAAATTTCATGTAAAAAGCCTAGTTTAAGAAAACTAGGCTTTTTTGTGGATTACAACTTATTGAAATAAAATAATTAACGTAACCGATTTCGCATAAGGTGTATTATGTTAATTTTAGGAAATCTATATAATATCCATACATATCATGGTCATTTAGTGACGAAATTAAAATCTAATTAGGATTCCACTTTTTAAATTTTAGATCATCAATAGTATCTAGACTAATCAACTCACCTAGATTCCTAACAATATTTAAAGCATCTTCTAAAGTACCTTCTTTCCCATAAGATCCGAGTTCTTTAGGTGACGGTATTTCCATATGGATTGATCTATCCTTGTTTACAGCAAACTGAAGTGTATTTTCATATTTATCTATAATTCCTAAAAAATTATCTGGCATATGGAGTACACAATCCATGCTGTGTAATATTTCTTCTTTCGTTACATACCACTGATCTGAATCTTCAGCAGGAATTGTTTTACCTTCACAATAGTCAGTATAAAAAAATTTAAATTTGTTCATCTTTACGTTTTTCTAAGTAAAAATTTAAATTATACACAAAACTTTCTTTTTACAACTTTCTATCCCATTTAACATAATGGCGCTTATGCGAAATCATTTTTATATTTTTATTTAAAATCAACAATTTAAGAATTTTAAAAACTGCCATTTATCCTCAAAAAAGCGACTCATAAACAAGTCGCTTTCTTTTTGAGCAATTTTGATACATTTTGCAACTAAAAAATGACTTTTAGTTTTAATCCATCAATATTTCAAGCCGACTTACGTGAATTGACACGCCCTTGAATCACAGCTTTGACATTATTCTTCGCATAATTTAAGAATACTTTTAATGGTGACAATTTAGGATTCGGTTTCTTCCCTTCACCAATCGCTTTGAATTGTGCTGCATACCAAAGAATTTCCATAATCGCCATTTTATCGACAAAAGGAATACCTGTTTTAATTTGCTCAACTGCATAACGTACATCACGCCCTGCAATAAGATTATTGGTTACATCGGTTTCAACAGCCAAAGGACGTGCAATTCCGATAAATTCACATGCCCCACTATCTAAAGCAGCATTCATGCCTTGCGCGGTACGGAAACCACCTGTCACCATCAACTGACACTTCACTTCTTTACGGATTTTCTCAGCAAAATCGAGGAAATAAGCCTCGCGCGCAATCGTACTTTCCTTACGCTTATCAGCTTTTGCCCCTGCCATCGCTGGCGCTTCATAAGTACCACCAGAAACTTCAATCAAGTCAATACCCGCTTCATCAATTGCCTTAAACACTTGAATCACTTCTTCTTCAGTGATGCCACCACGTTGGAAATCTGCCGAATTGAGTTTCACGGATACAATGAAATTTTCAGAAGTTTTGGCACGTACAGCTTTATAAATTTCCAATAAGAAACGCATACGATTTTCAATCGAACCGCCCCATTGGTCAGTACGTTTGTTGGTCAGTGGTGAAAGGAATTGGCTAATCAAATAACCATGCGCACCGTGTAATTGCACACCTTCAAAACCTGCTTTTTCACAAATACGTGCTGACTCAGCAAAACGCTGAATTAAATCTAAAATTTCACTTTCTTCAAGTGCACGTGGTGTGCCAAATGTAGAAGCCAATAATGGGCTAAAAGGAACTGCCGACGGCGCAACAGTTTCCGCATTTAAACCACGCGGACACTGACGTCCTGGGTGTGAAAGCTGAATTAACTGCACCATTTTGTGCTTTTTACCGACATTTGCCCACTCAGTCAGTTTTGCTAAATCACGTTCAGTTTCAACAACAACAACACCTGGCTCATTCTTGGCACGAAAATCCACCATGACATTACCTGTGATTGCACAACCTAAGCCACCTTTGCCCCAAGCATCGTACAAACCTAGATGTAAATGATTCGGTTGACCTGCATGATTGGCAAGTGCTTCACTCATTGCACCTTTGATGATGCGGTTTTTAAATGTGGTCTTTTTTATATCGAATGATTGTGCAAGATGGCTCATGATCAAATCTCTTTTTAGTGATTAGAGTTTTTACTCTAAATTAATATTATCCTAAATCAAGAGTAATTTTGACAATGCATTTTGTCAACTTTATAAGTGAATATAAAAAAGAATATTGAGGAAATGACCCAGAATTAATATTGACTAGCGGCGATTAATCTTTTTGTATAATCACTCAAAGGCTTATCAAATAAGGCTTGTGTATCCTGAAACTCAATCATTTTTGATTCTTTTAACACTAAAATTTTCTGACAAAGTGCTTTTACAACTTGTAAATCATGACTAATAAATAAATAACTGATTTGATAATCACGTTGCAATTGGCGCAATAATTTTACAATTGTTCGCTGTGTCGTGCGATCTAATGCTGAAGTTGGTTCATCTAAAATCAGCAATCGTGGCTTTAATGCAACCGCTCGAGCCAATGCCACACGTTGTCGCTGCCCTCCTGACAATTCATGCGGATATTTTTGCTTCACTGTGATCGATAATTCAACTTTATTCAAAATTTCATTCATTTGAATAATAATATCTGATTCTTTTAATTTCTGAAGTTCCAAACCTTCACGGATAATCTGTTCAACAGTCATGCGAGGATTCAGACTACTATAAGGATCTTGAAATACGATCTGAAAACTGGAACGTAATGGTCGAAGTTTTCGTTGACTTAAACGATTTAAATCTTGATTGAGTAAGACAATATTCCCAGAGCTTTCAATCAATCTCGCGATTGCCAATGCCAATGAGGTTTTTCCAGAACCACTATCTCCAACAATTCCGATGGATTCAGCACGATGTAAACGTAAATTTATTGGTTCAACAGCAACGAAATACTCTTTTTTTCGACTGAATATTCCCTGCTGAATCGGAAATTTAACCCCTACCCGATGCAAGGATAAAACCAAATGGTTTTCAGAATGTGACTTATTCGCTTCACCAAAATCTTGATTCAATAAAAACTTGGTATATTCAGCTTGAGGATTGTTAAAAATATTTTTAACCGAGCCTTTTTCTTCTACTTTCCCTTGATTCATCACAATCACATGGTTGGCATATTTACGCACTAAATTTAGATCATGACTGACTAAAATCATTGCCATATTGTGATTGAGAATCAATAGTTGTAATAAATTCAGTACTTGTGATTGAAGCGTTACATCGAGTGCTGTCGTTGGCTCATCAGCAATGATAATTTCGGGTTTCTGTGCCAATACCGAAGCAATTAGAACACGTTGTCTTTGCCCGCCAGATAACTCATGTGGATAACGATCTAACTTTTCCTCGGGATCATCCATTCCCACATCACAGAGTAAATCATAGACACGTTTTCTGACTTTATCCTTAGACATTCCTTCTAAAAGCAAAGCTTCGCCTACAATTTTTTCAACTTTGTGCAAAGGATTCAATGCTGTCATGGGCTCTTGAAAAATCATCCCAATTTTTTTACCCCGAATATTGAGTAAAGCATTAGAATCTAGATGTAAAAGATCTTGCTCATGATAAACCGCTTGACCCGTGACTTTTAAATTTTCAGCAAGTAGTCCCATCAGTGCCAAACCACTAATCGACTTTCCTGAGCCACTTTCCCCCACAATCGCGACCGTTTCACAGCGATGTAAATCAAAATTGAGGTTTTCCACCAATACCGTTTTTTGCTCATTTTCAATATGTAAATTTTGAACTGAGAGCAACAAATTTGGATCATTTTTGGCGTCTTGGATCGAATGCATCACGTGTTGCCTCCCCAATGTAGATCAATAATGAAAGCACCAAAGCCAAACTAAAAAAACCAGATAAAGCCAACCACGGCGCGTTTAAATTATTTTTCCCTTGCAATAATAATTCACCTAGAGAAGCAGCATCTGGTGGTAAACCATAGCCTAAAAAATCCAAAGCTGTCAGTGCTGTGATATTTGCAGTAAACATAAAAGGAAGCTGCGACAAACTAGAACTTAAGACATTAGGAAGAATATGTCGGAACATAATCATCAGATCACTCACACCCAAAGCCCGTGCAGCACTGACATATTCTAACTTTCGTGCTTTTAAAAACTCAGCACGTACAATGCCGACTAAACCAGTCCAACCAAAAAGCAGCATGATCAGAAATAACCAATAAATACTAGGTGTAAATATGCTGACGAGAATCATCACCATGAATAAAGTTGGCAATCCTCCCCAGACTTCAAGAATTCTTTGTCCGATTAAATCAACCCATCCACCGTAATAGCCCTGTATCGCACCAACGATAATTCCAATCACCGAAGCAAACAACGTTAAGACAAGTCCAAAGAGTAATGAAATACGTAGTCCATATAGAATACGTGCTAAAACATCACGCCCTTGATCATCTGTTCCTAACCAATTTTGTGTTGTCGGTGGCGATGGGACTGGTACACTTAAATCCAAATTTGGCGTTTGATAGGAATAACGTAATATCGGCCAAATTGCCCAACCTCTTTCGTCAATGAGCTGCTGCACTACAGGATCACGATAATCTGCTTCAGTCTCAAATACACCACCAAATGTTGTTTCTGGATAGACGTTAAATACGGGTACGTAATAATGTTGATTATATTTCACCAATAATGGTTTCTCATTTGCGATCAACTCTGCAGAGAGAGAGAGCACAAAAAGAATGATAAATAAAATAAAAGAGAAGTATCCTAATCGATTGCCTTTAAATTTTTTTAACCGTGCGCGTAGGATCGGTGACATTATTTTGCACCTCGCGATTCAAAATCAATTCGAGGGTCAATCACACTATAAATCACATCACAAATCAGTCGTAAAACCAGTCCAAACAAAGTTAAAAAGAACAATGTCCCAAAAATAACAGGATAATCACGCTGTTGAATTGCTTCAAAACCAAGTAACCCGACTCCATCTAAATTAAAAATAATTTCGATGAGTAAATTACCAACAAAAAATACCCCTACAATCACTTCAGGCAAACCTGCAAGAATCACCAATATCGCATTACGAAATACATGTCTATACAGCACATAATTTTGCCCAAATCCCTTAGCGCGTGCGGCTAAAACATATTGCCGTTCCATTTCTTCCATAAACGAGTATTTGGTCAGATAAGTCAAACTGGCAAAACCACCCAATACCATAGCCAGTAAAGGCAAGGTCATATGCCAGAAATAATCAATAATTTTGCCCCATAAACTGAAACTTTGAAATTGTTCAGAAACAAAGCCTTGCAATGGAAACCACTGAAAATAAGAACCACCTGCAAAAAACACGATCAACAAAATTGCAAATACAAAAGCAGGAATGGCATAACCGACTGCGAGCAGTAAAGAGGTAGATTTATCAAACAATAAACCATGTTTTTTGGCTTTTTTAATTCCAAGTGGAATCGAAATCAGGTAAATCAGTAAGGTACTCCATAAACCCAATGAAATCGTGACTGGCATTTTTTCTAATAATAATTGCGTCACGGCTTTATCTTTAAAAAAACTGTTTCCAAAATCAAAAGTTAGATAGCTTTTTAACATTAAAAAAAATCGTTCATGCGCAGGTCGATCAAAGCCATATTGAGCTTTGATTTTATCGATCATCTCCTCACTTAACCCCTGAGCACCACGGTATTCTTGACGATTGACTGAAGTAGATAATCCCGCCGTCGTTCCATCAACACCTTGAAAGTTTTCAGCTTGCTGAATCGCTTGTTCAACAGGGCCGCCTGGCGCAATTTGCGTAATCGCAAAATTGATCAATAACACAAAGAACAATGTTGGAATGATCAAAAATAATCTTTTGAGTATATATCTGCCCATTAAAACATTGTTCCTTATAACCTCATTACAGCACTGTATAATTGTATTATTTTATAACACCAATAATCCAATGATGCTGATTAATACCTATACACAATTATTCTTCTAAACGTTGATTTATACAAATTTCATTGAAAAGCACCATGATTTTAAATCATCAACTTTTTAAATCACCTATTTTTTAAATAATGAGTCACTTTTTCTGTTTGAGTAGAATCTGACCACCAATATTCTAAACCTAAAGATAACTTAGGTTTAATATCAGGTTGACGATACATATTCCAATAAGCATACCAATTTTGATCATTGCCATAGGTCAATATTTGATAATAACCCGCTCTCAAAACACGATCTAAGGCACGCGTATGTAGTACCAATTGCTCTCTACTCGGTGCACGAATAATCTGCTGTATTAATTGATCCACAACAGGATTTTTAATGCCTGAATAATTGTAATTGCCTATCTCGTCTGCCGCTTGACTCCCCCACATTTGCGCCTGTTCAGCCCCTGGGGTTAAAGACTGTGGCATATTCATCGGTGTCATTTGAAAATCTAAACGGCGCATGCGCTCCGTATATTGTGGCGTGTCCACTTGACGAATCGTCGTTTGAATGCCTAATTTTTTTAAATTGCGAATATATGGCAACAGTGTTCGTTGTATACCATCTTGATGAATTAAAAATTCAATTTGAATTGGATTCCCTTTACGATCTACCAATTGTGCATTTTTAAACTGGTATCCTGATTTGAGTAAAATTGAACGTGCAATCAATAAATTTTGGCGATTAAATCCACTGGCATCTGAAACTGGATATTTCCAATTGCTCAACGTGCCTTGACGTTGTAGCGGATTAAGTTGGTGAAGATAAGGTTTGAGAATATCTAACTCTTTAGCACTCGGCGCACCAGTCGCTGCCAATTCACTATTTTGAAAATGGCTTTGCAGACGAATATTTTGACCATAGAGCAATGCTTTATTGATCCATTCAAAATCGTAGGCATAGGTTAAAGCTTGTCTAAAATGAATATCATTGAATGGCGCTTTTCGAGTATTAAAGACCAAACTTTGTGTGAGGGCTGGCGTTTCTATTTTCGCTGTATATTTCTGTACCAAACCCGATTTAACTGCGGGGAATAGATATTCCGCGACCCAGTTCCGTGCATTTTTTTCTTGGTAAAAGCTATACTGTCCAGACTTGAATCCTTCAAATGCAATTTCAGGGCTACGATAATAAACAAACTTCATTTGATCAAAATTATAGCGCCCACGATTTACCGCTAAATCTTTGCCCCAATAATTTGGATTTCGCTTATAACGAATACTCCGCCCTGCATCGATCTGATCAATCAGATAAGGTCCTGAACCTAAAATCGGCTGCAACGTAACTTTGGTATAGTCTTTATTTTTCCAATCCGCTTTTGAATAAATCGCAATCCTAGCCAAAATCAGAGGCATATCTGGATTATGTTCAGATTTGAACGTCATTTTAACTTGGGTTGGAGATAAAACTTCGGTCTTGGCTAAATCCGATAAATACATTTGAAAACCAAGATTGGCTTTGCTCTGAATCGTATCAAAAGTAAATTTAACATCTTCAGCGGTGACTGCTGTGCCATTACTAAAGCGCGCTTTTGGATTTAAATGAAAAATCACAAAATTGGTTTTTTTCGGATCAAAAGTGACTTTCTCTGCCAAAAGTGGATAAAGCACGCCCGCTTCATCCAAAGAACTATCCATCAAAGTATCAAACAGATAGTTAATCCCTTCAGTTGAACTACCCTTACCATTCATACTATTGAGGTTATCAAAAGTCCCTAAGCTGGAAGTGCTGATATAACCGCCTTTGGGTGCATTGATATTGGCATAGGGCATCGCCTGAAACTTGGCATAATGAGGTGTATTGTGAATGGCAAGATAAGCTGTTGTCTGCACAGCAGCATGCAAATGCATCGTTGCCATGCACAAGCCTAATGTAAGCCCGATTGGACTTACATAGATAGAATTTAGGTACATTCCCCTAATTTCCTTTATTTAGAATAAGCTGATGATTAAAGGCTTGGAACTTTAATCACACTACCAATACGCAAAGAAGCTGTAGGCTTAAGATTATTCATTTCCGCAAGTGCGCTTGAATCAATACCATATTTACTTGCAATACGAATCAAAGAGTCGCCACTTTTCACTTTGTAGTCCGATACAGTTTTTGGAATACGAATGGTTTGTCCACGTTGCAAACCTGCACGAGACTTAAGATCATTGAGATCAGCCAATTCTTGCACAGACAAACCAACACGACTTGCAATCGCATTCAACGACTCACCTGATTTCACCGTATAACTTTCAGTGTCTTTACCTGTCAATTTTGCAACCGTTTTGGCAGATGCTTTGACATCTTCACGATCTTTTGCTTCTTTAATTTGATTGGTCTTCGCAGTTTCGCCTTCTAGCTTCAAATGCTGACCAATATTCAAAGATGCATTACGCGATAAACCATTTAAGTCAGCTAAATAAGAAAGCTGTAGCTTATATTTTCGTGCAACACTTGCCAAAGTTTCACCCGATTGCACGACATGTACGTCTTTGCTTGCAGCTTGAGCTTTCACTTCATTTTTAGAATGTGCTTTATCTTTTACTGTTGGTTCAGGTGTACCTGTGAGTTTCAACTTTTGTCCAACAAATAAGCCCGATGTAGTGTTTAAACCGTTTAAATCTGCAACCTGACTGACTTGTAACCCATATTTATTGGCGACAGCGGTTAAGCTATCTCCTGCTTGAACAGTGTAACTGTCTGGTGTGGTACTTCCTTCTGGAATCTTAATCGTCTGCCCAACGAGCAAGCTTTTTGACGGAGAAATTTTATTCAACTCTGCCAATTCAGAAAGTGTCAACTTAGACTGAGTTGCAATACTGGATAATGTATCACCACGCTGAACTTTATAATTTTCAGTCTTGTACTCAGTTTCAGCTTTCACATTTTTAAATTTACTTTGATCAACCACTTTAGATTCAAGTTTTGAATCAATTTCTTTTACTTCATTGACAGGTACATTAATTTTTTGACCAACATACAAACTCCTAGAAATATCGAGTCCTGGGGTTAAATCAGCAAGTTCATTTACAGATAGAGCATAACGATCAGCGATGACTTTTAAGTATTCACCACGCTTAACTTGATAAGTCTTGGTTTTGATTTTGGCAACAGGTTTAGATGTATCTGCACGAACCACTGTTTTATTAATTTCAGACAATTTATCATCAGCTGAATCTTTCAATTTCAACTTCTGCCCAACAAATAAATTACTACTCGTCGTCAAGTTATTGTAACTCGCCAATTGCGAAACAGATAAATCAAACTCGTTTGCAACACTGGTTAAGCTGTCATTGGGTTTAACCACATAAGTTGTTGGTGCTGTATCTGTAGATTTTTTTGAAGGTGCATCAACTTGAGGTTTCGCATCATATAAATATAAAGTTGCGCCAACAAACAAAGTACCATTTGGATCAACTTGGTTCCATTTGGCAATATCTCGCCAATTCACACCATTTTTTAAGGCAATCGTCGCTAAAGTATCACCAGATAATACAGTGTAAGTACTACGTTTACCTTTTGGTGGTTCAACTACAACTTCGCTGTCAGTCTTTTTAAAGTTTTTATCTTTATTTAATTTTGCTTCTTCAGAATTGGCTGGCGTTGTATCCGCTAAACCTTTTGGATAAGCAAAACCAACCGTATTTTCCTTACCTTGTACATTAGCAACAGATTGACTGGTTTGAATTGCCGTTAACTTAATTTTGCCATCGTACGGATCTAAAACCTCCGTACCTTGCGGTGCAATGGCTTTAATCTCATTCACAACTTCTTCTTTCTCGGCTTGCGTTGCTTGAGGTTCTAAAACTTGTTTGACTGTCTCTTTCTCTCCTTCAGCTTTTACGGCTGCAAGAATTTGCGCTTTTTCATTGGCTGAAATTGGTGGTTCAATCGCAACTGGCTTGACATTCGTAGCAGGCGTCACTGCCACAGGAATACGTGGTGCGCTTGGAATGTCTGCATTGGTCGCAAATTTTGCTAAAGCATCAGCATTCGATGGTGTTGTTTTTAAAACACTTAACTGACTGGCTGAACTCGACGATGAATAAGATGTCGTTGGTTTAGGATTACTTGTTAAGACTGGTGGAACCGCTTTTGCAGGGGTAATAGATTGAGTAACACCAGAAACCGTTGTAGGAGACAAGGTTTGTGTTGCTGTCGATGGACTATTATTACTCGCCCACAGCCCTCCATCATAACCTGGTTTTAAAGCTTTTAATTTACTGTCAATGGTTGGACTTAAATCAGCAGGAATTAATACACGTAGAGTACTATTTGGATCAACACTTTCACCACGATGCCCTGGATTCAATGCATAAAGTTCAGCACGACTTAACCCAGTAATCGAGGCAATTTGATTCAATTGCACACCTGGTGGTACAGCCACTTCTCTAAAGTGTGGACGATTGGCGATTGGCGGTAAAGAAACACCATATTTAGAAGGGCTTTTAATAATTTGCGCTACAGCCAAGAATCTTGGCACATAGTTCATTGTTTCTTGTGGTAAACGTAAAGACCAATAATCTGTAGGCAAACCCGCAGCTTGGTTACGGTTAATCGCTTGTTGAATACGACCAGGTCCTGCATTATAAGCAGCCAAAGCCAATTCCCAAGAACCAAACTGATTATATAAACTTCCTAAGAACTCATAGGCTGCACGAGTAGACTCAACCACATCACGACGTCCGTCATATAAACTGGTCTGTCTTAATCCGTAAATTTTCCCTGTACTTGGAATAAACTGCCACATCCCCGCTGCTGCCGCACTACTTGTCGCAGCAGGGTCATAAGAACTTTCAATAATTGGCAATAAAGCTAATTCTGTTGGTAAACCACGACGTTCTGCTTCTTTTACAGTGTGGTATAAATAACGTGATGCACGCGCACTCACACGATCAATATAAGGTTGACGTGCAGCAAACCAACTCCGCTGTGCATCAATCCTCGGATCCCAGCGGTCTTCATTCATTTTAAAACCGACAGACATCCGCTTCCAAACATCACCATGCTTTAAGATCAGTAAACGATCACCCTCTACTGCACGCATATCTGTTGCAGAAAGTAGATCTTCAAGCGAGTCTAAACTATTCGCATCCAACATTCCTGCGGTTGATGTTTGAACTTTTGACGATGTTGGCGTAGAAGAACACCCAGCAGTCAAACCTAGTGCCGCGAATGCAGATGTTAATAATGATAATTTAAAGAAAACAGACGCAGTAGGTTGCCACACCATTGTGGTAGGTTTAAACATAAGGGTTCCGAACAACATATTAGTAAATTATTTTATCTTTGCCATTTTAGTAGAGCTATACGCGCATACAAGGCAAAATTTGAATGCTTATTGCATACAAATGTTACAAGAAATTAAAAAAATCTCTGTTCATGCGTAGAAAACGCCGATTTGCGTATACAATAAATTGTTCACCTACGATGTTCAACGCTTAATTCACTTTCATTGGTTATATCTATGTCGCAAACACTCACCCTTTATGTCGATGGCGCTTGTAAAGGCAATCCTGGTCCTGGTGGCTGGGGAGCATATATCATCACGCCAAATGAAGAACATAAACTATGTGGTGGCGAGTTAGACACAACCAATAATCGTATGGAACTTACTGCAGCCATCGAAGGTATTGCTTTTTGCCCTATTTCTGAAAAATTGATCATTTGGACAGATTCTAACTACGTTAAACGTGGTATTACTGAGTGGATCGAAGGTTGGAAAAAGAAAAACTGGAAAGATGTCAAAAATCCAGATCTTTGGAAAAAGTTAGATGCTACATGCCAAGGTCGTGAAATTGAATGGAATTGGATCAAAGGACATGCAGGACATCCAGGTAATGAGATGGCAGATCAGTTAGCCAACTTAGGTACTGAGCAAAGACTTGCAGGTAAAACGACAACTTCGATTACGACTAGCCCAAAAACTGGCAGCCTGCAAGATTCGATTGAACAACAGAATCCTATAGAAAATGATAAAAAAAAAATTGAAAAGGATTGGTTACTAGATGACCCTTTTGGTTTTGATTTCGTAGATTCTGAGGATGAAATGATGTCAAATGAAGAAAACCAGTCAACTGAAAATATGTCACAGTCACATCCACAGGTTGACGAACAAGCAGCTGTTCAAGTTGATAATGAAAACAATATGGTGAATGATCAAGTCATGGACTTAGATATCGAACATAACGAAACACTTCATGTAGAAACGAATATTCACCCACAAATCGTCATTACACCTGCAACCATAAAATTACATGGACCTCGTCAATTTATTCTCGATACAGAAACCACTGGTTTCTACTATCAGGATAGTGACCGTATTATTGAAGTCGGTGCGATTGAAATGATCAATCGTAAACTCACAGGTAGTTCGATTCATATTTATATCAATCCTGAAAAACCTGTAGGTGACTCTGAAGCCATCCATGGTATTACAGACGAATTCTTAAAAGATAAACCTAAATACGATGAAATTGCACAGGTGCTTTTTGACTACCTAAAAGGCAGTGAAATTATTGCGCATAACGCAAGCTTCGATATGAACTTCTTAGATATGGAGTTCAAACGCAGTGGTTTACAAGCACTGTCTGAAGTCTGTGAGGTGACAGATACCTTGGCAATGGCGAAAAGCAAACATCCGGGACAGAAAAACTCTTTGGATGCATTAGTGCGTCGTTATGAAATTCCGCAACGTGACCGTACCTTCCACGGTGCATTACTCGATGCAGAGATTTTATCTGACGTCTACTTGGCAATGACAGGTGGACAAGTATCCTTTGACATGGATGCAATTTCTGAACATACTGAACAAGCTTTGGGGAATACCGCACGACAAAAAATCGAAATCGAAGTTCCTGTTATTTTAGCTTCAGCTGAAGAACTTGAAGCGCACGATAACTGGATCAAACAATTCCAAGAAAAGCATGGGGAAGCTTGCATTTTTGCAAAATAATTTTTGACATAAATCATTATTTTTTTATGTAAAGATTCTGTTCTTCAGCTATATTAAACTTAGAAAATCGAACTTCTTTGAGAGCTCGATATAGAACATTTAGATACCCAGGATAGGTGCAGATCAATGTCTTACCAAACCTCTATACATTTTGATCCGACAGCATTACTAATTATTAAAAAAGAAGTTGATAATTCAATTTTACAAGTAGAATCTGCTGTCAGTAGTTTAGTTGAAGATCAAACATTACCTTTTGGTATTGATGATGCATTACTTCAATTTGAACAATGTGCCCATGTACTGATGTTAATTGATATGCCACAAGTCGCAAAAATTACCGAGCTTGCGGCATTATTGATGCGCAAAATCATGCAAAATCCACGTGAAGTAAATACCCAAGATGTGATTGCATTGAGCGAAGGGACGACCATGCTCAAACGCTATATCGAGTTTATTTGTTTACGTGAAGTCAAAGTACCTCAATTCTTACACGACACACTGAATCGTTTAGAACTCGCTCTAGGTTTAGAACTCACATCTGAAGGGCAAGCGATTGCACCACTTCTTGACTGTGTAACACCGAATTTTACTTTGCCACAACCTCCAGAATTGGAAAAATCAGTTTATGTGCATAAACTGTATAAACTCAGTTTGCATAAACTTCTGAAACAACAAGAAACTGAATTAGATTTACAAGCAATTAAACTGGTCGGTGCATATCTTGCCAATGAAGCGAAAGACCAAACCAGTGCTCAATATTGGGCATTAACTTCTGTAGCCTTCAATCAAATTGACAATTTAATTCTTAATGATACACGCCTGAGAACCTTAATCAGTATTGAAACCAATATTTCAACTTTCTTCAAAAATCAAAATGATTTCAAAGCATCATTAACAGATTTAGCCAATATACTGAGTCTTTGTATTAGCCAAGAAGATGAAATTTCACAACATATCCGTGATCAAATCAATATTGGTGAAGATATTCTCACAGATACACAACTACAAATTTTTAGCCGTCATTTGTATGGCCCTGATTTCAATACTGTGCATAGCATCAGCCAGCTCATTACAGATGAAATGTCACAGATTCGTAATGATATTGAGTTTAACTATCAAAATATGAGTGATGAAAAAACTCAAGAATTGAAAACTAAACTGACTGATCTTGCACATGTGTTTAAGGTCTTGAATTTGAACGAAGCATATATTGAACTGAAACAACAAGCTGATCTTCTTTCTCAAGACAATATGCTAAAAGATGAAAACTATGCGCAACAACTGATGAATAGTATTCTTTCTGCGATGAATTCTATTGGTATTCTTGAGCGAAACTACACCTCAAATCGTTTACAGCTTAAAGTGAATAATTTACAAATTTCTTTAGATCGTTTAGATGAGGCACATGATGCCCTACTGACTGAAACGAAAGCCTTGGTAGATTTGAGTGCGCAATCACTGGTGCAATACCTACAAGAACCACAGACCAATCTAGAATCTATTCCATCGCAATTCCGCGAAATCGGCGGTGCGCTGATCTTCCTTGCAGCACGTGATGGTCAAAAAGCTCTACTTCAATCTGCTGAATTTGTTCAAAAAAGCTTAGAGAAAGAGCAAGTATTGAACAAAGAACAAGTTAATAAACTTCTCGATGTCTTGGCAAGTGCAGATATGATGATTGAAAACCTACAAAACAAACAACCTGTTTTGCAGAAAATGTTTGATGTCGCACTAACAAGTAGTCAAAACTTAAAAACGGTAGCTTAATGTCTGACCAAAATTCAGAACTATCACTTGCTTATATCTTCCACCATCATCAACTGTTGGTGGATGAAAACCTACAACTTCCTAAAGTTGAAAAGTTAGCAAATGATCTTAGCTTTAACTCGGGTGATCAAATCATTGCCCGAGATCTTTTTATTGAAGATCAAATTCCGGCAGGCTACCAACTTATTCCGATTCGTCAGTTGATCTCACAATGGACAAAAACTGAATTTGAACAAGCCAGTCGAGCTTTACAACTGCTTGAATGGCGTCGAAATCATAAATTTTGTAGCCATTGTGGGCATGAAACAGAAGTCCACCCTACTGAATATGCTATGGTTTGCCCTGCTTGCCGTTATCATCAGTATCCACGCGTACAACCCTGTATTATCACTGTGATTACCCGTGGCGATGATGAAATTCTGTTAGCAAAAAATGCGAAAAACAAAGGCAGTATGTATGGTCTCATTGCTGGCTTTGTAGAAGTGGGTGAAACATTAGAAGAAGCGGTAAAACGTGAAACTTTAGAAGAAGTCGGTTTAAAGGTGAAAAATGTCACCTACCTTTCTAGCCAGCCTTGGCCATTTCCGAGTAATCTCATGCTGGCGTTTAAAGCTGAATATGAATCAGGTGAAATCGTACTGCAAGAAGAAGAAATTAGTGATGCACATTTCTTTAAATTTAATGATCTACCAGAAACACCATTCTCAGGTAGTATTGCGCATGCTATGATTGAACATGTCATTCACAATACACCTATGCATCAAGAATGAATGTATTACTCAAAAAATAATGTTCAAAAAAATCCCCAATTTATTGGGGATTTTTCATTTCACGATCCAAAATTTGAATAATCTCAGAACGTGTTTTAAAGAAGCGACTAAACAGGCTTGAGACACTACCCATAATTGAAATATGACCTGTTTTGGGAATAGTCACAATTTCACAATGATTACCTTGCGCAATAAGCTGCTGTTTAAAGTCCAAAGAATTGGTATCTTTCACGATTTGATCATTCTGTGCCAAGAATAAGTAATGTTTCACCTCATTCTTTTCGACAAAATAATAAGGCATCACTTGTTGATAGGGTACAGCTTGATCAAAAGCATCTTCTGCTAATGGATCACCTTTATAATCAAAATGATAAGGCCCAGCAATGCCAATTAATGCTTTAATATTTTGCTTTATCGCCAATGAATAATGTTGCGGGTGATAGAGTAAGGAGGCAATATTAAAAGCACCAGCTGAATGCCCAATCAAGGCAATTTTTGCCGTTGAAATCCCCAATCGAGACTGTTGTTGCTCCAAAAAGTTTAAAGCAATCGCCAGATCATCAATATAACTTGGAAATTTATGTGTTGGTGCTAAATGATAATTCATCACTGCAACATCATAACCAAAGCGACTAAATGCCTCTCCAACAAATTTATACGCTGTTTTATCCCCATGACTCCACGCACCACCATGTACAAAGACAATTAATGGCTTAAGTTGAGTTTGATTAGAAACATAGAGGTCTAAACGCTGTCTTGCTTTCAAACCATAAGCAACATTGTGCTTAATGGAATAACCCTTTTTCGGAGTTAATCCATTAATCGTAATGCTACCTAAATCATATAAACGAAAATCTTGGTACTGCGACTTTAATACATCAAACTGTTTAAGGAGTTTCTTTTTTAAAGGCTGTAATTTACTGCTGAATAACATTATTTGATGGCTCTGCCGCATTCGGATCAATTGCAACTGGTGTTTGTACATCAGGTTGCTGCACATTGCCGACTACAGGTGCTGTAAAAGCTGAAGGCTGAAGTGAATTATTGGCTTGTTCGATATTATCAATCAAAGTCACAATTTTAGTCACATTGCCAACCTTTTGTAAAACATCATTTAAATCATTAACTTCAGCATTATTCAAACGACCCAATATGTATAGTACCCCATCTTCAGTATGTACAAGAACCTTATTGTCTGAAACTACAGGCGCTTTCATGATCAAACCACGTGTATTTGCAGTCACTGTGGCATCTTGCATAATGGTGCTATAACCAATTTGGCTACCGACAGTAATATAATTATGTACAGTCTTAACATCACTCATTGCACGTAAGTTATCTTCAGCCAATTGTTTTAAATGTGCATCTGGAACTTGCCCAGTGAGTAAAACATTACTATGAAAACTATTGATATTCACTCGCGATTGCTTAAAGCGAACATCTAATTTATATAAGTTAATTTTAGCAGTACGTTCAATAGAAGAATCAATAAAAACTTGCCCTAAAGATCTCACACCACTTTCTGTTCCGACTGGCGCAGAACCTGTACCACCGGATATAAAACTTGCGCAACCAGACAAACTTGCTACACACATCATGGTGATGACAATACGCTTTAACACTCAGCAAGACTCCTATTGATTTTAGCCTGTATAACAATGCTTTTATATTGTTAACATGCTGGAAAATATCTTATTTTTTAAATAACTGTGCCTAAATATACATCACAGATTAATCAAGTCTGCATCTAAAGTAAATGCATTTTCAATCCAAGATCGATCATAAGAGATTTTACTCAGGTCTGGCTGTACGTTTTTTGCAATTTTATGATGTAAATCAAAACCAATTACATCAAAACGGCAATAATATTGTGCAAATTGTGGATACTCTTGTAAAAATAGCAGTGCTGTTTTCAACATTTTCCGTTGTTTAGATAAACTCACCACTTCAAAAGCATGCCCCATCTGAGTGGGTGTTCTTGCTTTCACTTCAATAAATACCAGATCTTGTGCTAATTTAGCAATAATATCAATTTCACCAAAACGTGAAAAATAATTCAATTTTACAACTTCATAATGATGCTGAATCAGTAGTTCGACTGCCTCATGTTCAGCCCACGCTCCGAGAGAAAAAATCGTCATTTCAAACTAATTTAACTATTTCACATCTTTCGATCTTTCGAAGAACATATACAAAGGCACCAAATTCGCTTTTGAACGTTCAAAGCATTGCGGAATACGTTCAACACGATTTCCATCAATTTTAATTTTACCCGTTCGACCATTAAAGCTTAATGTTTTAATTTGTGGGTCAAGTACAAATTTTTGAGCGATATACCATGCATCGCCACCAAATGCGTACAATCGTTGATACGCTAGAGATTTAGGTAATTCTTTATTTGCCTTAACGACCTCTTTCCACTCTTTTTCATAAATTGCAGGAACATCACAGAACTTCATGCCTTTTGGCAAAGTCTTTTGCTCTTCGATTGCAATGGCTTGTGTATAAATGCGCTTTTCCTGTAATCGAGGTATACTCGACAACCAATTATTGGTTCCAAGCAACAATATACCCTCATTTCTTCCGATGACTTTAGGCATTTCATCGATAGGATCAACCTCACCAGAGAAGTTAGAAAAAAGTGCATTGAGGAAGTTAATGGATTCGGTTTCTGTACCTTTTTCACGAACAATATAGAGTTTCGTCACTTTATCATTTTGGATAAAGTCTAATAACGCCAAAGCATCATCATTTTTGGACAGGCTGAATTGCCACACATTCTTATCAGACTGATATACTTCATTTAGCGCTAAAACAGGAATTTTAGGTTTAGTACTCACCAAAACTTCAACATCTGGTCTCGCCAATGGTCCAATGATCATCTCGGTCTTTTTATTGACCTCTTTCTTTAAAATTGTTTTTATCGGAATTTGATCAGAATTGACGAATTTCAACGGAATTTCATTTTTTGATGCTTGTGAAGCATTCAATATTCCTTGTTTAATCGTTAATCCAGCTCGCGACATAGGGCCTGTTTCAGGTAAAATGACCAGAATCTCTGCGTGAAGTTGGACGGCAAATCCAACTATTCCCAATAGCGCCACTCTTTTTATACTGTTCAATACTAATTTATTTTTCATGGAGACCTTTATGAGTGCTCAATTATTTGTCGTAGCGACCCCAATTGGGCACTTAGATGATATGACTTTTCGTTCTATTGAAGTATTAAAGTCTGTTTCTATTATTGCGGCAGAAGATACACGTCAATCTGCTCAATTATTAAAGCATTATAATATATCAACTCCGCTCACAGCGTGTCATGATCATAATGAAAGTAACAAAATTGATATACTTGTAGAAAAACTAAAAAATGGTGCGGACATTGCTTTGGTGAGTGATGCAGGTACACCATTAATCAGTGATCCGGGGTTTAAATTAGTTCGTGCTGCGCAAGAGAATGGTATTCGTGTTATTCCTGTACCTGGTGCCTGTGCTGCAATTGCGGCATTGAGTGCGGTCGGTTTACCCAGCGATCGCTTTAGTTTTGAAGGCTTTTTATCATCGAAACAATCTCAACGATTAATTCAGCTCGAAAAGCTTCAACATGAAACCCAAACCATGATTATCTATGAAGCGCCACATCGTATTTTAGATAGCGTAAAAGATATGTCGAAAGTGTTTGGGGCGGATCGTCCTGTTGGTTTTGCACGTGAAATTACCAAAACTTTTGAAACCATTAAAAAAATGACTTTGGGTGAATTGGTGACTTTTATCGAAAATGATCACCATCAACAAAAAGGCGAAATTGTTTTAGTGATTGGTGGTGCACCAGAAGAAAAAGACATGGATCAAGAGAAACTCGATAAGCTACTTAATCGTTTACTTGAAGATCTTTCCGTAAAAGCTGCTTCTCAATTGGCTGCAGATTTAACTGGGATTAAAAAGAAAGTTGCGTATCAACGTGCTTTAGAATTAACACAAAAAGAAGACTAAATTCTGAGTTATTCAGGCTGAAAATGAATTAAATCGTATCTTTAAAGTGGCTGAGTTTTTTTAAACTCAGACACTTGTTACATAATTTATGACGTAAACATTTAGGGTCTGTTGACAATTCGTCTATGTTTGCGACTTTGTGTATTTTTTAGCTGATACTAGGCGTGAAATACGAAACTTAGTCATTCTAAGTGAGTAGTTCATAACGAAGTAGCAGCAAAAAATACACCAGTCCCGAAGGGTTGTGGCTAAAATTATCACAAACTTCGTTATGAAATTTAAAAATGGAACCACCATTCTTTTCATTTCATGCCTCGTTTGCTCTATTTTAGCCGACAACGCAAGCCATTTATGAAATGTCAACAGACCCTATTAATTCTGACCATTATTTCCCCAACGGAGATAGGCAGGTCGTTGACTGAGTAGATCATAGTATTTTTGAACATTGTCTAAAACTGGATGTTCAAGTGGTGTGAGTAGCCATCGTTGAACAGATAGACCAATAGGAATGTCGGCTAGTGTAAACTCATTGCCTGTAACAAAGGCTTGGGTCTTTCCTAACTGAGCATCCAATATTTCCATATTTTTTGTCCAAGCTTGGATACTATTTTTCACTTGAATCTTGTCCTGATGCAATGGTGAATCTCGCACTAAATGCATCAATGCATAAGTCCAACTGTTATTCAGTTCAATGCCCTGCCAATCGATCCATTGATCAATCAACGCCCGTTTCTGAGGATGCTCTGAATACAACTTTTCCCCAGTATATTGATTCGCTAAATAACGAATAATGCTATTCGACTGCCAAAGAACAAACTCTTGATCAATAAGAACAGGAATGGTTGCATTTGGATTCAAGTGTATAAATTCAGGTGATCTTGGTGATTGGAACCCTCGTCCCCAGTCTTCTCGTTCATACGCTAAATTCAGTTCATCACATAGCCACAGGACTTTTCTAACATTAATTGAATCAGCACGCCCTAAAATTTTAAGCATTATCCAACCTCATTTTTCCAAATAAAAAGCACCACTAGTGTGATGCTTCATTTTAAAATTTTATGACTATTCAGCAGACTCATCTGGTGGAACTTCTGTTATTTTTCCACCACGTGCCAAAAATGCAGCCACTTCATCTTCTAGGGCTTCACGTTGTCTTTTCTTAGCTGTTACTGTCAAAGTTTCAGCCTCGGCAAGATCAGAATCACTTACGGTAGAATCACTAGCAGCAGCACCTTTTTCGGCAGCTTTTGCCTCATCATCATCTACAACGCTGTCTTCTGAATTATCATCATAATCATTTGAATCTGTCATCTTACACTCCCCATCAATGACTTTGATATACCAACTGAAAATTGGTGATCTTTAGCAAGAAATGTATCAAGCTCTTTCCGATTCGACTAGTATCTAAATGCACAAAAGTGAATTTTTTTTAATCAAAATCGTAATTTTATTTAAGTGATTGTTTAAAAAATATCACCAATAGATTTAAACTGCATATTGAGTACGATTTAACGTTGCCAAACCATTTGCCTGAGCCATAAATTGGTCTTTCAAAAACGGTTGTTTCTCAACTTGTTTCAAACCAAAATTACGTGCCCACACAAATGGGAATAGTTCAGCAGACTCTAAAAATCCAATCGCAGACATACTATGCATCATCGCATCATTCTGCCCTTTCCGCTGATGTTCATAGCGTTTTAAAGTTTGCTCATGCGCCCAAACACCGCGTTTTTTGTCTTTTAATAACACATCGCATAAAACAGCCGCATCTAAACAACCAATATTGACGCCTTGCCCTGCCAAAGGATGAATCACATGTGCGGCATCTCCGATCAATGCCAATCCATCTTTCACATAACGTTGCGCTGCTCGTGCTTTAAGTGGGAATTTAGCTCGTGGAGTCGCTTCTAATACCTCACCGAGCATGTGGTGACTTTCACGCGTTAATAATTGACAAAAATCTTGATTATTTAAACCTGAAAACTCATCTGCATAATCATCAGGTAATGTCCAAACAATCGAAATCCAATGTTCCGCTTGTTCAGGCTTTAAACTCGCCATCGGTAAAAATGCCAAAGGCCCTGTCGGGTGGAAAATCTGACGTGCCACATACTGATGCGGTTGAGTAGTCCGAATCGCACATGTCAAACCTGCTTGTTTGTAATCTAGAACATCTAAATCAATGAAAGCTTGTTCACGAACAAACGAATTTGCACCATCTGCACCAATGACCAATTTAGTTTTAAGCTCAGTACCATCAGCTAATTTAATGATCCAACAACCGACACCTTGTTCCACTCGAACCACTTTAACTTGAGTACGATAATCTTGCAGTTTTTCCAGCATTTGTTGCTGAATTACTAGATTCAACAAACTTGGCTCAACCATTGAACCCAAAGCTTGTTCAGCAGTTGGAAATTTTTCAGAGGCTTGACCGAAGTTAATTTCACCATAACCATTTTTATTCCAAACTTGCATGCCTGTATACGGCATTTGACGAGCAAGTTTATCCCAGACATTGACTGTTTTAAGTAAATGGATCGTGGCTTGACTGAGCGCTAAAACACGTGGATTTGCAACGGATAATGTCTTTTCAGCATCCAAAATTGGCGCAGCATCTAATACCGTCGCTTGAACCCCACCCTGTGCTAATAACAACGCAGTGAGTCCACCGACTAAGCCACCACCAATGATGACAACATCGAGTAAATTTGCGTGTTGATTTAAATCACTCATGCTTTTAACCCCATCGCATAGTTGGCAACAAGCGGTTTAATGCCAGGAATCACATCGAAAGCCACCAAACCTGTATTACGTAATAATTTCAGCATCGGGTTTTGATTACTAAACCCACGCACGACTGAATCACAGAATTTAATCACACGTCTTTGATCTGCTAAACGTGATTGCTCATAGGCTTTAAGCATTTCAGGTTCGCCAATATCATCGGATTTGGCAATCTGTTCGATTATATAACGCAGTAAAACATCTGCATCGCGCATACACAAGTTAAAGCCTTGCCCTGCCACTGGATGAATGGTATGCGCTGCATTGCCCATTAGGATCACACGTCCAACTGCTTGTTTCTCTGCCAAAACTTGTGACAAAGGGAAACTAAAACGCTTACCTGTTTTTTGAAACTTCCCTGCGCGGTCACCATAGGTTTTTTGTAAAGCATCTAGGAAATGTTGATCATTTTCATCACCTAACCATTCTCCTTCTGTGCCTTTTTGTACTGGCCAAACCACTGAACGACGACATTCACCTGGTAATGGTAATAATGCCAATGGACCTAAATGGCTAAAACGCTCAAAACCAACCTGTTGGTGTGGTTTAGAGGTTTGTACTGTGGTCACAATCGCAACTTGGTCATAATCATGCACATCGACACCTACACCAAGTGCTTGACGACAGAATGAATCTCGTCCATCAGCAGCAATCACCAATTTTGACTTGAGTGAATGGGTATATTCGTCATTACGTGTTGCTTCAACATAGACAAAATCACCATCTTGTTTTAATGATGACACATGTACACCATCGATCAATTCAATTAATGATTGTTGACGAACTTGTGTAAGTAACACACGTCCTAACCAAGCATTTTCAATCACTTGACCAAAGCTTTCGACTTTTTCTTCATCAGCTTTCAAGCGTGCTTTACCAAAGCTCCCTTGTTCAGTGATATGTACTTCAAGGATTGGGGTCGCATGTTCTTGTAAGGCATCCCACAAACCTAGTTTTTGGTAAATTTGTACGGTACGGCGGGATAATGCAGTATTTCGTGCATCGAAACTTGAATGATAAGGTGCAACAGTTCCATCATCATAATTCGGGTATTTCACAGCTTCTAAAAGTTTTACTGCAATATTGGCTTTTGCCAACATCAGTGCCAAACTCAGCCCAACCATTCCACCGCCAACGATGATGACTTCTTGTTGCATGCTTTGATCCTTTCTATACGCGATTCAGCGAACTGAATCCTTATAATCTTGATTGATTTCATCTTACATGAAGCACGATTATTTTTGTATGGAAAATCAATATTGTTGTTTTGAATTGGTACACAACCATCAATTTTCGCATAAAAATCGTCTGAATCCTTTTTATAGAACAGAGCAATTTCACAGAAAACTAAGTTTGAGTTAAAATCAGTTTTGAATAGATACAAGCTATTGAAATATCTTAACAAACACGTATATTTCGCATAAAGTGTTTATGTTAATTTTAGGAAAAGTTAAACATGAAGATTTATGAATCCAAAGAAGAATTAATAGATCCAATTAGAAACTCGTTTAACAAATATTTAGCAGAATTTAGTCATGTTTCAGAAGACGATAAAAATAAAATAATTAATGGGGTTGATAAGACTCCTTCGCAAAATATTTCCTACCAATTAGGATGGGTCAATTTACTATTAAAATGGGAAAAGGATGAAAAGGCAGGAATACAAGTTATAACGCCTAAAGAAGGGTTTAAATGGAATAATTTAGGTGCTCTATATCAAGAGTTTTACCAAGAATATGGTCAGCATTCTCTTAATGAAAATACAGTTTTATTATCAAATAAAGTAGATGAGGTTATAGATTGGGTTCAAAGCCTAACAGATGATGAATTATTTTCAATCAACCAAAGAAAATGGGCAACAACACCTGCTCAATGGCCTGTATATAAATGGATTCACATAAATACAGTTGCTCCTTTTACTAATTTTAGAACGCAAATTAGAAAATGGAAAAGACTTCAACAATAACCACCCTATTGAATATAACGAGCATCATGAAAAATATTAATTATTTTAAATTAGTAACTTATAGCAAAGAAATAATTGATTAGATTCTTTCATTTCATGTTTTTTTAAACTAAATTTTCCCAATTTTCAATTTAAGAAAGCTCAAATAAGTATAATACCAATCAATTTCTAAACTGACTGGTATTAAATCTATGGCTAATTTTACAACTCAAAACTTATTTTGACTGTGCCATCAACGCTTCAATATCATCAACTGACTTCACGACATTTTTGGTCAATACCAATGGACCATGTGTAGTCGCAACAACATCATCTTCGATACGAATACCAATCCCACGCCATTTGGCATCTACAGTTTCATCATCAGGTGCGATATACAAACCTGGCTCAACCGTAATCACCATACCTTGCTCAAACAGACGAGCATTGCCATGACGATCTTTATAAGCACCGACATCATGCACATCCATACCCAGCCAATGCCCTGTGCCATGCATATAAAACTGACGATAACTTTCAGATTCAATGATTTGATCGACATCACCATGCATAATACCAAGTTTGACTAAACCCTCAACCATGATTCGTACAGCGATGTTATGTGGTTCTCTATAAGAATTGCCGATTTGAATGGCATCAATCGCAGCAATCTGAGCATCTAAAATAATTTGATACAGTGCTTTCTGTTCAGGACTAAACTTCCCATTCACAGGGAAAGTTCTTGTGATGTCTGAGGCATAACATTCATATTCACAAGCAGCATCAATTAAAACCAAATCACCATCTTTGAGTGGTTGATTATTTTCAACATAATGCAGAATACAGCCATTTTTACCGCCACCAACAATACTGTTGTACGACGGCACACAACCATTCTGACCAAACACATAATTCAATTCAGCTTCGAGTGCATATTCCATCATATTTGGACGGACGTGTTGCATCGCACGCGTATGCGCTTCTGCACTGATATTTGAAGCAATTTGCATCAATTCAATTTCTTGTTCAGATTTATGCAAACGCATTTCATCTAAAATTTGATCAAGTTGAATCAATTGTGTAGGCACACCAAAACCACGACTCGCATCATGTGCTTTTTTGATCCAAACACTGACTTTGGCGTCAAAATCAGCACGTTGCCCGATTCGGTAAAATAATTTTTCTTTATTTAAAATTTTGGCAATAATTTCTTCATCAAGCAGATCAATTGCATAGGCTTCATCTGCATCATAGTCATCGACTGCACCATCTACACCTGCGCGGTAACCATTCCAAATTTCCATTTCACGGTTACGTTCACGGCAGAATAAACTATAGATATATTCTTCACCGTCAGCATCGGTTTCAATCACTGCAACGGCTTGAGGTTCGGCGAATCCTGTGAGATAGAAAAAACTACTGTCTGCACGAAATTTATAATCTGCATCAGCATTTCGCATCACTTCAGGACTGGTTGCGATAATGGCAATACTATTGGGACCCATTTGCTCTGCGAGGCGGTCACGACGTTCCTGAAAATCGACTTGAGTGAGTTTCATTCTAGATCAGCTTTTGTTTTAAATTTGGAGTAATAAGGCAATATTTAACTTACATCTGCGTGATGATGAATGCAAATATTGTCCTCATTTGTGGTTTACACCTCTCACAGATGCGAAAGGTGTAATAGAAGAATGTTCAACAATTAACTTGGACGATGTGGGGTAAACATTTCCACAACGCTGTTACTTTCTGTGGCATCAATCGCTTGTTTCATTTTGCCATGAAAGTTTTGCAATAATGGGCTTTCCGCAACAGCAACTTTTTTGCGTCCCATTGACAATGACACCGGAATTAAACGTACAAATTCGTATAATTCTTGGTAGCTTTCTTCGCCTTCTTCATCATCGTCAGATTCATCAAATTCGACAGAAGCAACATCTTGTAAACTTTCAATCAATTCTTGTTCATCTGAACGGATATGACCTGAAGCCAAACCAAAACCAAGTACAACACCTGCACACCAATCTGCGAGCGCTTGTACACGTTCTGCCAATGTATGTTCATCATCTGGCAGCATCGGTAAATAGTCCAATTCATCTTCTGAAAGCGCATGTGAAACATCTTCTGTTTCATCTGCTAAGATTTCTAAAGCTTGATCGGTTAATTTTGGTACATCGAGTGTAGATAAAATTTGTAACCATTCATCAGGAGTTGGTATTTCTGTAACACAAACTATACCTGTCAACAAACCATGTAACTCACTCGGGCTTGAAATTTCTTCAATCCCTTCAAAATTTTGCTTCCAATCTGACCAACCTGAAATATCGTCTTGCATTCGCTTATCCAATCTCTATACTTCTCTATATATTACCTTTGATTGCAAATCTGTGCGACCCGTTATGTTAGAACAATTACAGCGTCTACAGACGCATATTGGTGTTTTAAAAACACGAATCGAAACACTTGAGAAAGAAAATGCATCGTTGTTAAAAGATAAAGATAACAGCGAAGAGCAAGCTCACTCTCAAATTAGTCATAAAAATAGTCTGATTACACAAAAGCAAGATGAAATTGAAAATCTGACGGAACAGCTAACTCAGCTACAAGGACAACATTCTCAACTTAATACTGATGCAGCGACACTTGCTGAACGTTATGCACGTTTAGAAAAGAGTTGTACTGATCTAAAAAATCGTTTTCAGGAAATTTTAGCTGAACGCAATGAATTACGTGTATCGAAAGAAAAAATGGCAAATGAAAACCGCCATCACTTACACGATATTAAAAGTCTTCAAGATGAACGCGAACGCTTAATTCAGAAAAATGAACATGCAAAATCAAAAGTAGAAGCGATTATCCAACGCTTGGCTATTTTAGGCACAGAACAAGACCATCATGCGCAAGAAATTCAACAGCTTGCTCATCCATCCGAAAGCAATGAGGAAGTTTAATCATGTCAGAACAAGTAACTGTAGAGCTTCGTCTGATTGAACAAATTTTTCGTTTGGCAACGACTTCAGATAAAAAGCCTGATTTGGAAAAAGCTGGACAATTGTTGAATGATAAATTTCAAGAATTTCGCCGTAAAGCTCCGAATGTTGAGCATAATAAATTGGTGATCATGGTTGCACTTGAATTGATGCAAGAAGTGCTGACCATGAATAAAACGTTACAAGAATATGCACAATGTG
Organism: Acinetobacter sp. WCHAc060025; assembly: GCF_004209355.1. Lineage (NCBI taxonomy): Bacteria > Pseudomonadati > Pseudomonadota > Gammaproteobacteria > Moraxellales > Moraxellaceae > Acinetobacter > Acinetobacter sp. WCHAc060025. The sequence goes on along the minus strand of NZ_SGSX01000008.1, from coordinate 113,186 downwards.
AACGTTTGCTTGAAAGCATGTTGGAAGATGTTGAAAAAGCGGGATAAACCGCTTTTTTTTCGTGCAAATGAGATGAGTTTTAGCCTCAATATTATGAAATATGGGTGCTAATGATTTGCCTCATCCCTCAGATTATGTATACTTAATATAACTCTGGGATGTTCGCCAGTACGTCTATTCCCCTGCCGATACTTAAACTTACGGATGCGTTCTGTGTATTTTGAGTGTATGCCCACCCCGAGTGGGAAACCCATTAAGTACGCGTCGTGTCCACCTTGAACTCATCGGGTTCAGGGTAACGACCATGCAGCGGCATCTTCGGAGTTCTTTATTTTAATAAATAACAACAACTTAAAGAAAATCAACATTTCAAAACCCGATTAAACACTGTTCTAAAATCCTTTCTGTAGCCGATGTGTAGCCACTAGAAATGTCACTTAATGTTCTAATGTATGGTTTCAGTTATTATAAAAATAATCCAAAGATTTAAACTCACGAAAACTTTTTTAAATAACCTTCCTTTAGAAAAATCAGGTAAAAAGGCTTTATTGTAATTCTTTTTTGCTTTTTATACTCATCACGAATTTCTCTTGCCTATTCTAATGTGATTTCAGGATATATCCAAAAAGAAAAATCTTACTGCTTTTTTTACTACTTTATAACGACCAATTGTCACGGTTTGACAAACCACAACACAAAGTATTCCCTAATTTTAATATTGAAAATGATCATTTTTCTAGCATAAAAAACTCAGGTAATAAAAAACCCTTGTTTACACAAGGTTTTTTTGAATTTGGCGGAAGCGGTGAGATTCGAACTCACGGAGGACTCGCGCCCTCGTCGGTTTTCAAGACCGGTGCATTAAACCGCTCTGCCACGCTTCCATGTGCGCCATAATACGAAGCTTTTTCGATTATGACAAGTAAAAATTACAGCCAAAGCATTCAAATGCATAATGTTTCATCAAATGCCTCGATTTTTCTTAAAGTTTGGCTGCTATTTCAGCACCTTCACGGATTGCACGCTTTGCATCAAGCTCACCTGCTAACTTCGCACCACCAATAATATGATACTGTGCTAAGGTCAATTCACCCTCTTGCGGCATTAAATCCTTCACAGACTCTTGCCCTGCACACACCACGATTGTGTCTACACGAAGCAATTGATCATGCCCATTGGTTTCGATCCATAAACCTTCATTGGTCACTGCTTTATACTGCACACCACGCATCATACGGACTGCATGCTTTTTCAACTGTGCACGATGTACCCAACCTGAGGTTTTTCCTAAGCCAATACCTAATGGCGTAGTTTTACGTTGCATCAAATAAATCTGACGAATTGGTGCTTCAACTTCAGCAGGCACAGATCCGCCTTCGGTCATATAGTTTGGATTTGAGTCTACGCCCCATTCACGTTGCCAATCTGCCAAAGGCTGTGGTTGAGGCTGATGTTCAGGCTTTAACAAAAACTCAGATACGTCAAAACCAATCCCGCCCGCACCGATCACAGCAACACTATGACCGACAGGTGCACCACGCAATACTTCTGCATACGACAACACTTGTGGTGCATCACTGCCTTCAATTTTCAGACCACGCGGCACAACACCTGTTGCAATCACGACTTCATCAAAGCCTTCACGTTCCAATTGTTCACGATTCACTTTGGTATTTAAGCGTAAGTCCACACCTGTTTTTTCGATTTGAACTTTGAAATAACGAATGGTTTCATGGAATTCTTCTTTCCCTGGTACCACTTTCGCCAAGTTAAACTGACCACCCACTTCACTCGAAGCTTCAAACAAAGTCACTTGATGACCACGTTCAGCCGCTACAGTTGCCGCAGACATCCCCGCTACACCACCACCAACAACTGCAATTTTCTTCGGTTTTTTAACTTTCAAATAAACCAATTCAGTTTCATGCGCAGCACGAGGATTCACTAAACAACTTGCACGTTTATTTTGGAATGAGTGATCTAAACATGCTTGGTTACAAGCGATACAGGTGTTAATTTCATCAACACGATTGGTCGCAGTTTTATTCACCCAAAATGCATCAGCAAGCAATGGGCGTGCCATTTGCACCATATCCGCTTTGCCTGCTAACAAAATTTCTTCAGCAGTTTCAGGCATATTGATACGATTAGATGCAATTACAGGCACAGAAACATGCTTTTTCACTTCTGCGGTATAATCAACAAATGCGGCACGAGGTACAGAGGTGACAATTGTAGGAACACGCGCTTCATGCCAACCGATACCTGTATTTAACAAGGTAATGCCTGCTTTTTCCAAAGCCTGCGCAACAGTGATCACTTCATCCATGGTGTTGCCATCATGGACTAAATCAAGCAATGACAAACGGAAACAAATAATAAACTTTTCACCGACTTTTTCACGAATCGCTTTCACGATTTCCACAGCAAAACGCATACGGTTTTCAATCGGACCACCCCAACGGTCTTCACGCTGATTGACATGGCGACTTAAAAATTGGTTCAGTAAATAACCTTCTGAACCCATGATTTCCACGCCATCATAGCCTGCTTTTTTTGCTAAACTTGCTGTTTTTGCATAATCCTGAATAGTATCCAAAATCAGACTATCGCTCATTTGACGCGGTTTAAACATCGAAATTGGTGATTTGATCGGGCTTGCAGACACCACAAAAGGTTGGTAGCCATAACGTCCTGAGTGCAAAATTTGCATCAGAATTTTAGCGCCATGCTTATGTACTGCATGCGTCACTAAACGATGTGGTGCAACATCGCCCAAGGTATTCATCGTACCACCTGCGGGTAACAACCAACCTTGGCGGTTTGGCGAAATACCACCTGTGATGATCAAGCCAACGCCACCTTTGGCACGTTCACCAAAATAGGCTGCAAGTTTTGGATAATTATAAAAACGGTCTTCCAAACCTGTATGCATCGAACCCATCACAACACGGTTTTTGATGGTCGTAAATCCCAAATGCAATGGTTTTAAAATATGTGCATAGCTAGTTGTCATGATGAATCCTTTTAGTTTGGCTTTGCAACTTGTTGCATATTACTTTATCGAGTTTTAAAAATTTTGTGATGACTATTTATGATATTTTCATGGTTGATTGTGTCAATTCAGCCAATCCTGTCAAGTCCAATCGCAGTCTTTTCAAAGAGATCAATACAGCTTTACAACAATCATGTATAAAAGTTCAGTTAGGCTAAACGCATGAATAAAACTTAGAAATGAGAAGATCCTCCCGATGAGCCATCCTGTTTTTTTAACACATTCAACCTTTAACCACATGCCAATAGGCAGTGAAAATCAGTGGCATGAATTTTTTCATACTGCATCCTTTGAATTGGAAGCTGATGCTTTTATTCCGATTTTATGGTTAATGCTATTTCGTCAGGCAAATTTAAAATGGGCAAAATATACGGATGAATTTGATATTTCTAATGCCGATATTCAAGTGGATTTAGCAGAATACCACGATCAATTTGGCGATGCACAATATGCCTATTTGGTGATTGATCAACAACAAGCTTTGGAAAATTTAACTGAACAAAAATCTGTATTTATAGAATTTTTTGGTGCTGAGAATATTGTACATTTTGAACAGTTTAAAACACTCATTGAACAACATTTTCCACAATATATTTTACTTAGACCAAGTGGTTTGGCTTTAGATTTAAATGATGCTGAATTTTTATTGCAACCTTTACAACAACTTGAATATTTTCAGCAAGATCCATCACAGCACTTAGGTTTTGCAGAGTTTCAACGCCAAGATTTCGCTCGTTTTGATGATCATCCTTATTATTTTTATGGCTCAAATCCGATGGAGATGATTACACCCTCTCTCAAAGAAAATGTTGATGAATTAAAAGATATTGAGGATATTAACACCACGACTGAACCATCAAATTGGGCGATTTGGATCTGCACAGCAATTGTTGTTTTAGCCACTTTAGCCGTTTATTTTATGACACAATCAATGCTGTATTCCGCTGTTGTATTTTTTGCCAGTGCATTTATTTTAGGTTTTATTTCATCGAAAATAGGGGAACAAAGAAAATTAATCCAAAACATGAGTAGTGATTCGCAATAAACTCAATGTGAATTTCAAAATCAATATGAGAATAATAAGATGGGATTGTATGCATTTTTAGACAGCTGTGAATTGGATCATATGCCAAATGGCAGTCTGAACGAGTGGGACAGCTTAAAGCCGAATGCATTTTCATTGGAATGTAAGTCTTTTATTCCACTGATGTGGTGGTTACTCTATCAACAGGATAGTATCCAACATGCACGCTATGTCGATGAATTTGATATAGATGACCCACAATCCGATATGGCTCGTGAGGAATGTATCGAAGATTACGGTGATGCAACCTATCCCTATTTTGTTATTTCTCAATCTCAAGCCTTACACAATCTTATACGACGTAAACAGGGATTTTTAAGTATTTTCGGGCAAAATTTCTCTGCATATTATGATGATTTTTATCAGCTCATTGAAATATATTATCCGAACTATATTTTATTCAGACCCAATTATTTAGATTTATCTGAGCAATCAGAACAAGAGTTTCGAGATAAACTTTCTGTTTATGAAGCCTTAGAATCCATGCAGATCGAAGCTCATCAAAATTATTGGGACACAGTTCAAACTGATCTATCACATTGGGAAAGCGATTTAAGATATTTTCTGTTGGGTACACGCTATTCAGGCGAAGAAATCGAGCAACTTCAATACATTCAAAACCAATATTATATTGAACCCGCATCTAAAAAGAATGAACTGCCCGAATGGTTATCATGGCTACTCGCTGTAATCATAGCAATCCCTGCCATCTTCGTTTGGTTCAAAACCCATTCTACTTTTTATACTGTTATGGCTTTTAGTGTGAGTGCATTCCTCATCGGTATATTACTCATCCGATTTTCATCACATAAATAAAAAACAGTCTGATTAATCAAACTGTTTCGACTATACACAAACAAATATTAATGAACGACTATTTCCAATTTTTTAACTTCGATGTATGCCCAATCCCGACATTAAAGCTATTGGTCGGATCAAGTTTTTGATAATGATTTTTCAAAGCGGGCTTCGCCACATATAAATGCCCGACATTATGTTCCGCAGGATATTCCGCACCACGATCATCGAGTAAATGCCACATTTCATGTTCCATTGCCAAAGGATCAACACCTTTCTGCACAATATAATCCTGATGAAACACATGACACAGAAAATGTCCGTAATACAATTTATGGATAATTTTTTCATCCATCGCTTTAGGTAAAGTTTCCACCCATTCACGGTCATTACGGCGTAGCGCAATATCAAGCGCGACAATATCTTCCACTTCGGAGCGATGCGTATCACGATAACGAATTGCTGCGCCTGCTACCGCAAAACGATGTAAAAATGCTTTACGCCCTTCTTCATCGGTACATTTAAAATAGTTGCCTGAAGTTTTATCTGAAAAATAAGTTTTTAAATATTGCTCGACCTGATCAACATCCTGATTTTCAATACGAATCATCAAATGATGTTCATACAGATCACGAAATTCATTCATGCGCTGTGGTAAATGATTCGGCAACATTTTAGTGAATATCTGTAAAACTTTATCAGATAAACCACGCAAACCTACTTTCTCCAGATAACCATCAACTTTATCTTTCATGGCAAATGCAGCAGGCACTTTTGCCGTACCGAATTTTTCAATAAACATAAAACTGTCTTTGCCGTATTCAGCACCAATATCATAGGCAACACGGTGAATGTACTCGCCTGCAATTGGCAAACGTGGCAAATCTTTCAATAAAAAACGACGAATTTCGGTCAAATCATCCTGTGAATTGGTGCCCACATAAAACACCTGACTCGGAATCTTTTCAAAGGTATCTAAACGCACTGCAAATACACAGACTTTCCCTGCCGAACCTGATGCTTCAAATAGGCGTGATGGATCTGCATTAAAACGTGCAGGAGTATTTTCATCGACCTGTTTCACATCATGTGAATAACGTTGATCGGAAGCACAGCAACTTGAATTGTTAATAATGTCATTGCTTTGATAATTTTTATTTTCAAGCGCATTCAAAATCTGTTCAGGTGTTTCACCCAAATTCACACCTAAATGATTCACTAACTCCAGTTCACCTGAATCATTGACTCGTGCATATAAAGCCAGTTCTGTATAAGCAGGACCACGGCGCACCAATGCACCGCCTGAGTTATTACACACTCCACCAAGCACCGATGCACCAATACATGAAGAACCAATCACAGAATGCGGTTCACGATTAAATGGTGCTAAATCTTTTTCGAGTTTATCCAGTGTCGCACCTGGTAAACAAATCACTTGTTTACCCTCATTAATCACCTGAATACCTACCAATCTTCGGGTGCTGATCAACACCACAGGACGGTCATAGTCATCACCGAATGGCGTTGAACCACCGGTCAGCCCTGTATTGGCAGCCTGCATGATTACCACACAATCCGCGTCAACAGCCGTTTTTAAAACCTGCCATTGCTCCAATAAACTGCCAGGTGCAACAACAGCAAGCACTTGTCCTGCACCATAACGACGACCTTGTCTGTATAGGCGTGTATCAGCATCGTCGGTTAAAACATGTTGTTTCCCAACGACGTTAATCAGGTTTTGAATGGTGTTTGATGATGAGGTTTGCATAGTCGATTCATTCCATTAAATGACAGATCGAAAATTTTTAATTAATAACGGCAATTCCCTCTCCTTTCAGGAGATGAACAGTACGGCTGTGCAAGGGGAGAGGTGAATATTTATTGAAAGATTATTTTCCAATTAAACATAATCTCCCCTAACCCCTCTTTAAAAAAGAGGGGAACTCCTCCCTTTTTCAAAGGGAGGTTGGGAGGGATTTATTTTCTAAAGAAGGAATCACCCCACCAACTCTTTCTCTAACTTCACCAAACAATCCTCAGTAATATCTGCAATTGTTTTCGCACCTGTTAAAGTCATCGCTACACGCATTTCTTTATCAATCAAATCAAGTAGATTGGAAACACCCTCACCGCCTGCTGCACCTAAAGCATAGACAAATGCACGACCAAGCATACAAGTATCCGCACCTAAAGCTAACATACGCACCACATCCAGACCATTACGGATACCCGAATCAGCTAAGATTTTAATGTCGCCTTTTACAGCATCTGCAATTGGAGGAAGCGCACGTGCAGACGATAAAACACCATCCAACTGACGACCACCGTGGTTCGATACCACGATACCGTCTGCACCGAAACGTACTGCATCTTTAGCATCTTCAGGATCAAGAATCCCTTTAATGACCATTGGACCATCCCAGAATTCACGGATCCACTCAAGGTCTTTCCATGAAATAGAAGGATCAAAGTTATTACCTAACCAACCTATATAATCTTCTAAACCTGTAGGCTTACCGAGATATTTTGAAATATTACCCAAGTCATGTGGACGACCCATCATGCCAACATTCCATGCCCAATGCGGATGGAAACAAGATTGCATATAACGGCGCATAGCAGCATTTGGACCACTCATACCTGAGTGTGCATCACGATAACGCGCGCCTGGTACAGGCATATCCACAGTGAATACCAATGTCGAACAACCCGCTGCTTTAGCACGTTCCAAGGCATTTTTCATAAAACCACGATCACGCAGTACATATAACTGAAACCACATCGGGCGGTTAATTGCAGGTGCAACTTCTTCAATTGGACATACAGATACAGTGGATAAAGTAAATGGAATACCCTTTTTATCTGCTGCAACTGCCGCCTGAACTTCACCACGACGTGCATACATCCCAGTCAAACCAACTGGTGACAAAGCCACAGGCATCGACAAAGTTTCATCAAACAGTTTTGTTTCCAGACTGAGTTGTGACATGTCATTTAAAACACGTTGTCTTAACGCAATTTTTGATAAATCTTCTACATTACGCTTCAAGGTATATTCAGCATACGCACCACCATCGATATAGTGGAATAAAAATGGCGGTAAACGACGACGCGCGGCTTCACGGTAATCATTCGCAGAAGAAATAATCATAACTATATCCTGTTCAATCGGCTAGCACGCTGACGACGGGCTTCTTCCTCATCAATCATCCGCACCTGCTGTACTACAAATTCTATATGTCCACAGACTGCATTCCGCGCAGCTTCTGGATCATGACGTTCAATTGCATCCATCACCTGGAAATGTTGATCACGCAACTGATCATAGCGACGTGCTTCGGTATAGACTTTTCGTCGTCCCAAAACCACGTTAAATTGCAACAAATCAAATAAACCACGCATCATCTGAATCAGCACCAGATTATGCGATGCCTCTGCAATCGCCAGATGAAACTCAGCATCCGCCATTGAGGCTTTATCATCATCACCCAAAGATTGAAAATGGGTAATCTGATCATAACAATAGCGAATTTTTTCCAGATCCTGCTCAGTTGCCCGCTTGGCAGCATACCAAGCTGTTCCACCCTCAAGTACCATTCGGGCTTCCTGCACATCAAAGCGATAAGCAGGATCTTCATCGATCAAATTACTTAATGGTTCAACAATCTGATTCTGTGACCAGTTCACAGGCAATTGCTGTAAAAAAGTCCCCGCTCCGACTTTGCTGACCAGCATGCCCGTACTGGTCAGTTGCGAAATGGCCTCTCTCAAAGAGGAACGGGATACACCGAGTTGCTCACACAACTTACGTTCTGCTGGCAGACGATCTCCGACTTGCATATTGTTTTCTTCAATCAACATGCGAAGGTTTTGTACCACTTTGTCGGAGATTTTCATCTGCTGTCCTCAGTTTTGCATCAGGTTTGTGCAATACCGTGAAAATTCATAATCATCAAGATCATGGAATCATCCACGGGAACACATAGGCTTGTAGAGTAATGATAATACCAATCATCACGGTAAATGAAATACTGTGTTTTACCGTAAACCTGAATAAATCAGACTCTTTACCCACTAAACCTACTGCGGCACAAGCAATCGCAATTGACTGAGGAGAAATCATTTTTCCTGTTACCCCACCGCTGGTATTTGCAGCAACAAGTAATACTTCTGGCACACCAATTTGCTGTGCAGTAGTCGCCTGTAATGCTGAGAACAACGCATTTGCGGAAGTATCAGAACCTGTCAGGAACACACCTAACCAACCCAAGAATGGCGAGAAGAATGTAAATGCCTGACCTGTATGTGCAAGTGCCAAAGCAAGCGTTGCAGACATACCTGAATAGTTTGCGATGAAAGCAAAAGCCAACACCATACCAATAGAATAAATTGGAATTTTTAACTCATTTACAGTTTCGCCAAATGTCACAATTGCTTCTTTTGGCTTCATTTTGAGGAAAATAATCGTAATGATCGCTGCAATGACAATCGCAGTCCCTGTCGCAGAGAACCAATCAAATTTATAGATCGCATCGTAGTCCTTAATTTCAGGAACGACAGGCGGCATCTTTTGCACCATTTGATGTAAAAATGGCACTTTGATTGAAATCACCATGTCATGCAAAGCACCATCTTTGGTGAACAAATCCTTAAATGGTTTAATACTCCAGACCGTCACCATTGCCGTTAAAATTGCAAATGGAGACCATGCTTTCGCGATTTGTGCGATGGTGAATTTCTTCTTACGTTCTTCGGCTAAATCAATCGCAGGCGTGCCTTCTTCATTTTCAAAACGGAAAATGTGTTTAGGCTGCCAGTATTTTAAAAGAATCGTTAAAGATACCAATGATGCAATCGCAGCGGTAATATCTGGAAGTTCAGGACCGACAAAGTTTGAGGTTAAATACTGTGCCAATGCGAAAGAACCACCGCCCACAATCACTGCTGGCCACGTTTCTTTTACACCACGCCAACCGTCCATAATCGCCATGATCCAGAACAATACGATCGGCACCATGAATGGCAACTGACGACCCACCATCTGACTGATTTCCATGGTGTCTACACCAGAAACCTGCCCTGCGACAATAATTGGAATACCCATTGCACCAAAGGCAACTGGCGCTGTGTTCACAATCAAACAAAGACCAGCAGCATAAAGTGGCTTAAATCCAAGTCCGACCAATAATGCAGCCGTAATCGCAACTGGCGCGCCAAAACCCGCCGCCCCTTCAAGGAAAGTACCGAAAGCAAAGCCAACGAACAGCATCTGTAAACGCTGATCTTCAGTAATCGACATGATCGAAGAACGAATGATATCGAACTGCCCTGTTTTTACCGAAACTTTATACAGGAATACAGCGCCAATGATGATCCAAGCAATTGGCCATAGACCATAAAGAAAGCCGTAGACCATTGAAGCCAAAGCCATTGCGATTGGCATTTGATAGGCAAAAAGCGAAACCAATAAAGCCAATACAACTGTAATTGTTCCCGCAACGCTTCCTTTCATGCGGAATACAGCAAGGGCTAAAAAGAAAAATACAATTGGAATAAGTGCGATGGCACTGGATACCCAGATATTGCCCATCGGATCGTAAATTTGTTGCCAATGTTGAAGCATTGTCATCTCCTTGAAATGCTTGCTAAAACGTCGAATGTGGTCTGATCAGCCAAGTATTTCACAACAATTGGTATGACCAATTAAAAATTTAAAACAAAAAAATAGCACTTTGTGCGCCTTAATAATAAAATCTGGCATTTTAAAGATCAACAAATTATTAAAAATAAAATATTGGTCAGACCAATAAAATCATGTTTTTCGCCTATTTAATCACTATTTTTAATTGATTCTGAACTCAACAATTACTAAAAACCACTGTTTTTGTTTATATTTTCTATTTAAAGCGAGTTTTTATAAAACTTTAGTCGTATCTGGCTATTTTATTAAACAATTTTATAATGTGCTAAACATATTTCAAAGACTTAAAACTCAATAGCAATAAAATATTGGTCTGATCATTTAAAAAATCACACCAATCTTATGACATTCAACGCATTTAGAAATTAAGTGTAAATCTGCCAAAAACTGCTAGCACCAAAGTCCTAAGCAGTTTTTGACAAAAAATAAACTGGTCTAAAAATAATCCAAAACAGCTTTCTACTTAAACTCATCAATGTTGATGATCCAAAGATACCGTTTGAATTTTTTGTTTGGATTTGAGCTTAAATGAACTCAAAATAATGCCTATGCAAATAAAGACTGCACCAATCATAATATTCAAGGTTAATGGTTCATCCCAAAACACATAACCAAAGAACAAACTTAAAATTGGAATACTCATGATCGAAATTGAAGCAACAAAGGTATCAACTTGAGTGACAATCCAATTCCACAATGCAAAAGCAGCACCAGTACCTATGATTGAAACATAAAATAAAATCGAATCATTCCATGGATTCATCCAGATATGTAGGTCAATAGGCTCAACCAGTAAAGCGCCAAATAATATGATGATGCCGCCAATCAACATTTGCCAGATTGTCAGTTTCACTTTGTCATAAGTCGCAAAATTTTTCTTGATATAGATCGTGGTCGCTGCCCACATAAAGCCAACAAAGATTAGCCCAAGTTCACCAAGCAAGGTAAGATTCATATGAATATCATGTAGCTGTGTCCAAAGAATTGAAACTAATCCCAAAACACCAAAAAACAAACCTACAATTTTCTGGGCATTCAATCGTTCTTTCAAAATGTAATGCGCCAAGACACCAATGAAGATCGGCATGGTAAATACCAATACGGCTGATAACCCTGAATCTACGAATTGCATGGCAAAAGTTTGAGTTGCATAAAAGCCAACACATAGCATTAAGCTAGAAATCAGTAATTTCCCCCAATCGCCTTTCTCAGGCAGGATTGATCTGTTTAAAAGCCGTTGGACAATTAACAATGTTAAGGCAGCGATGATTAAGCGTACTGAGATAAATTGAAATGGTGGGAAAATATGTAAGCTGAATTTAATCAATCCCCATAATGATCCCCACACCAGACACAACACCGTGATCGCACTCACCACTCGAATATTCATTTTTCTGTACTCTACAGATGGAATGTTTCCCTAGTGTAGAAAATTAATGACATCATGAATAATGCTATGTTTTAATAGATGCATCATTTTTTTTGATGTAGTTGTTTTTCATTTTATTCACCGTCTTGCGTAAATGTTCAAATTTTCGATTAACAGGCTTATTCAAAAATGTATCGGAAGCTCCTTCTCTTGCACCATATATGGCTCAGGGATGAGGAGGTAACTCCGCAAAAGGATCAAGGGTTTTTTAAATAGAAAACCTCTCCCTAACCCTCTCCTACAAGGAGAGGGAACATTTTAAATTGACCTAAATCAATCTGAAATTAACTTTTGCAAGAAGTCCATTGTCGAGGAGTTCACATGAATATTGATATGAGTGATATCCGTTCATTCATTACTGTGGCGGAGATGAAAAGCATTACAGCAGCAGCCAATAAGCTGAATTATTTACAGTCAAACATGACCGCTAAAATTAAAAAAATTGAAAATCATTATGATCGTCAAATGTTTATTCGAAAACCGAAAGGTGTTGAGCTGACAGAATCAGGGATCAATTTATATCAACAATACAAAAAAATGATGTTTACTTGGGAAGAAACTGAAAACAAAATTCATCAACAAGAAAAGTTTTTACGTTTTGGCACCAATACCAGTTTAGGAGGCATGCGCTTCTACCCTTCAATCAGTCAGTTATATACAACTTACCCCGATTTATCTTTTTCCATCAAAACTGGTGCTACAGGCTTTTTGGAACAAGAGGTTTTACAGGGAAATATTGATTTTGCTTATGTACTCGGACATCCCGAACAAAAAAATCTACAATATATTCAAAAAGGTAAAGATGAATTGGTGCTTATTGGCAAAGATGTCATCAACTATGAAAATTTATATGAAGCATTGAATCAGCAAAATTTATTATTTACCTCATTAGAATGTTGCTATTCGACAATGCTTGATCAAATTTATTTAGATCACACATTAAATAAAGGTGAAATGATTCATATTAATGATTATGAAGCGCTGGTGAATTTCACACAGTTAGGTATGGGGGTTTCTTTGGTCACTCGTTCATTGGCTCAGAAATACAATGTTCAATATAAGATGGAAATTCCTGAACAATATCGCCACATAGGGCTATATCTAATTGCGAGAAATGAGCATGTATTTACCCCAATTGAAAAACAGTTTATTGGGTTAAATGATCAGATAAAATAGAACATAGCCTTGTTGTTATATACTTTTCTCAAAAATTATTGATTATGTTCTAAACCCAACCTCATGAAGCAACATCTCCTGAATAAATCATAACTTAATTTTAGTGGCTTATGAGGTTAAAAGGTTTTATTCAAAAGTACTCAAGTCGTCGTGAACCGTACCATTACTCCCATTGGGTCTTTGTAGTTTTCCATAAAGAAAACAATCCTAATAGAGTTCCAATCGGAAAAGATGGCAACATCAAAACAGCCATCACGCGAGATAAAATTTTCCCTTGATTATTGCCTTTTTTAACACGAATACATGCCAAAATATTTAAACCAAACATCAACAACATGATGGCACTCAATCCCCATAACTGCATCTCTGCCATGGTCTTCTGTTGATACTCTAAATACCAAACAATTGCTAAAGCACAGAACAACAACCCTGCATAAATGCCATGAATTAAACTCAATGTTTCATTTTTACTTTTCGGTAATGTATATAACGGTGGTGGAGAATAATTCATGATTTTCCTTCAATTAGGATTCAGGCTAAGGGTCTAGTGCTATCATAGATTTAAATGAAGATTGATCATCAAATCTTTTTTGAAAATTATAGGCATAATTTAATAAAGACTTTATTAAACATAAGAAAAATCAAGATAAAATTCAAGTTGAATTATCTTTTATCCGCTTATTGCAAATGTATTCCCCTTAAATCAAGAGCAATAAAGCATCATGTTATTGTTAAAATTTATATTACTATTCACCTTTTTTTTAAGAATCGTTAATTCTTCTCCCATTTAAAAATAGAGAAAAACAACATGAAAATACCAATTACTGTTCCAATCGGAAATGCAGCTAAGACAAATAATGTGAAGAAAATAGAGGCTATACGCCCAATCGTACTTCCATGTTGCACTTCTCTCGAACACATATAATGAATAACAATAAGGCAAAGCTTACCAACCAAGCCACCTGTTAAATAAGCTGCATCTTGAACACCATTACTGATGGACAGGTAAATTAAATAAAAAGTATCCATCGCCACGATCACAGCAACAAGAATATGCAAATATGAGAGATATTTATTTTTAAAATTGAGCATGAAATTTTCCAAGGATTATTTTTATCGTAAAAACGTATATTTCAGCGATATTAATCTAATTTTCAAATGAAAAAAAATAATTTCCATTCAGAACGTGAAAAAAATCGCTGTGAGAAGTGCTATAATACTGCGTTTATAAAATTCTTTCGGGCGACCCGCTTTTGTGGTGCCTATGTTAAATAGTTAGGACTAGCAATGACTGATAATGCAACGATCTTGCAGAATGTACCAGTAGGCAAAAAAGTTGGTATCGCCTTTTCTGGTGGTCTAGATACTTCAGCAGCTTTATTGTGGATGAAACAAAAAGGCGCAGAACCTTATGCTTATACAGCAAATTTAGGTCAACCTGATGAAGATGACTACGATGCAATTCCACGTAAAGCTGAAGTTTACGGTGCTGTTAAAGCTCGCTTAGTTGACTGCCGTTTACAACTTGCATTAGAAGGTATTGCTGCGATTCAATGTGGCGCATTCCATATCAGCACAGGTGGCGTTCCTTATTTCAACACGACTCCATTAGGTCGTGCAGTAACAGGTACAATGCTTGTTACAGCAATGAAAGAAGATGACGTAAACATCTGGGGTGATGGTTCTACTTATAAAGGTAACGATATTGAACGTTTCTATCGTTATGGTTTATTGACCAACCCTGCGCTTAAAATTTACAAACCATGGTTAGATCAACAATTCATTGATGAATTGGGTGGTCGTGCGGAAATGTCACAATTCCTTATCGACAATGGTTTTGACTACAAAATGTCGAAAGAGAAAGCATATTCAACTGACTCGAATATGCTTGGTGCAACTCATGAAGCGAAAGATCTTGAGTACCTCAATGCAGGTATCAAAATCGTAGACCCAATCATGGGTGTTGCATTCTGGAAAGACGATGTAAAAATCGACGCTGAAGAAGTTTCAGTGACTTTCGAAGAAGGCTTCCCTGTTGCATTAAACGGCAAACGTATCGAAGATCCTGTTGAGTTCATTCTTGAAGCGAACCGTATCGGTGGTCGTCATGGTCTAGGTATGTCTGACCAAATTGAAAACCGTATCATCGAAGCAAAATCTCGTGGTATCTATGAAGCTCCGGGTATGGCACTTCTTCATATTGCATATGAACGTCTTGTGACTGGTATTCATAACGAAGATACGATTGAACAATACCGTATCAACGGTTTACGTTTAGGTCGTTTATTGTATCAAGGTCGTTGGTTCGATTCTCAAGCATTGATGCTTCGTGAAACTGCTCAACGTTGGGTTGCTAAAGCAATCACAGGTACTGTGACTTTAGAACTTCGTCGTGGTAATGACTACACGATTATGAACACTGAATCTGAAAACCTCACTTATGAAGCTGAGCGTTTAACGATGGAAAAAGGTGATTCAATGTTTACACCGATGGATCGTATCGGTCAGTTGACCATGCGTAACCTTGATATTACGGATACACGTGCAAAACTTGGTATTTATACAAATTCAGGTTTATTGGCTGTAGGTACAGGTTCTGCTGTTCCGCAGTTAAAAGACAAAAACAAATAAGTTCTAACTCTTAGAACAAAAAGAAAACCGCCAAATTGGCGGTTTTTTATTTTCAATGTGAAAAATATATTCAGATGAAAAATCACAAGAAATGAGAATGATAAATTAACTTTGGTTTTGAGTGTCTTCTAGCAACTTAGCTTGTTCATTTTTTCTTTGCTCTTGCTTGCGAAGTTCTACTTTGGCTTCTTGTTCTAAGCGTAACTTATCGTATTCTTTCTTAGTTTCAGCATCACTTTTAGCAGCAAAAAAAGCCATCGAGAGTATAAATATAGGAATCAACAAACCTAAAGTTGCTAAAATAAACAACTTCCTCTTCTTCTTTGCTTCTACTTGCGTCATCAGCTTCTGTCTTCAATCAATCACCATTTCGACTAATATAACAGAAGTGTAATGACAAAACATCGCGTTGTTTAACCTAGCAATGCTTGTTTTAAAATAGCTCTAACTATATTTGAGGTCTATTAACGATTTTTGGTTTTTTGATAAGCATCTTGAGCAAGTGCCAAACTCTTCTTTTTACCTTCAACACTATCTGGAATCTGATTGCTTGTACCATTATCTGAACGGCGTTGTAGATGTTGTGATTGCGAATACTGATGTACAGGTTGAGCCTGAGCTTGATTCAACTTTTGGAGTTCACGCATTTTTGCATTTTGACTTGCTGTTCTCTGCACCAGCTTTTGTTGCATTTGTTGTTGCTGATTAGGCGTAATAGCTCCAGCACATGGACGTGATTGATAAGTCACAGAACCATTCACAATACATTTATGCACATCTTTTGCAAAAACACTGTGTGAAAAAGCCAAACTCAAACCAATGAATAATATTTTTTTCACAACCGAAACTCCCTATAAGTTTCGTTAAAATATCAAAAAATAGACTAAGTTGCTATTTACATTATTCTTTTTAATCTTGACTAACAATATGTGAGTTAAAATGACTTTTTTTGGCAACTTAGACATTATTTTGTCATAAAACTTTTTATATCAAATAAATAGCACAGATGTTGAGAGGTCAATTTTACACTCAAGCAAAACACTTGGATAAAAAACCAAAGTACCCGAATAAAACCATCCAACCGTTCAATTGTAAAATCAATCATTATTTGAACACTTGATTCTGCTATTCGTTTAAAAATTTTCTTTAAGATCCAATACTTTTAGACAAGGTCTATTATATCAATCTGCGATTTCACGAATCACTCTGCAAGGATTTCCTACTGCCACAACTTTTGATGATATAGATTTAGTTACTACACTGCCTACCCCAATCACAGTATCATCACCAATTGTCACCCCTGGCATGATTGAAACACCCGCTCCAATCCAAACATTATTTCCTATGCTAATTGGATAGGCATATTCCAAACCTTGATTTCGCTGCACTTTATCAATTGGGTGTCCTGCTGTGTAAATCCCCACATTGGGCGCGATAAAAACATTGTCACCTATCGTGACTTTTGCACCATCTAAAATCACCAAGTTTACATTGGCATAGAAATTACGACCAATTTCAATATTGAAACCATAATCACAATGAAATGGACCTTCAATAATAAAATTATCCTCAATTTCCCCCAATAATGCTTTTAAAATTTCCTCTCTTTCATTCTTTTTTTCTGGGCTTAAATGATTAAATTCATGCAATTTCACTTTAGCTTGATGTCGCATTTCCAATATAGAAGCATCATTATTTGCATCATAAAGAAGCCCAGCTGCTGCTTTTTGCATTTCATTCATAAATTAAACCTTGAACATACTTTTTAAACTTACAACTATTTCATCCTACCTCTACTGGATCAATTAGGGTATCCATTTTTAATGGAATAGTATCTTAATTTATCTTGTATGTTGATGTACTTGTAAATTATCCTACGTGCTATAACCCGATCAATAAAAAGGCTTGCACATCGCAAGCCCTAAAAACCATGATATTAAAATCAATATTTAAATCAATCTTCCATATGCTGAATTATGGCTTGCCCAAACTCAGAACAACGAAGCAATTTAGCGCCTTGCATTAAGCGTTCAAAATCATAGGTCACTGTCTTTGCTGCAATCGCACCAGAAATACCTTTAATAATCAGATCAGCAGCTTCAATCCAGCCCATATCACGTAGCATCATTTCAGCAGAAAGAATAATCGAACTTGGATTTACTTTATCCTGCCCTGCATATTTAGGTGCTGTGCCATGTGTTGCTTCATAAACAGAAACAGCTCCACCAATATTTGCACCTGGGGCAATCCCAATTCCCCCAACTTCTGCAGCAAGTGCATCGGAAATATAATCACCATTGAGATTTAATGTTGCAATCACAGAATAATCCACAGGACGCATCAAAATTTGTTGTAAAAAAGCATCAGCGATAACATCTTTAATTACAATATCTTTGCCTGTTTTTGGATTTTTAATTTTCACCCAAGGACCACCATCAATCAACTCGCCACCAAAGCGATCAATTGCAAGCTCATAGCCCCACTCTTTAAATGCACCTTCGGTATACTTCATGATATTACCTTTGTGAACCAGTGTCACTGAAGGCTTATCATTATCAATGGCAAATTGAATGGCTTTACGAACCAGACGTTGCGTCCCCTCTTTGGATACAGGTTTAATCCCGATACCACAGTTTTCTTCAAAACGTATCTTGGTAACACCCATTTCTTCTTTTAGAAATTTGATTACCTTTTTCGCTTCAGGAGAATCCGCTTTCCATTCAATCCCTGCATAAATATCTTCAGAGTTTTCTCTAAAAATCGTCATATCTGTTTGTTCAGGATGCTGTACAGGTGATGGAACACCTTTAAACCAACGCACTGGACGCACACAAACATAGAGATCTAATTCTTGTCGAAGTGCAACATTTAGCGAACGAATACCCCCACCGACTGGTGTGGTTAATGGCCCTTTAATTGACACAACATATTCACGTAAAGCTTCAAAAGTTTCTTCTGGCATATAACTGCCATATATTTTATCGGCTTTTTCACCACAATAAACTTCCATCCATTCGATCGAACGTTTACCACCATACGCTTTTAAAATAGCTGCATCGACTACAGTTTTCATTGTTGGGGTTATATCTACACCTATCCCATCGCCTTCTATAAAAGGAATAATCGGATGATTGGGGACATTCAGTGATAAGTCTGCATTTACAGTTATTTTCGTTCCATCTGCAGGTACAACGATCTTTTGATAACCCATTGAGTAGGCTCTCCCTTTTATTATTGCTGGCTCATTCTAAAAAATATTTACCAATTCACATTACTTTCGACTGTACTTCACGCATAATAGTCTAATCGAATTCTAGTATTGTTTGAGATTTATACAGGGAATAACCACATTTCCCTTTTGAATAAAACTCAACTTACACCTTTTTTATGTAATTTAAGTAGTCATTTTTTATGAAAATCGTCATTCTCAATAAACCATACGGAGTCCTCTCCCAGTTCCGTAAAGACGAAGCACATATGACAATGTCTGACTATGTCAATGACTCGACTTTGCGTTTAGCGGGTCGTCTAGATATGGATTCCGAAGGCTTAGTCTTTTTAACAGATCATGGTGGTTTAAATCAGTTTATTACCAACCCAGCCAATAAAAAGTTTAAAACTTATTTGGTTCAAGTTGATGGTGATGTAACGGAAGAAGCGTTAGAGCAGTTGCGTAAAGGTGTTGAACTTAAAGATGGTATGACACTTCCTGCAAAAGCAGAGAAAGTTGAACAACCTGAATGGTTATGGGATCGTGATCCTCCTGTTCGTTTCCGTGCCAATATCCCAACATCTTGGGTTGAGATCTCAATCTGTGAAGGTCGTAATCGTCAAGTGCGTCGTATGACCTCTGCTGTTGGTTTCCCAACTTTACGTTTAATCCGCACCAAGATTGGCGCTATTGATTTGGTTCAAATGGGTTTAAAACCTGGTGAAACCAAAGAAATTGAACCTTTACTTTACCCAGACTTCCAAAATGTACCTGCCGAAGAACCTTATCGTTCACGTTCTTATGTGAAAAAACCAGGCGGTACTGGTGGTAAGCCAATGGTGCGTAAGAATAAAGATGGTTCTGTGAAAAAATCTGGTACTAAACGTATTTGGCAGATGGATGACTCTGAGAAACCGAAACGTCGTACCAATGGTACAACTCGTCCAAATACCAAAGCACCGCGTGGTCGTGGACGTAATGGTCGTTAATTAATACTCTAACTAATCTACAAACCTATTATTTAGGTTTGTAGATTGCCCCCATTACTAAGCCAACTCTTTTTCCATAATCTCTTGATATTCTTTTAATTTTATTTTTAAATCTTTGAAATTGCTAATAATAACAGCCCTTACCTCATCCTCATTTCCAGTTTCTATAAATTTTTCATAATCTTCTGAAGATAAAATTTGCTTCTGAAATGACAAATGCCATTTAGAAGAAAACTTTTTATTTACTTTTCCAAAAAATCTCGGATGACGTTGATAAATTTCTAAAATGTTTTTTCTTACATTTTGATCACCATCCCCAATTTTCAAATCAAAATT
Source organism: Acinetobacter sp. WCHAc060025 (assembly GCF_004209355.1). NCBI lineage: Bacteria > Pseudomonadati > Pseudomonadota > Gammaproteobacteria > Moraxellales > Moraxellaceae > Acinetobacter > Acinetobacter sp. WCHAc060025. The sequence continues at coordinate 92,776 of NZ_SGSX01000008.1, read as the reverse complement.
TATACAATCACTTTTAATATTAAATTCAAATAAATATATTGTGTCATTTTCCAAAACACCATTTGTAGGGAAAAGACTTTTTTCTATTAATTTATCATAATTAGAGTATAAAAAATTTGGCTGAAATCGGACATAACTTTTACTGCTTCGGAACGAAGTCAATGATTCATCCTTATCAATAAGCTCATGAAGAATATTATTGATTAAACTTGATTCAGTCTCAGCACAATATTTAAAAACCAAATCAAAAGCTGACTTATATTTTTGATAAAGTTTTTTTGTAATAATTTCAATTTCTTCGTTTTGATTAAGCATAGATTTCAACGTTTTCAAATATTGTTCAAGAACAAACCTTGTCTGTTCAGCCAAATTAATTTGCTCTGATGTAAGCAGTTGATTAAGTAACTTAATTACATGCTCATAGGTGATTTGTACATAATATTGGTTTCCAAGTTGACTTAGTTTTTGCTCTTCTAAAGACAAGTAAATATAAATTCGGTACTTATAATCACTATACTCTTTCTCTGCAAAATTCCGATATTTAGTCAGTTGACCATTTCCTTCTGATGAATAGATTTTATTTTCTACTACCATACAGAATTCATTTTTCTTTGATAGGAAAATAAGGTCAATATTCTTATATTCCCTCTTGATCACCAAATCATCAAAATCTAATTGAACAAAATCAAATACGGAAAGAGCTTTTTCATCACCCAAATCTTGAAACTCATTTTCCTTAAAATAAATTTTAATGAATTCTTTGAATGCAAAGTCACCTAAATTATGCGTTTCTTGTGGAGATAGTAACCACGCTAGAAAGTTTGAATGCTGTAGTTCCTTATGGGAAACCTTTAAAATTTCCATGAGATTAACTTCTTTATTCGTTAATCCCTGCAACCTTGAAAAATCATCATCAAGAATCAATTCTTTTAACTGATTCTCTACCCCTAAATCCATATCTAAAAAACCATAATGTTACATTTAACAAATTACATTATAAATCTTTCATTAATTAAATTTAAAGTACTGTTTATATTGAATTTTAATAAAAACAACCACCATGTAATTAATTAAAAATCACATTTTTACAAATAAATCATTTAAAGCCACCAATAAACACCTTAATAATGATACATTATTTTATTAAATAAAATATTTAAGTATCAATAAAAGGATTTACTATGACGCAAGATTTACAACAAGCTATTTTTGATAATGATACCGTGATGCAAAACTTAGGTATTAAACTCGATCATTACTCACATAAAGCCGCGCAACTTTCTCTTACAGTTACTCCTGCACATACCCAAGGACACGGCACTTGCCACGGTGGTGTTATTTTCACCCTTGCTGACGGTGCTTTTGCCCTCGCCTGCAATTCAGAAATGACAGCTGTTGGACAACATTGCAATATCAGCTATATCAAGCCTGGGAAAGTGGGTGACACATTAACTGCCAAAGCCATATTTAAAGCCCCAAGCGGACGCTCGGAAATTTATGACATTACCGTGACCAATCAAAATGCTGAAATTATTGCTGAGTTCCGAGGTGTCTCACGAATGATTCCAAATAAAATCTAGGCAATTTTTCAAAATAAAAAAAGCCGATGCAAATGCATCGGCTTTTTCGTACATCGGTAAAGTTTCTTAAAACGGTTACTTTACCAATGCCTTTTTCAATTTAAACTGAGTCAGCTTAGATTGCTTCAAGTGCTGTATTAAATGTCGCACTTGGACGCATGATTGCGCTTACTTTTGCAGTATCTACTGCATAGTAACCACCGATATCTACTGATTGACCCTGAACAGCAGCAAGCTCTTCAAGAATTTTAGCTTCGTTTTCATCTAAAGCTTTCGCTAAAGGTGCAAACTTCGCTTTCAATTCAGCATCTTCGTCTTGAGCAACAAGTGCATCAGCCCAATATTTCGCTAGGAAGTAATGGCTACCACGGTTGTCCAATTCACCTGTACGGCGTGATGGAGATTTATCATTATCCAACAACTGACCAGTTGCTTGATCTAATGTTTTCGCCAACAATTTCGCACGTGGATTGTTTTCTTTGATGCCCATTTCTTCTAAAGAAACAGCCAATGCCAAGAATTCACCTAAAGAATCCCAACGTAAGTGGTTTTCTTCAACAAGTTGCTGTACGTGTTTAGGCGCAGAACCACCAGCACCAGTTTCGTACATACCACCGCCCGCCATTAACGGAACGATAGACAACATTTTCGCAGAAGTACCCAATTCCATGATTGGGAACAAGTCTGTTAAATAATCACGTAAAATGTTACCCGTCACAGAAATTGTATCCAAACCACGCGCTACACGTTCAAGTGTATAACGCATTGCACGTACTTGAGACATGATTTGAATGTCTAAACCAGCAGTGTCATGTTCTTTCAAGTATTTTTGTACTTTCTTGATCAATTCGTTTTCGTGTGGACGGTACGGGTCAAGCCAGAAGATTGCAGGCATACCAGAGTTACGTGCACGAGTTACAGCAAGTTTCACCCAGTCGCGGATCGGTGCGTCTTTCACCTGACACATACGCCAGATATCGCCTTCTTCCACGTTTTGTGACATTAATACTTCACCAGTTTCTAAGTCAGTGATGTTCGCAACACCCGCAGCAGAAACTTCGAAAGTTTTGTCATGTGAACCGTATTCTTCAGCTTTTTGCGCCATCAAACCAACGTTAGGTACAGTACCCATCGTACGTGGATCGAAGTTACCATTCCACTTACAGAAATTGATCATTTCTTGGTAAATACGCGCGAATGTAGACTCAGGCATTACAGCTTTACAGTCGTAAGGTTTGCCGTCAGCACCCCACATTTTACCGCCACCACGGATCATTGCAGGCATAGAAGCATCTACAATCACGTCGTTTGGTGAATGGAAGTTGGTGATACCTTTAGCAGAATCAACCATCGCTAATGCAGGACGGTGTTCTTGGCAAGCGTGTAAATCTTCAATGATTTCTTCACGTAAAGAAGTCGGTAAAGTTGCGATCTTTTCATAAAGACCTGCCATACCGTTGTTTACGTTAATGCCAAGCTCATCAAACAATTTACCATGTTTTTCAAAAGCTTCTTTGTAGTAAATTTTCACACAGTGACCAAATACGATCGGGTGTGAAACTTTCATCATTGTTGCTTTAACGTGTAAAGAGAACAAAATGCCCGCTTCTTTACAATCATCTAATTCTTTTTCATAGAAGTCGCAAAGTGCTTTTTTGCTCATGAACATTGAATCAATCACTTCGCCATCTTGAAGCGCAACTTTTGGCTTAAGTACGATGGTTTCGCCAGCAGTTGTGATCAATTCCATTTTCACGTTACGTGCACGATCAAGTGTCATTGATTTTTCGCCATGGTAGAAGTCACCTTCGTCCATGTGTGAAACGTGAGTTTGAGACCACTGTTTCCATTCACCCATAGAGTGTGGGTGTTTTTTCGCATAGTTTTTAACTGCAGCAGGTGCACGACGGTCAGAGTTACCTTCACGAAGTACAGGGTTTACTGCTGAACCAAGACATTTGCTATAGCGTGTCTTGATTTCTTTTTCTTCTTCAGTAGTCGGATTTTCCGGATAATCAGGAAGCGCATAACCTTTTGCTTGAAGCTCTTTGATACAAGCAGTCAATTGCGCTACAGAAGCACTGATATTTGGAAGTTTGATAATGTTTGTGTCTGGATCTTGAGTGAGACGACCTAGCTCTGCGAGGTTATTTGGAACCTTCTGCTCATCACTGAGGTAATCTGTGAATTCTGCGAGCACGCGGATAGCAACAGAAATATCAGTTTTGACAATTTCTACGCCAGCTGGTTTAGTAAAGGTCTCAATGATCGGCAGTAGCGAGTAAGTCGCCAATAATGGCGCCTCGTCAGTCAGTGTGTAAATGATTGTTGACTTTCCACCAGCCATATATAGCCCCTTGCTTTAGAGTGTGTTGAGAGGATAGAACTTGTGGCCCCATCCCTTACGAACCGAATTGCTTAAAATTAACCCTGAGAGTATCAGCCTTCAACGTTTCACAGTCAACGTAAGATCTGTGATAACGACATTTCGAAAAAAAATGGTACATCATAAATACTGCACATTTATGATCAAAATACTCACAATTCACATTTATTGTGAAAAAAATTGCATTCTTTAAGTCTTATTGTATTTATTTGGTCAAATGCATGAAATTTCAAGCCCGCATTCTACATGAAAAATCATCAAGCATTTGCAAATAATATAGACTAATCACTGATACGCATCTTAAAGTTTCAGGTTTAGACTGCTTTTGACATCATTAAAATTTATTATGAGTACATCTATGTCACAACAAGATTATGAAAATGGTTTAAAAGTTCGTACCGAAGTGATGGGCGAAAGTTTTGTAAAACGTGCACAAGACAATACTGTGCCATTTACCCAACCGCTCCAAGACTGGATCAATGAACATGCGTGGGGCTCAACTTGGCAACGGGAAGGCGTTCTACCTCGTAAATATCGTTCACTCATTACCATCGCATTTTTAACTGCACAAAAAAGCCCAACAGAGCTAAAAGGTCATGTTCGTGGCGCTTTAAATAACGGTGCAACTGTAGAGGAAATACAAGAAGTGCTTTTACATAGCCTTCCCTATTGTGGTGCGCCCGCAACACAAGAAGCATTTCGTGCTGCGCTAGAAGTGATTCATGAATACCAAAAAACTGAATAACTTTTAAAGGTATGAACATAAAAATAGGAAGTTCAACTTGAGCTTCCCTTTTTCCAACAAAGATTAATTTTCAAACGAAGATCAGGATCAATTCCAAAACACATTAAATGTATAAAAAAATTCATCTACTTCAAATTTGATGTGATAGCCCAACTGCGTTAACTCAGCAGATAATGCACGAATATCTTCGAGTGCTAAATGCTTCGGTAAAACCGTAAAGACTGCCGTATTGCCCTGATTGGCATTTTCAATAATTAATTGAGCTAACCGCGTTTTATAAAGTTCAATGTCTAAATTAGAATTGGCTGCCATTTTTTTAGCCTCCAAAGCATGAATGAACATAAAATACCTATATAATTTATTTTTGATTTCTTTCAAGATATAAACAAAATTCAAAAGTTGATGTACATTTTGTGTACTGTTTTAGCATCATTAGATATGAGAAATAATAATGAAATTTACAATACCCACCTTATTTAGCATTGCATTATTACCACAGTTAAGTTTTGCATTACCCGCTTTCAAAAATTATCCCGCTGTTCCATTTACAGGAAAATACAAAGCGATAAAAATCGACCGTTCAAACCAAATCTATAAAACAGTCTTAACTGAATTAAAAAATGAAAAGATCAATTTTGCAGGAAAATATGTATTGTCTCCTATTGGTTGTGGGGGCGGTTGTTCGAATATAGCTTTTTATAATGCACAAAATGGTCATGCGGGTTATTTAAAACAAAGCTTTTCAGACTGCTATTCCGAAAAACATGGTTTTCAAATGAATGATTATGAATATCAAGCTAACAGCCAGTTACTGATCGCCATTGGTCGTCGTTCAGAAAAGATAGAACAATGTGAAAAAGTTTATTATTTGATGAAAAATGATCGCTTGGTTGAAATTACCCATCATCCAGTGTGGAAGTAAATCTCTATCCATCGAAAACAACTTATATTTTTAGTTTCGTTGATGATTATTTCAAAGCTTTCATTGCAAAATAGTGTTTTAAAATCAGCTATACTCTAAGTGTCTTGTCACTGTTTTGATTTTATTGGTACGTCTATGTCTAAACCACTTTCTATTTCTCCTGCACTTCTCAATCGTGCTGCAATGGGAAATCCTGCTGCTCAGTTTGAATTGGCTGAAATTTATATGGAAAGTGATGATGAAGAATATGTTCAACTTGCTGAAGAATGGGCGCTCAAAGCAGCTCAATTGGGTCATGTTGAGGCGATGTATTGGTTAGGTGAAGGTTATGCCGTCTATGCCAAAGACATTTTAGAAGAAGATCCTGAAGAAGCAAAAACCTACTTTGAACATGCGCATCGTTGGTTAGAACAAGCGGTCAAACATCAGCACCCTGCGGCAATTTTTGAATTGGCAAATTTCTACCGTCGTGGTGACGTGGTTGAAAAAGATGTGGCTAAATCGATTGAAATGCTTGAACAAGCAGCTAAACTCGGTGAAGTCCAAGCTATGCGTGATCTTGTGGTAATCTATGAACATGGTTTAGGTGTAGACGTAAATGAAGAAAAAGCGGATTTTTGGGCTGAAAAAGCAAATACTGCTGAAGATTCTGCCGAATAATATAAATGCATCAAACTTATATTAAATGAGTTTGATGCTCACTTTCTTTAATTGCGTAAGTTTACATAAATAATATCTAAGTCCTGTTTAGGAACAAAGTTCTTCTCCACCATCTGAAACTGTGTTGGACTAATTTTGCTGACTTTCCCTTTCCAACAAAATGACACCAATTCTTTTGGATCACGTTCAATGGTTAATTTAAAATTTTCAATCGGTTTTGCCCAATTCGCCCCTGTTGTTAAAATATAGCCCAACGCACTGAATGAGGAATTTTCTGACTGTGCTTTTTTCAAACCTTTTTTAAAGTTAGCATCCATACAATATTGTTGATTATATTCATCTTCATACAGTGCAACTGAACCACCAACCAGTGGTTTATATTGATGCTTCACTTGTGTAACTGAATTGGCTTTAAATGTTTGCTTCCAGCTATAAATGACTTGCCCTGTCCAATAAATTTCCTGATCTTTTGTATAACCTTGTACCAGTTTTTGAATTTTTGGCATTTTACAATTAAAAATTTTAGATGAAAAAAACTTGCTTTCAGAAGCATCCATCCAAGGCGTCAATAAATCTTTTTCAGAAAAACCACAATGCTTAAATTCATCAGTCACATCTGTTTCTTTTGCACGTTCATCGACTTCACCATTTTCAATGGTTTCATAAACGCTCTGACATGCATTTTAGGCACTACAGTTTTTCCATCAACTTGAACTTTAAAACTTTTCAATAATTCTTCGGTATGGGCAAAGTCTCCATCACGATAATTATCTAATTGAGGTAAAGGAAATAAGATGGTTTCTGTCACATCCTGCTTGCTGAGATTTTTAAACTGATAATCGACCTTAATAATTTTCTTGCTGATAAATAAATCTTCACTTTGCATCGTAATATTCTTATTTTTTAGATATTCGATTCCACCTGTACTGACATAGCCAGTGGAATCATTGGCAAGTGCCAAAGTTGAACAACATAAGCCTGAGAGTAAAATTATTCTTTTCATGATCATGTTCCATTTTTTTAATTTCAAATATTAAAGCATTTAAAATACTAAACTTAAGGTGCATTTTTAAGATACATAAATAAAATCCAACCAGCAAATAAAACACTCCATGTGATGATAAAGAATATAGCAATAAATAAATATCTTTTAGGTTTAGACCATGTTTGAATCGTATTATGTGGGTTAATAATTCTTTTCGCTCCAATACCGATAACAGCAAATACACCCAACCCTAGTAAAACTTGAAAAATCACTAAAAACTCAGAAATCCATGAACCACGAATATCAACGATGTCCTGACTGTAAAAAAAGATGGACTGCGATGGGTCTTTTGAGTTTATCAATACAATATTCTGCCCCTGTTGAAATGACTGCCGAATTTTAGATTCAGTCAGCTGATACAGATCCGAAGCATCATCACTCATCCACAAAGTATACTGCCGTGCGACATCACTCTGTTCAGTACTATAAATTTGCCCATTAAACTGATACTGATAAATCAGAATCCCGTAGGTCGAATTAATACTTCTCGAACCTCGATGAGCATCTAGCTCAAGTGAGATCAACTGGACATCGCTCCCTCGTTGCCAACTGGGATGCGTCCATTCAAATTCTTTTAACTGTAACAAAGGTGAAGAGCGTAAAATGATTTGTAAAAAGAGATATAAAACAAACGGTAATACCAAATACAGATACCAAGCAACTTTCTTCTTAAAATAAAATTGACTGCTCAATAAAATAAGCAAAGAAAGCACAAGACTATAAGGAACTACTCGAAGATTTTCATTATCAAACAGACTCAACCAAAGCCCAAAAGCAACAAGTGGAATTCCAAAAATGAGACTTAGATTTTCTTTTAATTTATTCAAATTTTATCATCCAAAAAGGTGTTAAATTCATTGTTTTAATCATTAATCCAAGTTTAAAGGATTTAGAATAGTTTATGCCTTAGTTGATAAGCTTTATACAATGAATCTCAAAATTTGCTGATCTATATTGTATGAAGATCTATACTTTTCATTAACGATTTATGTCTAAAATAGCATCGACCATTTTTTGGGAATATATTCAAAAATAAGCCCAACTCCACTAATGATTATTGCCACTACACTTATAAATAGAATAAAACAAATGCCTTTAATGCCAATTTTCAATACAACATTCATGTGTTGTGTATATTTCTCAACAAGCTCGGAAAATTTAAGTAGAATCAAAGCACCAATAAATATCAATGGTAATAAGAATATTTCTTGTGGTGATGATTCACTTCTACTTGCAAAAACTTGTGAACTGAGACTTAACGTGATTATTAACCAATATATTTTTTTAAAAATGTTCGGACTTTTATTCATTGTTCTAATTCAAGCTGTGTTCAGTTACATATTAGCCAATTTCAGATTGGAACAAAATTAAAATATCGGTACAATAGTCGCCAGTCGAGGGATGCTGCGACTTTCTTACAGGCACTAAATGTAAGATCGCTAGGCTCGACCATCGGTATTCTGCTCAAAGTTATCAACTTAGAATCACCAACAACGGCATCCGCGAGCATAATGATCAATTATTTAAATTAAGGAGATCGTGATGAACGCGGTTAATGCTTCATTTACAGATTATAAAGTTGCCGATATTTCACTTGCTGACTACGGCCGTAAAGAAATCAAACTTGCTGAAGCAGAAATGCCAGCTTTGATGGGTCTTCGTAAACGCTATTCTGCTGCGAAACCACTTGCAGGTGCAAAAATTTTGGGTTGTATTCACATGACAATCCAGACTGCTGTTCTCATCGAAACTCTGGTTGAGTTAGGCGCAGAAGTTCGTTGGACATCTTGTAACATCTTCTCTACTCAAGACCATGCTGCTGCTGCGATCGCTGCTGCGGGTATTCCTGTATTTGCGTGGAAAGGTGAAACTGAAGAAGAATACAACTGGTGTTTAGAACAACAGATTAATGTAAATGGCACACCTTGGGATGCCAACATGATTCTGGATGATGGCGGTGACTTAACTGCACTTGTTCACGAAAAATATCCTCAAGTAATTGCTAAAATTCACGGTATTACTGAAGAAACAACTACAGGTGTTCAACGTCTGTATGAAATGCACCGTGACGGTACTTTAAAAGTACCTGCAATCAATGTAAACGACTCAGTAACCAAGTCTAAAAATGACAACAAATACGGTTGCCGCCATTCATTAAACGATGCCATCAAACGTGGTACAGATATGCTTTTATCTGGTCGTCGTGCGCTTGTAATCGGTTATGGTGACGTAGGTAAAGGTTCTGCTCAATCACTTCGTCAGGAAGGCATGATTGTACGTGTAACTGAAATTGACCCAATCTGTGCAATGCAGGCATGCATGGACGGTTATGAAGTTGTTTCTCCATACAAAAATGGCGTACAAACGGGCAAGAAAGAAGACATCAATCTTGACCTTCTTCAAAACACTGACCTGATCGTAACAACAACGGGTAACTATCACGTATGTGATTCTGCAATGCTTGATTCATTAAAAGCAGGTGCAGTGGTTTGTAACATCGGTCACTTTGACACTGAAATCGATACTAACTATTTACGTGGTTACAAATGGGTTGAAGTTAAGCCACAAGTACACCAAGTGTATCGTACAGAAAATGAAAACGATTACTTAATCCTTTTATCTGAAGGTCGTTTAGTGAACCTTGGTAATGCGACTGGTCACCCTTCACGTATTATGGATGGTTCATTTGCTAACCAAGTCTTAGGTCAAATGCATTTATTCGCTGAAAAATTTGCTGATCTTCCTGAAGATCAAAAACAAGCTGCAATCCGTGTAGAACTTATTCCTAAGAAACTAGATGAAGAAGTTGCTGCGGCAATGGTTGTTGGTTTTGGCGGTGTCTTGACTCAATTGACTCAAGTACAAGCAGATTACTTAGGTGTAACTGTTGAAGGTCCGTTTAAGTCTGAGTCTTATAAATATTAATTGATATTAACCCTCTCCCTAGCCCTCTCCCATAGGGAGAGGGAACATTCATTATCAAATGTATGTCATCGAGGGTAAGTCCTCTCCTTTCAGGAGAGGATTTAGGAGAGGTAAAATCAATCAAAAATATTGATAAAAAAGGATTTAACCATGACCAAACGTGTCCCGATTTCTTTTGAGTTTTTCCCGACAAAAACCGATGCAGGTGCGGAAAAACTCAAAGTTGTACATCAAGAACTTCAGTTACTGAATCCTGAATTTTTCTCTGTAACTTATGGTGCGGGGGGGTCAACCCGTGAACGCACCTTGTCTACACTGGATGATTTCAACGGCAAAGGTACACCTGTTGCGCCTCACCTGTCTTGTATTGGTGACAGCAAACAACGTATTGCTGAATTGCTGGATTTGTATAAATCACAAGGCATTGACCGTATTGTAGCGCTTCGTGGTGATTTACCATCAGGTCAGGTTGGTTTAGGTGAACTGCCTTATGCAACTGATCTGGTTCGCTTCATTCGTGAACATTCAGGTGATCATTTCCATATCGAGGTTGCCGCATATCCTGAAATGCATCCGCAAGCCGACAGCTTTGACAAAGACATTCAACGTTTTTGTGATAAAGCCCGTGCAGGTGCAAATGCAGCACTGACTCAATTCTTCTTCAATCCAGATGCGTATTTCTACTTCGTAGACCGCATTCAAAAAGAAGGTATTGATATTCCTGTAGCACCAGGGATTATGCCGATTACCAATGCAAGCAACCTGATTCGCTTTGCTGATGGTACAGGTGCAGAGATTCCACGTTGGATTCGTAAGCAACTGGCTACTTATGGTGATGATTCTGCAAGTATCAAAGCCTTTGGTCATGAAGTTGTGGTGAAGCTCTGTGAACGCCTGATTGCAGGTGGTGCGCCAAGCCTGCACTTCTACACAATGAACCATACCGAACCAAACCGTCAGCTTGTACTGGATCTTGGTTTAGCATAATTCAAAATTGAATCACCTATTTTGCGAGTAAGACTGAATGCCCCGTTTTTATATTGAAACTGATTTAGCTGTTGATACTACGGTTGAACTGACTGAAACAGTTTTCCATCACTGGGTCAAAGTCTTACGTGCGCAAACCGGTGAAAAAGCCACGTTGTTCAATGGACAAGGTGGTGAATATGCTGTGACACTGGCAGATGTTGCGAAAAAATCCGCTTCAGTGCATGTTGATGCATTTAATTCTGACAACCGTACACCACACTTCACAGCTCTACTTGGGCAAGTGATGAGTAAAGGTGACCGTATGGATTATGCGATTCAAAAGGCTGTCGAGCTCGGTGTTTCCAGAATTCAGCTGCTGACTTCGGAACGTTGTGAAATGCGTTTAAAATACGACCGTGATCAGAAGAAAATTGATCATTGGCAAGGGATCGCAATTGCAGCCTGTGAACAATGCGGCATGAATATTGTTCCTCAAATACTTGCACCTCTCAGTCTTGAGCAATGGTTACAAACAGCATTACCGACAACTAAACTTGTACTCGCACCTGAAAAAGAACAGACGGATGTGCTCAAAGATGCAAGCCAAGATATTGTGCTATTGATTGGTCCAGAAGGTGGACTCAGTGAAGCTGAAATCAGTCAGGCGAATGATTACGGATTTAAAAACTGGTGCATCGGGAACCGTGTATTGAGAACTGAAACAGCTCCAGTTGTCGCATTATCCATTTTGAATTATTATAAATAAAAAAGCAAAACAAGTCACATATCACTATTGCAATCTGATATATTTCACGGTATTTTAGCTTTAAAACAGCCTATTGATTAATAAAACTAAAAAATAAATTATTATTTCAATGCTTTTCTTAAAATGACAAAGGTGTAATGATAAATGAATGATGTTCAGGAAGAGCTTCTTTCATATGGTGTCAACTCATCCAATATAAGAAAGATCGCAAAACAGCTTAGAATTTTTTTTCTATGGCTACTTTTTAGCTGTGTTTCTGATGTATTCATTTATTTTTGTCTATTTCATAAAACGTCGAGTGCATTAACGATTTGGTTGGCACTTTCAAGTTTTTTTATTTTGTCTTTTTTTATTTTTAATACTTACGTCGCATATCAATATAAAATAAAAAATTTAAATATATCAATATATTATTTCAGGTTTTTTGTTTAATTTTAGGTAGTCTACTGGGTTTAGGTATTTATATACTTAATTTAGAAATCTCGTTGATGCCAAATACAGTTGCTCCTTTTTACTCTTTTCTATTATCTGGATTTTTATTAAGTTTCCCATCCATGATGGCTATGAACTTTCTAAATCAAAGATTCAGCTACTTTTTAGCTTTTTATATCCCTGCTGTTACCCCAATTTTTAGTGTCCCTCTACTTTTTCCCACAAATACAAATGAGATCTACAGTACAATTTTTATTATATGGTTCTTACTTTTATTTTTTTGCGCCTATGTCTCACATAAAATTTATATTCGTGCAGAAAACCTAAACACTAAAAATAAATTTCTGTTTAAACAATCACAGGAACGACTTGAAGAATCACAATATTTGCAACAACAACTCAAATCAGAGATTTCAAAAACTCAAGCAATGAAAGATGAATTGCAAATGCATAATCATCTACTTGAACAAACTGTGAAAGAAAGAATTTATGATTTTAAGCAAATCAATGACCGTTTGGAGAATCATCAAGCCAATTTATCTTTTGCACATGAAACGGCTGGAATCCACTCATGGGTGTGGAATATTGAAAAGCGCACCTTTGAAATTGCCAACTCAAAAAGTGATGTAGAGTTTAGACAATTAAATCTAAAACCAAATAGTATCAATGACTATATTCATCCTGATGATATTGCGAACTATAAAACCTTACTCATCCAGCATCTCAAAGGAAAAAGTGGGCGTTTCGAAGCTATTTACCGTATTAAACATGATGATCAATGGTGTTGGGTTCAAGACATTGGTAAAGTCGTTTCTAAAAACTCAAAAAATAAGCCGCTAAGAATGGTTGGCATTCAACGTAACATTCAAAAAGAAAAAACAGATCAGGAAAAATTAAAACTTGCAGCGAATGTACTAGATCAAGTTGCGGAAGGTGTTTTTGTTTTAGATAATAACCTATGTTATTTAGAGGTTAATCCTTATTTCGAAAAACTCTTAAATTATAAAGAAGAAGAAGTTATTGGACGACATCTATTTGATATTACAATAAATAACAACCCGAAAATTCAACAAGAATATACCCTAATCACTCAAGAATTAATCCGCGATGGAGAATACGAGTCTGAAATACAGGTCGATTTCACTTCAGGTAAAAAAGTCATTCTGTGGGTTCATATCAATGCGATTTATGATGAAAAAAATAAAGTTGCCAATTATGTTGGCATTATTACTGATCTAACTGATCGTAAAAAACAAGAGCAACGGCTATCATACTTAGAACATTATGATATTCTGACCGATTTACCAAATCGTTTTTATTTCAAGCAACAACTCCACAATTATCTGACACATTATTCTGATTCATTTAAAAGCTTTGCTGTTTTACGAATCAATATCGACCGTTTTAAACTATTTAATGAGTTTACAAGTCACAAAGATGGAGATGAATTACTCAAACAAGTTGCCAATCGTTTAAGACTCAGTTGTACTCACGCGTCCTTAATTGCTTATCTGAATAATGATGATTTTGCAGTTATCTATAATCTAAGTAGCTGTAATATTGATATTCACCAACAAACTCAAAAACTATTAGAAGATTTTAAACAACTCTTCGAAATCAATGGACAAGAACAAATTATTACCATTTCTATTGGTGCCGCTATTTATCCAGAACATGGTCTACAGTTAGATAGCTTAAATGGGCATGCTGAATCCGCACTGAATGAAGCCAAGCGTTTAGGTGGAAATACTGTTTATTTCTATTCAAACAAGAAAACAGCCATTCATAATCAAGAAGTCAACTTAGAAAATGAATTGCGTAAAGCCATAAAAAACAAAGAGCTTGCAGTACATTATCAACCTAAAATTTGTATTCGAACCAATAGAATATACGGCTTTGAAGCATTAATTCGCTGGTTACACCCTATTCATGGTTATATTTCACCCGACATCTTTATTCCGCTTGCAGAAGAAACCAGTTTGATTTCAGACATTGGGCTTTTCGTACTGCATGAAACTTGTAAGCAAATTCAAGAATGGCAAGGCTTAGGTTTTGATCACTTTAGAGTTTCAATCAATATCGTTGCGCAACAAATTTATCGTGGTGAGTTAGTCGATGAAATTGATTATGCACTTCAAAAATATAATATTTCTGGGGACATGTTAGAGCTCGAACTGACAGAATCTACATTATTTGATAAATCAGAGGATGTAAATATTCTTCTACAGCAACTCAAAGAACGCCATATTTCTATTTCTTTGGATGATTTTGGTACAGGCTATTCATCGCTCGCCTATTTAACCAGTTATCCTTTCGATATTCTCAAAATAGATAAAGCATTCATTTCAAAGATTGGGCAAGAGAAAGATGAAGCGATCGTAAATGCAATCATTGCAATGGGCAATGCGATCGGGATTACGCTTGTTGCAGAAGGTGTTGAAACTAGAGAACAAATGTTGTTCCTAGAAAAACACGGTTGCTATATTTTACAAGGCTTCTATTTCTCTAAAGCGCTGTCCTCTGCGGATAGCACGAAATATTTAGAACAACATAAACTTATCACTATTTGTTAGGATATTTAGATTTCAAAGCTATAACTTTGTTTGAAATAAGCACATTTTGACTGTCGATATTGCTCAACAAATGGTATATTCAAGAAAATTTAGCCAAAATCACCAGCGCCCGCTGGTACATTGTAACAAACGAGATGTAAATGGACGATCAATCACTAAAACAGCAAGCTCTGTATTATCATGAATTTCCAACTCCAGGAAAAATCAGCGTCACTCCTAGTAAGCAACTCGTTAACCAACATGATCTTGCACTTGCCTACTCCCCAGGTGTTGCTGCGCCATGTTTGGAAATCGAGAAAGACCCATCAAAAGCGGCTCTTTATACAGCACGTGGTAACTTGGTCGCTGTGGTCAGTAATGGTACTGCTGTTTTAGGTCTTGGAAATATTGGTCCTTTAGCTTCAAAACCTGTGATGGAAGGTAAAGGCGTATTATTTAAAAAGTTCGCTGGTGTCGATGTATTTGACATCGAAATTGCTGAAAATGATCCAGATAAAATTGTTGATATTGTTGCAGCATTAGAGCCTACTTTTGGCGGTATCAACTTAGAAGATATTAAAGCACCAGAATGTTTCTACATTGAACAAAAACTTCGTGAACGCATGAATATTCCTGTGTTCCACGATGACCAACACGGTACTTCAATTATTGTTGGTTCTGCATTAATCAATGCTTTGCAATTGAATGGCAAAAAAATTGAAGAAATCAAAATCATCGCTTCAGGTGCAGGTGCTGCGGCCCTCTCTTGCTTAGATTTACTTTGTGCGATTGGTGCGAAGAAAGAAAATATCATCGTGGCTGACTCACGTGGCTTATTGACCACTAAACGTGAAGGTTTGGATGAGTCTAAAAAGCGTTATGTGCAAGACATCGAAGGTACTCAACTTGCAGACGTAATCGCAGGTGCGGACATGTTCTTGGGGCTTTCTGCGGCAGGTATTTTAACCAAAGAAATGGTTAAAGTGATGGCAGCTGATCCAATCATCTTTGCATTGGCAAACCCAGATCCAGAAATTTTACCTGAACATGCACATGAAGTTCGTCCTGACGTAATCATGGCAACAGGGCGTTCTGACTATCCGAACCAAGTGAATAATGCACTTTGCTTCCCATATATCTTCCGTGGTGCTTTGGACGTTGGTGCAACTACCATTAACGAAGAAATGAAGATTGCATGTGTACATGCGATTGCACGTATGGCGCACGTTGAAGCAGACGCTGCATCTTATGGTGAAAAATCTGCATCTTTTGGTCGTGACTATTTAATTCCACGTCCGCTTGATCAACGTTTGATTCTTGAAATTGCCCCTGCTGTTGCACAAGCTGCAATGGATTCTGGTGTTGCAAGCCGTCCGATTACTGATTTCTCTGCATATCGTCAACGTCTTTCTGAGTTCGTTTATAACTCAGCATTGATGATGAAGCCTATTTTTGCCCAAGCGAAATCTGCTCCTAAGCGTATTGCATACGCTGAAGGTGAAGATTTGCGTGTACTTCGTGCAGTTCAAATTGCAGTTGATGAAGGTTTAGCGCATCCGATCCTTGTGGGTCGTACTGCTGTAATCGAAGCAAATATCAAAAAATTAGGCTTACGTCTTGAAAATGGTGTGAATATCACCATCGTTGATCAAGAAAATAATCCTGATTATGAAAAATTTGCTGAAGATTATCACAGCATTATGCAACGCAAAGGCGTAACACCTGAGTATGCTCAACGTGAATCACGTCGTCGTTCTACTTTGATTGCTGCAATGTTAGTTCGTCACGGTCTTGCTGATGGTATGTTATGTGGTACCTATTCAAGCTATGACATCCATTTGGATTTCGTTAGCAATGTAATCGGGCTAAAAGAAGGTCGTAATAACTTCTTTACCTTGAATGCATTGATGCTTGAAGATCGCAATTTATTTATTGCTGATACCTATATCAACCGTAATCCAACTGCTGAACAATTGGCTGAAATGACTATTTTAGCGGCTGAAGAAGTACGTCGTTTCGGTATGACTCCACGTGTTGCATTATTGTCTCACTCAAGTTTTGGCTCAGATCAAACTGACCCTAGCGCTCAAAAAATGCGTAAAGTGTTTGAAATTTTGTCCGAAATTGCACCTGAACTTGAAGTTGAAGGTGAAATGCATGCCGATGCGGCTTTGGATGAAAATATTCGTCATT
This sequence comes from Acinetobacter sp. WCHAc060025, assembly GCF_004209355.1. Classification (NCBI taxonomy): domain Bacteria; kingdom Pseudomonadati; phylum Pseudomonadota; class Gammaproteobacteria; order Moraxellales; family Moraxellaceae; genus Acinetobacter; species Acinetobacter sp. WCHAc060025. The sequence continues at coordinate 75,601 of NZ_SGSX01000008.1, read as the reverse complement.
TTGCATTCCCGAACTCACGTTTCAAAGGTTCTGCAAACTTGTTGATCATGCCAAACCTTGATGCGGCAAACATTTCATTCAACTTGTTAAAATCTACATCTGGCAATAATGTGACCATTGGTCCGATCTTGCTAGGTGCTTCTAAACCAGTTCATATTTTAACACCGACTGCAACAACTCGTCGTTTGGTGAATATGACTGCATTAACAGTTGCTGAAATTCAACAAGCTGAAAGTTAATACATGAATCTTTAGTAAACTAAAGATCTGTACTTGAGAAAACCTCTATTCTGTTGCATGATGGCATTAAGAATAGAGGTTTTTTCATGCAAGTTTATTTAGTAGGCGGTGCTGTCAGAGATCATTTACTCGGTCATCCCTATCACGAAAAAGATTATGTTGTTGTCGGTGCAACACCTGAACAACTTCTTGCCCAAGGTTATCAACCTGTGGGTAAAGACTTCCCTGTTTTTTTGCATCCTGAAACCAAAGATGAATATGCACTTGCCCGAACCGAACGTAAATCTGGGCATGGTTATCATGGCTTTGAGTTTTATACCGATCCTGCGGTAACCTTAGAAGAAGATTTAATTCGCCGTGATTTAACCATTAATGCAATTGCGATGGATGCCGATGGTCAAGTGTTTGATCCCTATCATGGTCAGGATGATTTAAATAATAAAATCCTGCGTCATGTATCTATTGCCTTTGCTGAAGATCCTTTACGTGTACTCCGTGTTGCCCGCTTTGCGGCACGTTATGCGCAATATGGCTTTTCAATTGCTGATGAAACTTTGGCATTGATGCGTCAACTCGCTGAGTCAGGTGAATTAGAAGCGCTAACCCCTGAACGTGTTTGGAAAGAAACCTCTCGTGCTTTGATGGAAGATCGTGCTGATGTTTATTTTCAAGTATTACGTGAATGTGGTGCTTTAAAAGTTTTATTCCCTGAAATTGATGCCTTGTTTGGTGTTCCACAACGTCCTGAATATCATCCTGAAATTGATTGTGGTATTCATACTCTGATGTCTTTGCAACAAGCTTGCAAAGCCAATTATTCTTTGGATGTGCGTTTTGCTGTCTTGGTTCATGACTTAGGTAAAGCTTTGACGCCTGAAGCAGAATTACCGCGTCATATCATGCATGAAGAACGTGGAATTAAGCCTGTGACTGAAGTATGTGATCGTTTAAAAGTTCCTACGTTAACCAAGCAACTTGCTTTAGCCGTATGTAAAGAGCATTTGAAATGTCATCAGGCATTTACTTTAAAAGCAGGCACGTTGTGGCGTTTGTTACAACGTCTGGATGTGTTGCGTCGTCCTGAGCGTGTTGAAGCTTTTGTGCAGGCGTGTGAATGTGATGCGCGTGGTCGTTTAGGTTTGGAGGATCGTGATTATCCTCAGGCAAACTATGTTTTAGATGCGATGAAAACTGTTCGTACGATTAAAGCTTCTGACCTGCCACCTGAAATTCAAGGTGCTGATATTGGTGAAATGTTGATTCAGAAACGTATAGAAGCGATTGGTCATTTAAAGCATGAGTTAGGTCATCATACACATACAGCATAAATAAACGAATCCTCTCAGAAATGGGAGGATTTTTTTAGGATACAGAAAAGTGGGAATCCGGCATGAATTTCATTTTACGACCTATAAATTTAGAACAAGACATTGAAGATATTACCAACCTCACTAAACAATTGGGCTATCCAACCAATGCTGAAAATTTATATGACCGCTTCAAAATAATCTCATTTGATAAAAATTATCATACTTTAGCTGTTGAATTTGATCATCATATTATAGCTTATACTGGTTTCATCCGTCTAAAAAGTTGGGAGATTGATGGAGAATTCATCAAAATTCAAGTTTTTGTCGTTGATGAAAATTATCGTAGTCAAGGTATCGGTAGATTGTTATTAAATGCGGTTGAAAATTTTGCAAAAGAACATCAAATTTTTAGGATTCTATTGAATAGTTCAAATCGTCCTGAACGTGAAATTGCCCATAAATTTTATAAAGATTTGGGTTTCGAAGCGAAAAGTACTGGTTTTCATAAATGGGTTAAGTTTTTATAATAATCATACTAAAACCCAAACTCATTATTCAAAACTGAGTACTAAATTTGAATCCAATTCAGATAATTTTTTTAAATCATTTCCACTTATTTTATCTACATTTTCATGCCATACAACCCACAACTCGATAAATCCCGAGCCTGTAATTGTTGAATCATCATGAAGTGTTGCACGTGTCAATGCACCATCTTCTTCATCTTCACTTTCAAGCCAATCAACATATTCAACATAAGGAAAAATTTTTTGAGGTGTTAATATACAAAATCCTTCGCCAATATTTTTTAGAATGACTTTTTCAATAATACTCATAATTTATTACACTTTATTAAAATATATGGTCGATAGGTGCAGGGCTCGAACCTGCGTCCATTCGGTCCCAGAGCCGAACGTTCTACCACTGAACTAACCTATCAAAATTTATAATTTACCTGAAAAGTATTTATTCTTTTTTAGATAATACGCTAAAAACGGATTATCAACCTCAACACCATTTACAAGTTCAGGTGTAGGATTGAACTTTACAATAGCATGAATTTTAGGTGCTATCCAACCCGATTTTTCAGGGTCTAAGTTTGCCAATATGCACTGTTGCACTACATCTGCCTTTGTACATACAACTTTATTCTGAAAAATTTCCCATGGAAAAGGAAGGTTACGCCATACAAGTGTATTAGGATCGAGCTGCCCTCCTGAATTAAAATGCCAAGCAGCAACATCCCCCGCCATTAACCTAAGTACTTTACCAAAGCAGATATCATCAAGTAATACTTCCAACCCCATTGCATAAATAAGTTGCATCCACTGATCACGAGCTTTATTCCATGCACCAGCCACATGGTTCCAAGTTGAAGAATCATTTCCTCGCTTAACAATCATTGTCTTGCGATTAATTTGATTATTGTTCCAAAGTTCCTCCAAAAATTTTGCTATATTTTCAAGAATATTTGTCCATCGCCCTAATAAAGCTCCCTTTTGATGATCTGACAAATGCCCCAAGACCTCTTGAGTCGTATAAATTTGTGCAATAGCCCACCAATTCGTACTTTCATTATGCTTACAACGATTGAATAACATGTCACAAATTTCATCAAATGGGCGTTCTTGAGATTCATTTGTAAATACACTACGTAAATTACTCCGTGCATTAAAATACGCAATAAAACAGGCACTACTTAGGTCACTTGTAAAGTTGTCATATACGATATGGTGCGCTAAGCCATGCTTTGCAATTTTTTCGAACTCATTCTTCTCAAGTTCCTTTTGTACAGTCTTTTGCTTTTTTTCTAAACGCTTTGCTAATCGCCATCTTTTATTATACTGCCGTTTGGACAACTGCAAATTTAGTAAATTACGCTCACTCTTATTCAGACGATCATGTATAAAATCATTCTTGCCTATTCGTTTTAATGAAGTATTTTCAATTTTTATTAAAACTTTTTGAATATCTTCGACATTTCTATCATCTAAATCTTGAAATTTTGAAAACTGAAACAATTCATTTACTTTCAAAATTTGTTTTTTTGCCCCAACGACATTTCTAAAATTTTGAGACATAGACGAATAAGAAATATTTCTACGAGAAAGTGCACCCTGAGCTGCTTTTTCTAAAATGATTTTTTCTTTACTGCTTAGTTGATCAGAAAGAAGTTTTCGTATCAATTCTGCAATATCTTCAGGACGCATTCTCTTATCTAAAGAATAATATAACTCATCTACAAAATTCATTTTATCCTCGTTCCACGAGTTTTATTCTGATAATAAAATCATATCTTGCCTAAAAATTTAAGCAAGATTTATCAAGATCACGACACATCCGCTGTAAAACTCACCACCTTTTCCAGCTTCATTTGATTGGTCACAACCATCAACAAACGATCAATTCCCAAAGCAATCCCTGAACATTCTGGCATATTTGGTAAAGCAGCAAGCAAATACTCATCTATCGGCATCACATGCAAGCCTAACTTTTCACGTTCTGCATTATCAGCTTCAAAACGACCACGCAACACATCTGCATCAATCAATTCATCATAAGCATTGGCAAGTTCCAAACCTTCGATATACAACTCAAAACGTGCCGCAACCAGTTCACCATCTTCATCTATACGAGTTTTAGCAAGTGACGCCATTTCAGGTGGAAAATCCGTTAAAAACACAGGCGTATCAAAACCTAAACTTGGCTCGACCATGTGCGAAAATAAAAGGTCGATATAACCCAAACGATCATCACCCAAATCCAAATTTAAACCCACACGGCGACAAGCGTCTTTTAATTCTTTCAATGTCGCTTGCAACGGATTTAAATCCAAACGATCCATAAAAGCATGTTTATAACTGTAGATCGTTGGGCGCACTTCACCAAAACGATCGACCAGAACTACATTGAGTAAATCTGTCACTTCCAGCATCAAATCTTTCAATGAAAATGCAGGACGATACCATTCCAGCATAGTGAATTCACTGTTGTGCTTACGCCCATGCTCATCATCACGGAATACTTTACAGATCTGATAAATCGCCCCACTGCCACTCGCAAGCAAACGCTTCATCGCAAATTCAGGTGAAGTCTGTAGATAATGGGTTTGTTTTTTGCCTTGAACATGACGCTGTGCCTGCACAGAAGCCAAATGCACATCAGTCACGCCTGCTTGAGAAAGTATAGGTGTTTCCACTTCCAACACATCACGTTCAGTAAAAAACTGACGAAGTTGAGCATACATTTTGGCACGGGCTTTTAATGCTTTTATGTCACAAGTCGGCTGATAATTTACAGATTCACTCATGCTTTTGGCCCACCATGTGCAGCCCATTCACGGCGTAAAGGATAAGTTTTACGCAAATAATCAAAAGCTTTTTGATCAACCTTTCCATCTTTTAGGCAAGCTCGCAGATTTTGATCATCACGTAAAATATTATAAATATCAGACAAATGATGCTTCAAAGTTTGTTTAATACTATTGCCATAGAAAAATTGGGCACATGCTGGAAGTTGCGACTCAAACTTTTTATGCGCAGGATAATCAAAAGTTTTACAAAAGGCTTCGTAAATCATTTGTGTACCACGTGCCTTACCTTCCAAGCTGTAGCCTGCGATATGTGGTGTCACGATGGTGATTAAATCTAATAATTGTTCTGAAATTTCAGGCTCATGCTCAAATACATCTAAGACTACTTTACGTTTTGTTTGAAGAATATCTTGAATTAAAGCAGCTTCTTCAATAACTGGACCACGTGCTGAATTAATCAAAATTGTTTCAGGCTTTACCATTGCCAAAGTTTCTGCATTGATCAAATGATAAGTTGGATACTCACCTGATTTCGTTAATGGTACATGTGTCGTAATTGCATCTGAATCTTTTAATAATTGTTCTAATTCTACTTGTTGAATATTTTCATGCTGTACAAATGGATCATAACCGATGACATTCCAACCCAAAAGTTGCGCCATATAAGCTAAACGTGAACCAACATTTCCAAGACCGATAATCCCTAAAGTGAATTGCTTCCCTTGATCTAAAAACTCAGGATCTATGTGTAATAAAGCTGTGATGACGTACTCTGCAACAGCCTGAGCATTACATCCGGCTGCATTTGACCAAGCAATTTGCTGTGCTTCTATTGCTGATATTTCCAGATGGTCAGTACCAATCGTGGCACTGCCCACAAATTTAAGTTGTGTATTTTGAATAAGTTGAGGATTTACTTTTGTGACTGATCGTATCAATAATGCTTCAGCATCTTGAACATCATCATGACTTAAACTACGCCCTGCTTTTTGCTGAATCTCACCAAATTCTGCAAAAAAATAATCAGTAAATGCTAGATTTTCATCTGCAACAATTTTCATAGTGTAGTCCAAGGTATTGATGCAACTATGATACCGCGTTGTAGTTTTGAAAACTATGAAGAAGCGATGTTCTTCTAAAATCGATCTGGTGTTTGTTCTGATTTTCTACGAATAAAAGTGTTGAATATCATATCCAATTAAATTTCTAAGTAGGTCAAACGATCTCGACCTAAACGCTTTGATTCATACAAAGCATTATCTGCGACATTTAAAATCTCATCATACGCCATCTGTTTATTTTTATATAAAGTCATACCAATACTTAATGTTAAATATGCAGAAATTTCTGATTTCTCATGAACTATTTTTTGGTCTCGTATGTCTTGTAAAATGTTTTCAGCAATCTGTTTTGATTCTTGTAAATTTGTATTCACCAAAACAATGACAAACTCTTCTCCTCCATAACGAATCGCCAAATCATCTTCTGAAATATGTCTTTTTAAGGTTTGAGCAACACGTATTAAAGCCAAATCACCTTGTTGATGCCCATAGACATCATTAAACATTTTAAAAAAATCTACATCAATAAATAGTACAGCTAAACTACTCTGAGATTGCTGTGTCCATTGAATCATTTCTTCCATTTGATACTTAAAACTACGCCGATTTCCCAATAATGTTAAAGTATCTTGTTGACTAATCGTGGTTAGATGTTTATTTAAAATTTCATACAATTTTTTATCTAGTTCAATAATTCGTGACTGTAAAAAGCGTACTCGTTCTGTGGAGACCGTTAAAATAGCAAGCCCTAAGCCCACTAAATTTCCCAAGATCATGACATTAAATAATACCCATGGTGGGACATGCTTAGCAGTCAATCCCAAGACAATACATGTCAAAACCGCGGCAATAATCCCTGCAACAAAAGTATGTAATGGTCTTAGCCCAGAACACATATAAGCAAACATCAACGCGAAAATGATAATCAGCGTACCACGCCATGTCATAGCCAGTGATTGCGTTAAAAATAAAACACTTTGAACGATAGTTAAACTGATACAAATGACGGTACTCACGATAGCACTATAATTATTTTTCCAAATCGGATGCTTCGCCATGATATAAATGCACAACAAAGCCACCCATCCTGTTGTATATGAAATCAAGGTCATGAATACATCATGATTTCTAAATTGTGCTTCAGTGGTAAAATAATTGATCGGTAAACTAATGATTTCAAAAATCAAATAAAAAATACTGGCTGGAATGAATGCACTGATAATCAACTTACAAATTCGTGCTTGTCGATCATTCCAGAACTTTTCTTCTAATTCTTCTGAAAATTGTGATGCGATTTGTTTTTTTTGATGACCCAATAAAGTTTCAAATTCATGTCGTTCTTTCTGAATATCTTCAACTTCATTTTCTAAGGTCATATTCTTCGCTATTGAAAGTTTAATGATGTGCGAAAAATTATTATAGACAATTCGTTTTAATTTAAAACAATTTTATAAAATATATATTTGAATAATAATGTTTATATTTAATATTAACTAAACATAATATTAAGTTTTTATTTAAAGAAAATGGCGCACTCGACCAGATTTTCTAAGTTATTCAATCACTCATAGAAACATTTTCAATCAGAGTCTTGTACCGTAAATAACTCATACTTTGAAATTTTGGGATACGTTTTTGTGTATCAACTTTTCAGAAAAACCTAATTATTGAATTAATATTACTGCATAACATCAATTCAATAATATTCTATTCTATAATTTGGGGGGGCAAATCATACTTCAAATCAATATCATTCAGACCGCCAAATTCACACTGTTTTTTTAATGGCTAATCAAGACAACTCACTCACTGTTCTTTTTGAGTAATCTATGCTTTCAATTGTCTGCTTTTCGACTGAAGCTTTTAAATTCACCAAGAAAATTGCGAGTGCTGCGATAAAACCAGGAATTGCAATCACTAAAAAATTCATTTGATGTGGTAATTGTAAAGTCAATAAAGCACCAGTTAGGACAGGTCCAACGATTGCACCGATACGACCAATGCCCGAAGCCCAGCCCATACCTGTTGAGCGTACTGCTGCTGGATAAAATTGTGCGACAAAAGTGTAAAGTAGTATTTGTGATCCAATCGTTGCAGCCCCTGCAATCGCAATCAGGCTATACAATAAAATTTGGTGGCTCTTAAATCCGAGTAAAATTAACGCCACAGCACCCACACTAAACATAATGGTTAATACAGGTTTTAAATGGAAACGGTCGGCCAAAACACCACCACCAATCGCACCAACCATGCCACCAATATTTAAAGCGAAAAGGAAAAGCATACTTGCGCCAAGTGAATAGCCTGCTTGGATCATTAATTTCGGTAACCAACTTCCAAGCGCATAAACCATTAACAAACACATGAAGAATGCCACCCAAAACATCATGGTGCTAAAAGTGCGACCTTGTTGAAATAAAGCTTTGAGTGGTGCTTCATCTTCACGACTTGCTTCATTTAAACTAAATTCAGTACTTGTTGTTATAATCTGCTGTGGTGAAATTTTTTGCACGATTTCAGCGACTTTATCTCTTTCACCTTTTTGAGTTAAAAACATCAATGATTCAGGTAAAAATTTCCAAATCAACGGCAGACATAACATTGGAATGCCTGCAATATAGAACATAATTTTCCAGCCATAATCAGCAACAAGCCATGCACCTAATAGCGCAGAAGTCATACCACCAATCGCATAACCACTAAACATTACTGCCACCAAAGTACTACGATTTTTTTTTGGTGCATATTCAGTCATTAAGGCGACAACATTCGGCATCACACCGCCAATTCCAAGCCCTGCAAGAAAACGTAAAATTCCAAACTCAATTGGTGTAGAAGCAAATGCACCCAGAAAAGTAAAACCGCTGAAAATAGCGACGCAAATCATAATGGTCTTTTTACGACCCAATTTATCTGACAGCGTCCCAAAACTCATTGCACCAAACATCATGCCAAATAGTGCTGTACTGGCTAGCAATCCCGCTTGAACTGCTGTTAATCCCCATTCTTGCATGAGTAATGGCAAAGCGACCCCATAAATCACCAAGTCATAGCCATCAAAAATAATGATCATCAAACACCACAACAAAACACTCCAATGAAATGGTGTAAATTTAGCGTCATCCACGATGCTATTTATATTTAATTTATTCGTTTGCATAACCAGCCTCCTGCTGAGAAACGTGATAAAAATTTCCCAAACAATGGATGAAGCCCTTTTTTTTGTCCAAAACCGATTACATATAAATCCATACCTAAAAGGTCGGCTTATTAAAATTAATAAAATAAACAACATCTTAAGAATAATTTATGCATCATATTGGTGTATATTTTTCATTAAATATTTTTAAAATGATTCTGAAAGAGAGCTTTAATTGTGTTTTTATTTAAAAAAGAACAGAAGTTTCTAATTTCAAATACGTTACTTTTCACATTAATTTTATTTATCTAACACCAATATAACGCTAAATCATCATTATCAATATCACTTTTAAGTGATGATATTTAATCATAGAATTAAATCACTCAATGATTAAATATCTCTCATTTCAATATTGATTTGCAAAATTTTGGCTTACGCACCCATCTTCAAATACTCGCTCGATCATATTGAAAGCCTTCCAAATCGTAGACTTGGTAAATGCAATCAAATAAAGAATGAATATCCTCGCTTTCATCCATGCAACGAATCGCCATAAAAATAGGACTTTTCGCAGAACTGTCTAATAGCGGGATATATTTCAAATTTGGCAATTGAATGGTTTTTGCACTTTCAGGAACGATACACATGCCTTCACCTGCGGCAACTAGTCCCAAAGCCAATTGAATTTCACGAACTTCTTTTAAGTTTTTAGGGTCTAAACCATGTTCAGAAAATAAATTGCGAACTTGAGTAGAAAAGTTCGGCTTAGGATGACTCGGATAGAGAAATAAATTTTCATCCTCGATATCGGCAAAATATGTACCTTTTGAATCTGCTAAAGAGTGGCTGGTATGCACTGCCAACATCAGTGGTTCTTCTCTGAGCAATACTCGACGTACCGCAGGATCTGAAATTTTTAAGCGTCCAAATCCAACATCAATCCGCCCTTCTTTCAGTGCTTGAATTTGATCTTTGGTGCTCATTTCCACCAATTCAATTTTGAGACGTGGTTGTTGCTGACGAAACATATAAACAATTTTCGGCAAAAGCCCATACAGTAATGACCCGACAAAGCCCATCGTCACAGCTTTTTCAATCAATCCAATGCGTTTGGTCATGGTTTTGACCTCTTCCGCATTAGACAAAAGTTTAACCGCATGTTGATAGAAAAATTGCCCAGCTTCAGTGGTTTTTAGCGGGCGGCTTCCTCTCTCAAATAATGAGATTCCAAGCTCACTTTCAAGATTTTGAATCTGTCTACTGAGTGGTGGTTGCGCGATAAAGAGTTTTTCAGCGGCTTTGGTAAAACTTTGCTCTTCCACAACAGCAACAAAATAGCGTAAATGCCTGAGTTCCATCTCAACACCATACCTTTAAGATATAAAAAAATGCAAATTTGATCTTAGACAGCGACCATCCATTCTTTTAAGGTATATCAAACACAAGATGTAAATCAAGTTTGTTCGTAGTCGATTGCTCTAGTCTGAGAATTAACGCTGAAAGATGACTCAACTAAGTAGCATTCGAAACTGAAAACCTTATGTCTTTTAAACAGGGATGCGTTATTTGCTCGCTACACATCATCCGCTAGCAAAGTAACGATACTCACAGAATTTAAGTCGCGAAAGCATTTAACAAAACTCAAAGCGTTGTCAATTCATCGTTCAAAAAATCCTTTGAATTGCCCACCACATGGATAGTCGGAGAACGGACATGCCTCGTATTCCAGTGATAAACACCAGTCACCTTGATCGTATAGATGAATTACTTGTCGATAATTTTGAAACAGGTGAATTTAAATTACATCGTTCAGTATTTACAGATCAAAGCCTGTTTGACCTTGAAATGAAATACATTTTCGAAGGCAATTGGGTGTATTTGGCACATGAAAGCCAAATCCCAAATAACAACGATTACTACACGACTTATATGGGTCGCCAACCGATTTTAATTGCGCGTAATCGCAATGGTGAACTCAATGCGATGATCAATGCATGTTCACATCGTGGTGCACAACTTTGTCGTCATAAACGTGGTAATAAAGCAACATATACCTGCCCTTTCCATGGTTGGACCTTTAATAACTCGGGTAAATTATTGAAAGTAAAAGACCCTGCTGATGCGGGTTATTCAGATTGTTTCAATAAAGATGGTTCACACGATCTTAAAAAAGTGGCTCGTTTTGAAAACTATAAAGGTTTCTTATTCGGTAGCTTAAACCCAGATGTGCCAAGCCTTGAAGAATTCCTTGGTGAAACAACCAAAGTGATTGACATGATTGTCGATCAATCTGAACAAGGTCTAGAAGTTTTACGTGGTGCATCGACCTATACCTTTGAAGGCAACTGGAAACTGACGGCTGAAAATGGTGCAGATGGTTATCACGTTTCTGCGGTGCATTGGAACTATGCAGCAACCACGCAACAGCGTAAAGAAAAAGAAGCCGGTGACAATGTACGTGCCATGAGTGCTGGTTCTTGGGGCAAACAAGGCGGTGGTTCTTACGGTTTTGACAATGGTCATATGTTGTTATGGACCCAATGGGGTAATCCTGAAGACCGTCCTAACTTTGCCAAAGCCGATGAATATACTGAAAAATTCGGTGCGCCAATGTCGAAGTGGATGATCGAACGTTCACGTAACCTTTGCTTATATCCAAACGTATATTTAATGGATCAATTCGGTTCGCAAATTCGTGTGGTTCGCCCAATTTCTGTCAATAAATCTGAAGTCACAATTTACTGTATCGCGCCAGTTGGTGAAGCACCTGAAGCACGTGCACGTCGTATTCGCCAATATGAAGATTTCTTTAATGCTTCTGGTATGGCAACACCAGATGATTTAGAAGAATTCCGTGCATGCCAAGCGGGCTATGCAGGCATCGAATTGGAATGGAACGACATGTGTCGTGGTTCTAAACATTGGATTCAAGGACCTGATGATGCAGCCAATGAAATCGGTTTAAAGCCTGCAATTAGCTGTATCAAAACAGAAGATGAAGGGCTTTACTTGGCACAGCATCAGTATTGGTTAAAAACCATGAAACATGCAATTTCTGCTGAAAAAGAACTGGCTGAATTAGAAGCGCCGACACAAGGAGAAGTAGCATGAGTACACAAGATAAAACTTCTTTGGAAAATATCTGTCAATTTCTCTATCGTGAAGCTCGCTTTTTAGACGATGAACAATGGGATGATTGGTTGGCATGTTATGCACCAAGCGCATCATTTTGGATGCCAGCTTGGGATGATGATGACAAATTAACAGAAGACCCACAGTCTGAAATTTCACTCATCTATTATCCAGACCGTCAAGGGCTTGAAGACCGTGTGTTCCGTATCAAAACTGAACGCTCATCTGCAACCATGCCTGATACACGAACTTCACACAACATTGCCAACGTGGAAGTGATTGAACGTGATGGCGACAAAGTAACAGTACGCTTCAATTGGAACACGCTCAGTTTCCGTTATAAAGCTTCATACAGCTACTTTGGTATGTCGAAATACGAAATAGATTTTTCAGCTGATCAGCCAAAAATCCTCAGTAAATATGTCGTACTGAAAAATGACTATATCAATCAAGTGATTGATATTTACCACCTCTAGAACGCGATTCTTCTCAAAAGTCGATTCAAAAACCACCTCTAAGACTGGGTTGATCAACTCAGCAAGGTCGCCGTTCAGCCATATGGAAATTTGACTGGGCGGCAGAAGATTTAGATACATTAAAAGGATTCTGCCATGTCAAACCATAATGTTGCACTTCAGTTCGAAGATGGCGTCACTCGCTTTATTTCCGTTGCACAAGATGAAACCCTTTCTGACGCAGCTTATCGTCAAAAAATCAATATTCCTCTAGACTGTCGTGATGGCGCTTGCGGAACATGTCGTGCATTTTGTGAATCTGGCAGTTATGACATGCCAGAAGAAAATTATATTGAAGATGCACTTACACCAGAAGAAGCTGAACAAGGCTATATTTTAGCGTGTCAATGTAAACCGACTTCGGACGCTGTATTTAAAATTTCGGCATCATCGGATGTTTGTAAAACACAAATTCACCAATTTCAAGGCACTCTCTCCCGCGTTGAAAATCTGTCTGATTCAACCATTACCTTTGATATTCAGTTGGATGAAGGTCAGCCTGAGATCAATTTCCTTGCTGGACAATATGTCAATGTGGGCATTCCAGGAACAACAGAAACACGTTCATATTCATTTAGCTCTAAACCAGGCAATCGTTTAACAGGTTTTGTGGTACGTAATGTACCAAATGGGAAAATGAGTGAGTTCCTGAGTAAAACTGTAAAATCTGGCGATAAAATGACCTTTACAGGACCTTTTGGTAGCTTCTATTTACGTGATGTTGCTCGCCCTGTACTTATGCTCGCAGGTGGTACAGGTATTGCACCATTTATGTCAATGCTGCAAGTTCTTGAAGAAAAAGGTTCAACACAACCTGTACGTCTAGTTTTTGGTGTAACCAATGATTTTGACTTAGTCGCGCTTGAAAAACTCAATGCACTTCAAGAGAAACTTCCATGGTTTGAATACCGTACTGTGGTTGCACATAATGACAGTCAACATGAACGCAAAGGCTATGTGACTGGGCATATTGAAAATGAATGGTTAAACAAAGGTGATGTCGACATCTATCTATGTGGTCCAGTACCAATGGTTGAAGCAGTCCGTAGTTGGTTAGATACCGAAGGTGTTAAACCGAAAAACTTCCTCTTTGAAAAATTCTCTGCGAATTAAATAGAGTCATCCCAACAAACCCCGTTTTCATAGAACGGGGTTTTAAAGTTTTTAGATTGATAGATTGGACTTCTTGCGTAAGACAAAACTGATCATGAATTGACAATAAAATGAATATTGCAAGTCCCTCCACCTGTGCCATAGATGTTTTGAAATGAGAGGATTGTAAAGGTGAAGTTTTTTTCCAAATAAATCCACACTCTCTTGCGAAATCCTATTTCTCATCCTTTAAAAAGAGAGGAAATTTTCATTGTTCAGTAATCAACTTCCGCATGCGGTCTATAAGGAATGGAGCATAAAATGTCAGATCGTCAAAGATTTTTAAATAAAGTCGTCATTGTTACAGGTGCTGCACAAGGCATTGGTCGTGGCGTTGCCCTACAAGTCACAGCAGAAGGTGCGCAAGCCATACTCGCAGATCGTTCTGAATTTGTTGAAGAAGTATGGGCAAAAATCAAAAGCAATGGTGGTAATGCAGTTACGATCAATGCAGATCTAGAAACCTACGCAGGTGCTCAAGCCGTTGTCGAAAAAGCCATTGCGACCTATGGGCGTGTTGATGTACTCATCAATAATGTCGGTGGTGCTATTTGGATGAAACCTTTTCAGGAATTTACTGAAGAAGAAATCATTAAAGAAGTCAATCGCTCTTTATTTCCAACCATGTGGTGCTGTCGTGCTGTCTTGCCTGAGATGATCAAGAATCAACAAGGTACGATTGTCAATGTATCTTCAATCGCGACGCGCGGCATTAACCGTATTCCCTACTCTGCATCTAAAGGTGGCGTGAATGGTTTGACTGCTTCTTTGGCTTTTGAACATGCCAAAGATAATATCCGTGTCAATGCGATCGCAACTGGTGGCACAGAAGCACCGCCACGTAAAGTTCCTCGCAACAGTAATCCAATGTCTGAACACGAAACCCAATGGATGCAAGAAGTGGTTGATCAAACCATAGATCGTACTTTCTTAGGTCGTTATGGCACAATCCAAGAACAAGTGAATGCAATTACTTTCCTTGCTTCCGATGATTCTTCATATATTACAGGTACAGTAGTTCCAGTCGGTGGCGGTGATCAAGGTTAATTCATCTATTTAATCAATCACTCAATCCATTACGCAAGGATGCATACAATGGCAAATCTTTTACAGACTTTAAAAGAAGACTGGTCACTATCAGCCACAGTTGCAGGATTTTTAGCAGTTCTGATTTCATACTCAGGGCCACTGATTATTTTCTTTCAAGCCGCACAACAAGCCCACGTTTCGACTGCCATGATGATTTCATGGATTTGGGGCATTTCGATTGGCGCTGCGATTGCGGGAATTTATTTATCAATTAAGTTTAAAGTTCCTGTAATCACCGCATGGTCTGCGCCAGGTACGGCACTGTTGGTCACACTCTTTCCCCATGTTTCATTGAATGAAGCTGTCGCGGCTTATCTCACGACCGCCATTGTGATTTTCATCATTGGGATTACAGGCTATTTTGATAAATTATTGAAATGGATTCCTCAAGATGTTGCCGCAGGAATGATGGCAGGCATTCTATTTCAATTTGGTTTGGGCTTATTTAAAGCCACGGACAGCATGCCACTCATCGTCTTTGGCATGTTGTTAGTATTTTTGATTGCCAAACGCTTTACACCACGCTATGCCATGCTATGGGTACTGGTTTCAGGTGTTGCCCTTAGCTTAATCATGGGCAAAATGAATCCTGTTACGGTTGATTTTAGCCTTGCCATTCCACAATTTATTATGCCTGAATGGACATTGAACTCTACGTTAAATTTAGCCTTGCCTTTAATCCTTGTGAGTTTAACGGGACAATTCCTACCAGGTATGGCGATTATGCGTTTGAGTGGTTATGACACACCTGCAAAACCCATCATTGCAGTAACCAGTATTGCATCCTTTGCGGTGGCATGTGTTGGAGGAATTACCATTGTGTTGGCATCCATTACAGCAGCCTTATGTATGGGCAAAGATGCGCATGAATTAAAGGACAAACGCTATATTGCAGGCATTGCCAATGGAATATTTTATATTTTAGGTGGCTTATTTGCAGGCAGTATCGTCATGCTGTTTAGTTTATTACCTAAAGAATTGGTGGCAGCATTAGCAGGTCTCGCACTACTTGGCGCAATTGCGACGAATATTTCAGTGGCAATGAAAAATGAAGCGCAACGTGAAGCTGCGCTGATTACTTTTTTGGCGACTGCATCTGGAATGCATTTCCTAGGACTAAGCTCTGTATTTTGGGGCATTTGTATTGGTGTACTTGCACATTTGATTTTAAATAAACGCCATGCTTCTTCCTAAGTCTTTCAACATGCTTGTAATCAGTCAAAAAAATCATTACATCTATAAGTTATTTCTAGTGGTGTTTATTGATTAATTTCAATTCTCACTGCTTCTCATGGTATTGGTAATTTTCAATAAATCACCAAACCATATGTTTGATTTTTTGTCAGCCCTCTTACGCCCCACCACGTCAAATTTCTACGATTATATTCAAATCTGTGCAATATACTGTTTGAACTCTCCCTAACTCTCTGATTTTTACAGGTCGTAAATCGTCCTAAAATCATTAAATTCTCAATAATATCTTTTACTTTTAAATCTGATGAATTGTTTAAATTTAAATCAGGCATCATTTTTATGTGACATTGGTAATACTTTACTCTTCGGGCGTTATCACAAAGTCGTATAAATCGCTAAATTTCACAACAATATACTTTTTAAGTATCTAAAGATACCGAATTCGGACTGGTTAAGGATATTACATTAAATTAAGGTATATATAACGATTATTCACAAAGCAATATCAGGATTAATGCTGAACAAACGCATAAGATGATTTTAAAAATATGACGTGAATCAGCATTATGGCAATATTAAGGAGATAGCCATGACAGCCAACAATGTTAGAATTTTCGAGACAGAAGAAGTACAAAACTTCATCAATTTGCTTAGCGGACTTGAGCAAGAAGGTGGAAACCCACGTACTAAGCAAATCATTCATCGAGTGGTTTCTGACTTATTTAAAACTATTGAAGATTTAAACATTACTTCTGATGAATATTGGGCTGCGATTGCATATCTAAACCAATTGGGTACAAGTCATGAAGCTGGTTTACTTTCTCCAGGTTTAGGTTTCGACCATTTCCTTGATCTACGTATGGACGCTGCTGATGCTGCTTTAGGTATTGACAACCCGACACCACGTACAATCGAAGGTCCTCTTTATGTTGCAGGCGCACCTGTTGCACAAGGCTTTGCTCGTATGGATGATGGTAGTGATCCAAATGGTCATACTCTGATTTTACACGGTACAATTTACAATGCAGATGGTCAACCTATTCCAAATGCGCAGGTTGAAATCTGGCATGCCAATACTAAAGGCTTCTATTCACACTTTGACCCAACTGGCGAACAAACACCGTTCAATATGCGCCGCACCATTATGACAGATGCACAAGGTCATTATCGTGTACAGACGATTCTACCTGCTGGTTATGGTTGCCCTCCTGATGGTCCAACACAACAGTTGCTTAACCAATTAGGTCGTCATGGTAACCGCCCTGCACATATTCACTTCTTCGTGTCTGCAGATGGTCATCGTAAACTTACCACGCAGATTAATGTTGCTGGCGACCCGTACACTTATGATGACTTTGCTTATGCAACGCGTGAAGGTCTTGTTGTAGATGCGATTGAACATACAGATGCGGCAGTAAGCCTGGCAAATGGTGTTGAAGGTCCTTTTGCTGAAATGGTATTTGACCTTAAGCTGAGCCGTCTGGTTGATGGTGTAGACAACCAAGTGGTAGACCGCCCTCGCCTAGAAGTTTGATATTCTCAAACTTGATCTGTTGAATATTAAAATCAGGCTGGCTGTAACAGTTTAGCCTGATTTTATTTTATGGAAAGATAGAAAATAATATGGATATTCATACTTTCGATGCTGCAACCCACGATATTTTAGCCATTCTCCCAGAATACGATATGCCATTGGCTCGGTTGCGTGCCATATTACAGGCAGGTCAGATTCCAACGGTTACCGTTATTGGCAAGTATAATCATGGTAAAAGCCGACTGTTAAATGAACTGATTGGTAACGATATTTTCTCTGTGGCAGATAAAAGAGAAACTGTAAATCTCTCTGAACATTTGCAACATAATATTCGTTGGTTAGATGCACCTGGCTTAGATGCCGATGTTGCAGCTATTGATGATCAATATGCTCAAGATGCCATGTGGAATAAAGCAGATATTCGCCTGATAATCCATTCTGTGCGTGAAGGTGAATTTGATCCTTTTGAATTACAATTATTTCAACAATTCGAGCAAGATACAGAGCAAACACAACGCCAAAGTATTTTGGTACTAACACAAATTGACCAAATCCCAGATCAAACTGTCTTAGCTCACATCATTGACAGTATTCAAAAACAAGCCCCTGCTGCAACTATTTTACCTGTATCTGCGACACGCCATCGTCAAGGTGTAGAAAACTCAAAACAGCTTTTAGTACAGCGTAGTGGTATCCCTGAGTTACAACAAAAACTCAGCAATATGGTTGATACGGTTCCAACTGTGCGCCAGTTTGAAAAAAGTAAGATTTTTGCAGATCTCAAAAAACAACTGTCACAACAACAAGAAACCACTGAAGCCAATATTCAACAACTTAACAATACGCTACAACAGCAACGCCAAGCCTTTGAACAGGATCTGAATCAGGTCTTGAATAAAGTACGTCAAGACTTACAACCCATTTTGCATATTTCTGGACAGGATGATTCATTAGAACCAGATTCATTTGCCAATATGTATAAGTTGACTGCGGGCAAGCGTGATCGTAACCGCATACAAGTGGCTTACTCCCGTGCATGTATTGAAATCAACAGTCATCTGGTGCGTTATGGTGTGGTGGGTTTACCTGATACACAAAAAAGTAATGTGCGTAGTTTAGACACGGTCATGGTTGCAGTACTGGGTATCTCCGTCAAACTTCGTAAAGACTTAAAGCTCATTTTTGAAGATGAATCAGGACGTGAACGTTTACGCCGTGAATTTGCCCATTATTTTGAATTATCCACTGATCGAATGCATCTGAAACAGCAATTACAGGATTTACAGCAACAGCTTCAACACATCATGCAAGCTCAACAGGCATCAAAGACGCTGGAGCAAACATCATGATCCATAACTCAATTCAAACTTTCATTCATGCCACCAAAGCCTTTGATCAACCTAAAAAAGATATTGTTGCACATTTAGATAAAATGCATGCTTGGCATCAACAGCTGGCGCGCAATCTCAATCATCAGCGTTTAAACAGTCATGGGCTAACTTCAGAAAGTTCTATAGCACTGGATATTGCGACACTCAATGCCCAACTTGACCGTTACCTCAACCATTGGGAAACCCAGTCAGATACCTTGCATGCTGCGCAATCCATCGCAGATCACTTTGACGACAAAATTATTTTGCTGATTTTTGGAAAGTTCAACGCCGGTAAAAGCTCTTTATGTAATGTATTGGCAGAATGTTTTCACAGACATCAGCAAAGTGTTGAGTATTTTTATCTTGAAGATGGTGAAATTGTTGAAAGCCAGGATCGTTTTAAAGAAGGTGCAACAGAAACCACCACACGTTTACAAGGTGTTTGTTTAGGTAAAAATTTAATCCTGTTAGACACCCCAGGATTGCATTCAGTAACACCTGAAAATGCAGACTTGACTCAGCGCTTTTTAGACAGTGCGGATGGTGTACTCTGGTTAAGCAGTTCATCTTCACCTGGTCAGGTCAAAGAGTTAGCCGCTCTGGGGCAAGAATTACGTCGACATAAACCTTTATTGCCTGTGATCACCCGCAGTGATTATTTTGAAGAAGATGAAGTTGATGGTGATATTTGTCAGGTTTTATGTAATAAAAGCCCTGAACAACGTCATTTACAAGAAAGTGATGTACATACCCGTGCGATGGATCAACTCATAGAAATGCACGTTGATCCAAGCCTGCTGCAATTCCCAATTTCTACATCTTCCCAGATGCTAAAAAATGCTGACTTTAATGATCAAGCGATGCAAAGTGCTAGTTTCGATCGTTTATTTAATGCATTAATGCATTTGATTCAACCTGCTTTAGCTTATAAGCAACGTAAACCCGCAGAAGCTTTACTACACCATTTGCAAGAACAGATTTTAACTCCATTACAGGTGGAAATTGTCCCTCAATTGCATCAATTACAACAAAATCTGAACCATGCTAGTGATACATTGGTGCAAAGCAAAGAGCAAATCATGACCCAAACTTGGCGCGGTATGATTGCAACGTTACCAAGTCTATTGGAACAATTTGCTGAGCAACAAGCTGTAGATGAGCTTTACAGCACTTTGACACAACAGGCGGAACAATCTCTGTCTCAACAGATTTCAGATACCTTAGTCGATTATCAACTGCAGAGTCTTCCATTTGAACCACTAAAATTTGCTAAGCATCTCACCTATGAAGTCATTTATGCTGATGATACAAAAGAAATCTTAGCCATTGGACATGACCGTTTGTACGCTGAAATCTCACAAAGCTTATGGCAAAAACTAGATGTGCATACAGATGAAGTTATTTCACAATGCCAAAAAATACTGAACAACATTCAAACGCAAATTGAGGTTATTCAGCAAGGCTTAAGCCATGATGAACAAGCCTTACAACAGATTGCTCATTGTTTAAGAATGAAGGATTAAAACGAATTTAATCACGATATAAAAGATGATCATTATTGAGTAAATATCATCATGAGCTTAATCAACTCAATGAACTGTATTAATCCTCATTGAGTTGAATTGGCATTTCATTTTCCTCAAATACTTGCTTAATACACTCTAAAATACCGGGAATATATGCACTTTGATCCATATTTCGAACCGATAAAGAAATTGGACTGTATGCTTCTAAATCGAGAATTGGGATATAAATTAAATTTTTCATTCCAATATCACTGGCACTCTCAGGAATTAAGCAAATTCCCTCCCCCGATGATACCAATCCAAGTGCTAAATGAATTTCACGGACTTCTGTAAACTTTTTCGGCACTAATCCCAATTCTGTAAAAACAGACTGAATTAATGTTGAAAAGTTCGGTTTAGGCGTAATTGGATAGGAGAATATCGACTCATCTAAAATCTGTGATAAATACAAACCTGTATCAATAGACTCTGCCAAATGATGATTTTTATGTACTGCAAGTTTGAGACGTTCTTTGCGTAAGAATAGCCGCTTAATGGATGGATCCGTTAATCTCAATCGACCAAAGCCAATATCAATTTTTCCTGCTTTTAAAGCTTCGATCTGATTTCGTGTCCCGCACTCAATAAGCTCCACATGAATGTCAGGGTGTCGCTGTCGGAATAAATAAATTATTTGGGGTAATAAGGCATAAAGCAACGAACTAACATAACCAATTCGTACCGTTTTATCTACCGTATTAATACGTCGAGCCATTGAAGTTGCTTGTGCAGTATGGGTCAATATTTGCACAGCATGTTCATAGAAGAACATCCCTGCCTCAGTAGTTTTAACTGGGCGAGAACCTCGTTCAAACAAGGTAATACCTAATTCTTCTTCTAATTTTTGAATTTGTCGACTTAAAGGCGGTTGAGCAATACACAACTTTTCTGCAGCCTTGGTAATACTTTGCTCTTCAACAACAGTAACAAAATATCGTAAATGTCGTAATTCCATGACTAGCCCTCTTTTATATACCTTATAAGTATCTAAAAATACCATTATCAGCCTAGTTAAAGATATTACATTAAATTAAGGTATATAAATAGTTAAACACTGAAGAAAAATTTGCAATGTATACATCCATAGAAACATTGCTTGTTGAGATTCCAACCATCCGTCCGCACAAGATGGCGGTTGCAACAATGCAAACACAAACCTTAGTACTGGTCAAAGTAAGCACGGAAGATGGCTTTATCGGCTGGGGTGAAGCGACCACAATCGGTGGCTTAGGCTATGGTGAAGAAAGTCCAGAAAGTGTTAAAACCAATATTGAAACTTATTTTGCGCCCTTATTAAAAAGCTTAAACGGCTTAAATGTCGCACAAACGATGCAAATGATTAACCGCAATATCAACGGCAATCGTTTTGCAAAATGCGCAATTCAAACAGCACTACTCGATATCCAATCACAACGATTAGGTCTACCTTTAAGCGAAGTCTTAGGCGGACGTTTGCGTGACAGCATTTCAGTTCTTTGGGTTCTTGCATCTGGCAATACTGAAAAAGACATTGCTGAAGCGCAAAAAATGATTGAAAGCAAACGTCATAATGTCTTCAAACTAAAAATCGGCTCTCGCCCTGTAGAACAAGATATTGAACATGTTTTAGCGATAAAAAAAGCATTGGGCGATGACATTTCAATTCGTGTCGATGTCAATCGTGCTTGGTCTGAGTTAACAGCGATTAAAGGCATTCAAATGCTCCAAGACGGTGGCATTGATCTAATTGAACAACCTTGTGCCATTAACAATATCGATGCAATGGAACGACTGACGCGTAAGTTTGATATTGCCATTATGGCTGATGAATCTTTAATGGGGCCACAAAGCGCTTATGAACTGGCTAAACGTAATGCTGCTTCTGTTTTTGCAGTTAAAGTCGCACAGTCTGGCGGTTTAATTGAAGGCTGCGAAGTTGGAAAAATTGCCAATTTAGCAGGAATCGACCTCTATGGTGGCACCATGCTTGAAGGTCCAGTCGGAACAATTGCATCGGCTCACGTATTTTCTACATTCAGCAACTTAGCTTATGGCACTGAACTTTTTGGTCCGTTACTACTCACTGAACAAATTTTAAAAACACCTCTTCAATATGAAAACTTTGAGCTCAAAATCCCAACAGGTTTAGGCTTAGGTATTGAATTGGATGAAGACAAAATCGACAACCTACGTCGCCAATAATTGAAGGAGTCGTCATGCTTTTCCAAGTAAAAATGGATGTTCATATCCCACTCGATATGCCAACAGAAAAAGCCAATGAAATTAAAGCTGTTGAAAAAGCATATTCTCAAGATTTGCAACGTCAAGGGAAATGGCGTCACATTTGGCGCATAACGGGTCAGTATTCCAATATCAGTATTTTTGATGTTGAAAGTAATGAAGAGTTACACAATATCTTACAAGGCTTACCCCTCTACCCTTATATGGATATTCAAGTGACTGCTTTAAATCGTCACCCGTCTTCTATTCGTGAAGATGATACCTGATCAGAAATCAAGCCACTCTAACATCTTAGGGTGGCTTGAACCCCCTTTAGAACGTAACGTCAGTTGAGTGATTCAATAACAATGCTTCCGATTTAAGGCTTAATTTCTAAAGTTATCGCAACACCACAATTTCTACGCATAACTATTCAGAAGCGATATTTATGCATAGAAATTCATGAAAATGCAGATAAGGTTAATCACATGATTGATAAAAGCACACTTGCACTTAAGCAAGTTCTCTCGCAGATTAAAGATGGTTCCACCATCATGATTGGTGGATTTGGCACAGCAGGACAACCCGCTGAACTGATTGATGGCTTGATCGAGCTAGGTGTGAAAGACCTTGTCATTATCAATAACAACGCAGGTAATGGAGATTACGGTTTAGCTAAACTTCTAAAAGCAGATGCAGTTCGTAAAATTATTTGTTCGTTCCCGCGTCAGTCAGACTCTTGGGTCTTTGATGAATTGTATCGTGCAGGAAAAATCGAACTCGAACTTGTACCACAAGGTAATTTGGCTTGTCGTATCCAAGCTGCAGGCATGGGCTTAGGACCAATTTATACACCTACAGGTTTTGGAACAATGCTTGCTGAAGGCAAGCCGACCTTAAATTATGAAGGCAAAGATTTCGTTTTAGAAAATCCAATCAAAGCTGATTTTGCTTTAATCAAAGCGCATCAAGGTGATCGTTGGGGCAATTTAGTCTATAACAAATCTGCACGTAACTTCGGTCCAATCATGGCAATGGCAGCAGATGTGACGATTGCACAAGTGTCAGAAGTGGTTGAACTCGGTGCACTAGATCCTGAACATATCATTACCCCAGGGATTTTTGTTCAACACGTTGTCGCTGTCGGTTCTACTGACAATAACGCACAGTAATTAGATACGGAGAATTTAAAATGAGTTATACAAAATTAAGCCGTGACCAAATTGCTGAACGTGTAGCGCAAGACATTCCAGATGGTGCTTATGTCAATCTAGGCATTGGCTTACCGACCAAAATTTCAAATTACCTACCATCGGATAAAGACGTATTTTTACATTCTGAAAATGGTTTATTAGCGTTTGGTCCACCACCTGCGGAAGAAGATCGTGATCCTGAATTAATTAATGCAGGTAAAGAATTCGTTACCATGCTGACGGGTGGTTGCTTTTTCCATCATGGTGATTCATTTGCCATGATGCGTGGTGGACACTTAGATATTGCTGTTTTGGGTGCATTCCAAATTGCTGAAAATGGCGATTTGGCGAATTGGCATACAGGTGCACCAGATGCAATTCCTGCTGTCGGTGGCGCGATGGATTTAGCTGTAGGTGCGAAAAAAGTTTTCATTACCACCGACCATGTGACCAAAAAAGGCGAACCGAAAATCGTCGCAGAACTGTCTTATCCTGCGACAGGTTTGAAATGTGTAGACCGTATTTATACAGACCTTTGCGTGATTGATGTGACTGCGGAAGGCATGAAAGTCATTGAAAAAGTGGATGGTTTAAGCTTTGACGAATTGCAGTCGATGACGGGTGCTAAGTTAATTGATGCAACTGCTTAAGGCTCTTTAGAAATATATAGAATCTCCTTTTTCAAAGGTAGACTTCAAAGCATAAATCTCCCCTAACCCCTCTTTGAAAAAGAGGGGGACTTTGACCAATAAATATTTATTTTTCATTGGAAAGTCTCCCTCCTTTCAGGAGGATTAAGGGAGGTAAAGGATTTAAAAATGAAAAACGCATATATTATCGATGCCATCCGTACACCTTTTGGACGCTATGCAGGCGGTTTAGCACCAGTCCGTGCAGATGATCTTGGCGCATTACCCATCCAAGCTTTAATTGAACGTAATCCATCGGTAAATTGGGAATTGGTTGACGATGTGATCTACGGCTGTGCCAACCAAGCAGGCGAAGATAACCGTAATGTCGGACGTATGTCTGCACTTTTGGCAGGTGTGCCCTACCAAGTGCCTGCAACCACAGTCAACCGTTTATGTGGTTCATCGCTGGATGCTGTGGCAATGGCAGCCCGTGCAATCAAAGCAGGTGAAGCCGATTTGATCATTGCAGGCGGTGTAGAAAGCATGTCACGTGCTCCTCTTGTCATGGATAAATCTGACAGTGCATACGGTCGTAGCCAAAAACTTGAAGACACCACGATGGGTTGGCGTTTTATCAATCCAAAGCTGAAAGAAATGTATGGTGTTGAAACCATGCCACAAACGGCTGAAAATGTGGCTGAACAATTTAATATCAATCGTGCCGATCAAGACAGATTTGCATTAACCAGTCAGCAACGTACTGCGGCTGCACAAGCTAACGGTTTCTTTGCTAAAGAAATCATTGCCGTGACCATTCCACAGCGTAAAGGTGATGCGATTGTGGTAGATACCGATGAACATCCACGTGCATCGACCACGATTGAAGGTTTAACCAAACTTAAACCCGTGGTCAAAGCCGATGGTACTGTCACTGCGGGCAATGCTTCAGGGATTAATGATGGTGCTGCTGCATTATTGATTGCTTCCGATGAAGCCATTGAAAAGTACAATTTAAAAGCTCGCGCTAAAATTATTGGTGCAACTACTGTTGGTGTTGAACCCCGCATCATGGGCTTTGGTCCTGCACCTGCAATTAAAAAGTTATTGGCTCAAACAGGTCTAAGTTTAGAGCAAATGGATGTGATTGAGCTGAATGAAGCGTTTGCCGCTCAAGCTTTAGCAGTCACTCGTGATTTGGGTTTAGAAGATGGTGCAACACACGTCAATCCAAATGGTGGTGCGATTGCGATAGGTCATCCGCTCGGTGCATCAGGTGCACGTCTAGTCACAACGGCACTGAATCAACTTGAAGCTATTGGTGGCAAATATGCCCTATGTTCAATGTGTATCGGTGTAGGTCAAGGCATCGCTTTGATTATTGAACGAGTTTAAAACAATTAATAATCCCCTCCCTTTTATAAAGGGAGGTCGGGAGGGATTTATACATGCCAAAATTTACATCCAACGATGCCGAAATCAATTACCAAACATTTGGTGATGCGAATCACCCTGCGATTGTATTTTCAAATTCGCTAGGTACGAAATACAGTATGTGGCAAGTGCAAATTGAGCATTTTCAAAAAGATCATTTTGTAATTTGTTATGACACACGTGGTCATGGACAATCTTCTGCTCCACAAGGTCCATATACCATCGATCAATTAGGGCAAGATATGGTGAATCTTTTAGATCACCTCAACATTCAAAAAGCAGACTTTTGCGGAATTTCAATGGGTGGCGTAACTGGACAATGGTTAGCGATTCATCATTCTGCACGATTTAACCATGTGATCGTCTGCAACACGGCTGCAAAAATTGGTCAGGAACAAGCATGGTTAGACCGTGCCAAACTTGTTCGTGAACAAGGCTTAAAACCAATTGCAGAAACAGCAGCATTACGTTGGTTTACAGAACGCTTTATCCAAAGCCAATCAACAATTGTAGAATCCATGAGTAACGACCTCGCAGCTGGCAGTGCAGAGGGTTATGCAATTTGTTGTGAGGCTTTGGCTAAGGCGGATTTACGTGAAGATTTAAAGAGTATCAGCGTGCCTGTTTTGGTGATTGCAGGTCAACAAGATCCTGTAACCACAGTTGCTGATGGACAATTCATGGTCGATCGTATTGCCAATGCAGAGCTATTTGAAATAGATGCTTCTCATATTTCCAATGTAGAAAAGCCTCAAGAATTTAACCAAGCTTTGGAAAAATTCTTAGCTAGATAGTCTCTATCCGTTCACGCTGTACAATAAATGTAAGGTACTGAATTGTACTTAAAAGGCTTATTCATAACTCTCTATGAATAAGCCTTTTACATTATTTTCTCTTATTGAAATTAAAAATGTATTTACAGAATCGTTTTAGATGAAAGTTGTCCGCAAAATCTATATGAATTTTTATTATAAATCTTAAATAACAATCATTTCCGAAACAGTCATTCACAACTTAAATCTATCAATAACCGCTTAAGCCTATAAAACAGTCCCAAAACTTTAAAATTAAGTTTTCAAATTTCTCTTTTATATTTATACGATGAATGGCCATTTCAAAAAAAAGGCCACATTGAGGATTAAATGTAGCCAAAAGCACATCTTAAGTTTTAATTAAAGATTCAGAATACGATCAATGATGTATCCTGAGCCTGATTAAAATTTATTTGGAAATACAAAGAATAAACTTCCTCAAAATTTAGAAAGTATAGCCTGCATTAACTGTAAAACCTCTTAAATCTTTGTCTGCATAGGTATAAGTAAAACCGAAACGATATTCATCAATCCAAGCTTTTGGCTTCTTATTTTTAAACCCTATAGAGCCAGAAAAATCATGTGACAATTCAGAAAATAGTTGATCTCCGCTAAAATCAGTACGTGCATATGCAAGTTTTGCAATCAATGGACTACCTGCAACTGACTTATGCAAAACATGACTATATTCTACGCCATTACGCAAAATGGTATTCTGCAAATCATATCCACTGTCAAAATCACCGACCTTGATTGAATCTGTTTTATAATAAGACACCATATTGATGATTGAAACTGCTGAATTTTCATTTAAAGGGAATTGAGCATTACTACTTAAACCACCACCGTAAATTAATGCCGCTGTTCCAAAATCTTCAGAACCAGTTACACCACCTCTAATTTGTGGCATAAGGTACCAGTTTACTGATTCAGTTGATGCTAATTTAAAATTTAAACCAACACCAAGATTTAAACTTCCTGATAATGCCCCATCCGATGTTTTAGAAACAGTAATCGGTAAATCTAAAACTAAACCTGTTTTATTTGATTCAAACCAATGTGAATAAGTCAGTGGCAAGTTATAAACATTAATATCATGTCCTTGCTGAGTATAACGTCCGAAACGAGGCATCATGCCGAAATTTGATGAAGAGTTTTCTTTTAGTCCATACATTTGATCAGATGCCATATCCGATAAATTATCGGTCATTGAACCTACCATCATAGAAAGTAAACTGGTTGGGTTGCCTGCAACTGGATCAATCGGTGAGTTTTTCACCCATTCTGCAGTAAGTTTCTTTAATAATTCTTTATCTTCGCCTTTTAACGCATCAAGGAACATGTCCTTACTTTCTTCACGCGTCGCACCGGTATAAGTACGTTCAATACCAAGTGAGGGTATTTTAAATGTTAAGGTCGAAGAGTTTTGTGCATAGCTTAAATTCACAGGTACATCACGTAAATTGACTTTTGCATTTACAAATGAAGTTTCTGTATATGTTGGGAACATAGCTTTCATATTGTATGAATCATACTGATCAGCCACGTCAGAAATACTGCTATAACCAAGCACCTGTGATTGGTTATCGACTTGGATTTCAGATGTAAATACATCTTTTGCATATAAATTCATTGAGCTAAACGTAACTAAAGCCATCCCCAATTTAATGATTAATTGTTTTGTATTCATTTACTTGTTTCCATTGTTTGTTCATTATTTCTTGTTTGTAATTTTATATTTATTTTTGTAATTAAAATATTCCTCAGATGAGGAGTTGACTTTTATAAAGTTTTATTTATTAAAGTTTAATCAAAAAAGTTTCAATTCGTTATAAATAAAAAGCGCGAGTCTCACTACTAGAAATTTATTCAAATAAAAACCGCAATATGCTTATTAAATTAAACTTATTGCGGTAAATTTCAAGTATCTAAAGGCTTATGACACAACCTCTTTTTTAAGATATTTAGTGAAAACTGTTCTCGTATAACACTTGTTTTATCATATCTCCCCCCCTAAACTTTTAGGACTAAATTTTTAACGGGTTGGTCTTACATCTGTGACTTCAACTGTCATATCCTTAGCTTCACAAGTCAAAACATCTTTAGGAATTTCTGCCCCCTCATTAGGGTTTGTATCACCACCGAAACATCCTGTGGTCATCCCGATAAAATTTCTAGAAACCCCATTATAACGACCACCACCAGGACAAGATGCTTGGTAATGAACATTAATACCTGAAACATGTTTTGAAAAACCTAGACCTTTGGGAATCTGACCTACAGCAAAGTTATTACCATAGCAACTCACAGCTTTAAGCCGTAAACTATTTTTCACATTCATCAGGTAATTATTTTTCTCCTGTTCCTCACGTTGTTTCTGTGCCAATTGTTCACGCTCTTTGCGTTCTTTTTCAGCCTTTCGATCCGCTTCACGTTTTTCTTTGGCAAGTTGTAATTCACGTTGCTTTTCTTCAGCTGCAACTTGTTGTTGATGTTTTTTCTCCGCTTGCTCTTGAAGTTTTTGCTTTTGTACATCATCTGATTTAAGAGCTTGTGTTTTGTCTAACTTTGACTGCGTTGTTTTTTTCACATTTTGATCATTGTTAAGAGTAGTGCTTTGCTTGCTATTTGAACTACGAGTATTAGACGCAGTTGTTGTACTCGAAGAACTATTTTTAGCAGGAGATGGTTTCGTCGTAGAGCTTGCTGATGATCGAGTTACACTTGTAGATGAGTAACTCCGTACTGGGGGTGTACTCGCCTTTTGAACCATACCAGACATACGCTGATAATCCTGTATCATCTGTTGGTTCATCCCCGTAATTGATGCCGCGAGCTGCTGTTCAGCCGCAGCTCTACTACGTGCGCGCTCACGCCTTTCCTCAGCTTCAGCACGCTCATATTCATCTTGCTTTTCACGTTCCTCCTTCAATTCTTTAGCTCGTTTTTGATTGGTAAATGCCATACTAGCCTCAGAACGGTTCTGATCTAAACGATCTATACGCTCACCCAATCGAAACTCACAAGCACCTTTTAACCATTCCGTTGTATAAACTCCAGTCATATATTTCGTACGACACTGTCCTTTCCCATCTGGAACACCGTTTTTTAACTTTCCATTAAACCAAAAAGTACTATATTTATAATAACCATCGTCATCTTTTTTCTTTTCCTGAAGCGGGAATGCAGGAATTCCTGGTGGTGTTGTCGTACACCCTGTGAACAATACAAATAGCGAAATTACAATCAAATTCTGTTGCATTATTTAGCTCCCTTCGTTAACTCAGCCATGAGACTACGTACTCGAATTTGCGCAGCAGTTTTTGCATGCGTTGCATATAAACTGCCACGTTGTAAATATTGAGGAATAAGCAACCAACCACTATTCCATGTTTGATGTTCTATGTTTACATTGCTCTGTGTAACTTCTATCCCATTTTCAAATAGAGTTTGCTTACAAAATGCGCCTCCAGTCTCAGAATATGGAATAATAAATGCTGAAAGTAATGCGGTCATAAAAACGATTAACCCATCCTCATCTGGATATGTAGTCTGTCTTTCACAAGCAACACGTATAAAATAACCATGATTTGAAGGCTGATCGAGCTTGGTTCGGGTCACCGAAGAAAATAACTGCGTAGATTGCCACGCTTCAATATCTGCATCTGCCTGACTCAAATAAGACATGCTATCAAAGTAGATTTCTAAAGGCTGTCCTCGAACAATATTCAAATTTTGGGGTGTAATTCTCTTCCATTCTGAAGGCCAAATACCTGTTGTAACCGCACAGCCTGTCAAAACGCTAAAAAAACCACAAATTGTAAAAATACGGATAATGTACTGTCTTAAAAGTTTATTTTTGAACTTTTGAATATAATTCCCAACATCTGATTTTTTATTCATATTACGTTCCTTTAAATAGTTATTTTCAAATCCATCATTGATATTTTTAAAAACAGTATTAATTAAAATATATATTTATATCAGAAAGATATAACTTTATTCCAATTCCAAAAATGGAATTATGAACTACCTTTTTCATTGATTTTTGTAGTGTTGCGGAATATCACAAGTATATTCACCATGCAAATTCTCAGACACTCCCAAATGGGAATGTCATGCATAAAAAAACATTGCTACAGTACTTAAGACTAAATTCTTTTAGTTAAGCAGTATGCTATTCAGCATTTCCCCCACATGAATACATACTGCGCTTAATATCAAAGCTTTAAGGAAAATAATAAAATGAGAAAAGGTTAAATATGCTCAAAATCAAGTGTAAGTCCCATGAGCAACTGCATCAGTTCAGTCTGAGAACTACATGCTGTTTTGGCGAAAATATTTTTAATATACATTCTAACCGTGCCATAGGTAATATTCATTTGAAGACTGATTTGCTCAAGATCCATACCATTGACAAATAAATAGCAGACTTCTATTTCCCTTTTCGCCAGTTTATATTTTTGTTGTAAATAGTCTTCTGCCAAACGTTGTGGTTGATCTGTTTGTGTTATAAAAATAATCACTTTTTTAGGATGATGACTGATATTTATTTCCGAAAACGGCAATATACTCAACATTAATGACGCTGTATTATTATGATCATAAAGTGCCAAAACACCACCAGACTCATGAGTTACATCGCCTATTTCGAATAATGAACTACGAATCAAATCAGCCAATTTTTGTTGAAATTCTAAGCACGTTTTTAAATGATTCTTTTGATCAAGCTGTAATAAGCTTGAACGTTCCAAAATTTTTCGAGCAATGGCATTACTATAACTTAGACCATAATCTTGATTTAGCAGAATCACGCCTACTTTAAAATGATCTAAGACATGGTAAATATTATCTCGATCATCTTTCAAAAACGTCATTTGACGATAAATCTGCAATGCACGTCGCATGTGGATACCTAATCTCTTAAGAATCAGGTCTTCTGTTTCACTATATTCTTTTAATTGTGGCGCACGATGTACAGCCAATACAGCCCAACTGTATACGCTACGCTCTAAAAGTACTGCAGCTACATGACTGACATTGGTCGGTTTGGCACATTTCTCATAAAAAAGAAACTCATCTGTCCCCACTGGCATATTTGCATAGCGCGCAAAGGAGTTCAGCACCGTATCCCCTAACGCTTTTTCTGCCCAATACGGTGCATGTAAACGCATGTCCAATACTTTCACTTGTTCGTCTTGATACGCATGCATGCTTTCAATAGGTATATTATGTGTAAAAACAAAGTCATAATTTGGACTGAGCTGATCCGTTGCAGTAAATATAGCCGTCGTACTTTTTGTAAAATCTGCAATTTCAGACAAGACATCTTGCCACAACATCGGATTAAGCGCGGCATCGTAAATCATGCCGATGATTTTATTCTCATGTTCTGCCAACATTTGCATTTCCCCACAAAATTGCAAAGTTATTGGCTTATATTATCGAAATTGTATAGCTTGCACATATCCCCATATGGGGAGGGGTTTTTAGTTTTTTATGCTTTTAAGGGCCATTAAATTTAATTGTACTAAGCATATGGGACATGAAGTCTTCTAAAAGACTATATCTACAGACGATAAATATAAGGATAAATATACAGAAATTGTTTGAGCGTTTTTTAGATTTTAAGAAATGAAATTTGGGGGCGTCATTTTGGGCAAGAGGTTATTTTTGTGTTACCTTGGGTATAGTACAAAAGAGATGATAAAGAATTATTTTGGGCCTAAAGGGGATGATAATTTTTGGACGGAATAACCTGACAGACGTTTGCCCCGTATCCAAACTTTAGTTCTTGTTTCACCCCACCTGTTTTAGAAACAAAAGCTAATATTCCAAAAAATCACATAATAAACATATAGTTTGGCATTTATAAAAAATCAGACACTTAGTTAAAAATGCATTTTGTGGGTTGAAGCAATTCAGAGGAATTGCTACTAGATATGATAAGCTAAAATATAGTTATAAAGGGGGCTGTTGCATTAGCAACATTTTTATTTGACTCATTTTCACGGGTAAATTCTATACTTAAAATATCAACACCCCTAAATATTCATTCAATAGAACTAACTCTCAATACGGTACTGGAAGGTATTTTTAACATTCGATACGCTGGTCGGTTTACCATCGACTAAACGAGGCTGATATTTAAAAGCGAGCGCAGCCTGAATCGAAGGTCGTACAAACATCGGATGGCAGTCACCTTGCGCCTTTGGATTTTCTACCCGCCCTTTTTCATTCACACTGTACACCACTGTACAATCCCCCTCCAGCTTGCGATCCAGTGCCGATTCAGGATATGCAGGCGCAATTTTTGAAACAGGTTGATAATTTTTAACATCAAATGATTCAGATTGAGTTTGTACTTTAGGTTCTACTGTTTTCTGGGTTTTCGTCTGAGTGATCGTTTCTGTCTTTGCCTGACTTTCAACAACTTTCTTTGTTTCCGTCGTTGTACTTTGCTCTTCCGTCACAACTTGCTGTGATTGTTTTTTGGCTGTCTTTGTGGCTGAAGTGACACTTTTGTTGCTCTGCGACTCTACAAATTTTTTTTGGGTTTTCTGCTGGGCTTCGGCAGGTATTTCTTTCTGTTTTTTGGGGACAGGCTTATTTACAACTTTTTCTTCGACTATCGGTTCAGGCTTTTCAGGT
Organism: Acinetobacter sp. WCHAc060025; assembly: GCF_004209355.1. Taxonomy (NCBI): domain Bacteria; kingdom Pseudomonadati; phylum Pseudomonadota; class Gammaproteobacteria; order Moraxellales; family Moraxellaceae; genus Acinetobacter; species Acinetobacter sp. WCHAc060025. The sequence goes on along the minus strand of NZ_SGSX01000008.1, from coordinate 42,064 downwards.
TCAGGTAGTTGTTTGGCAGGAGGTGGTATTTGCACAAATTGCAATTGAATGGTTTTCGGCTTGGGTTCCGCCAATGTTTCATGCATCTCAACCGTACATAACCATGCAATTAACGCAATATGCAATCCAGCCGTGACCGAAAGTGCCAGACCTTGATCGAGGAACCTGATTCTGGAGATGGTTGCCATCATGATTGTGGTTCCTCTGTCACCAGCCCTAGGTTCGTTACACCACTTTTTTGCAAGGATGCAATCGCCTGAGCAACCAGTTGATAATCGGCATCCTGATCAGCGCGTATATAAAACTGCAGGCTTTTATCTTTTTGAATCATTGGAATCAGCTTTTGTTGCATACTGGCTAAATCAATGGCTTGATCTGTGACTTTCTCGGTGTTCACTTCTGTACCAATATTCCAGTAATACTGACCATTGGCCTGGATCGACAATGTCACGATACGCTGCTGTTGTGACGCAGGCATGACACTGGCGTCAACTTTAGGTAAGTCAATCTGAATACCTTGTGTCAGCATTGGTGCAGTCACCATAAAAATCACTAACAGCACCAACATGACATCTATATAAGGAACGACATTCATTTCGGCATTGAGTTTTAATTTTTGAGGACGCTTAATCATGGCTTTTGCTCCTTAACGCGAAGTGCGCTCAGTGTGCCCCAACAAACGATAAATACGTGTCTGCAACTCGTTGGCAAAACCGTAATAACGACTGGAAAGCTTGTCAGCACGTGCCGAAAAACGGTTATACGCCACCACCGCAGGAATAGCGGCAAATAAACCAATGGCTGTTGCAATCAGCGCTTCTGCAATCCCTGGTGCAACTGTATTTAAAGTTGCCTGTTCAACACCAGACAGTCCAATGAAAGCATTCATAATGCCCCAGACTGTTCCAAACAGACCAATATAAGGACTGACTGAACCCACTGTTGCAAGAAAGGTCAGATTCTGCTGAAGCTTTTCTTCTTCTTCACTGATGCTGCTGAGTAAGCGTCGTTCTACCCCATCAATCACGTCACTTGTGGTGAGTTGTTCATCTTTGATCAATTGGTTGTACTCATCCAGACCATGATGAAAAATGCTGACAACACCTTTTTGCTGTTCAGGCTGCTGATAGTCCTGATGTAAAAGATTAAGATCTTTTTGCTGTCTAAAATTTTTCAAAAAGCGGTTCCAAAGCTGTTCCTGTCCACGAAGTAACATGCCGTGACGCACGATCAGATACTAGCTTACAACTGAGGATAAAACCAAAATCAACATCACCACTTTAACCAATACACTGGCATGGCTGATCAGCATCCAGACTGACATTTGATCCATTGTTGCTTGCATAACGCACTCCAATTTTTTACTGCATTGTGCAGCACATATATTTTTAAAATGGGCTGAGATTCTTTAACAGCCCATGTACTCACCCAGGTACTGAAGCGTTATTCAGTCCAGGTTCAGGGCTTGAGCGATTTTGTCCCACGGCACATATTTGAAGTTCTGATTGGTTTCAGGCATCCGTTTACGTCCATCCTGTACCACCAACATGCCTTGCTTCCATTTGCCGCCAAAGTTCTGTGAACTTACATCCAGCCCATCTGTTTCAGACACAGCGTCAATGCCTTTGTCAGTATTAATCCCGATACGAAATACACCGCGAACTGTATAAGGCGCATCAACATCCATCACCACAAAGCTGTCATTGCCCTGGCTTGAAACCACCAGATAACTTTGCTTTTTGCCGTGGTAAAGCCCCATGCCTTCAATGTCATCATGCATCACGTCTCCGACGCCAATCACCTGCTGCATAGGAAGCTGAGTTTTTGGATTGAGATCTTTTACCCACACCGCGACATCTTCTTCACCCAAGAAAATGCGTCCTGTAGCATCATCTACAACACAGCCTTCCGGTTGGGTTTTCACTGAAAAGCGTTGCACTTCTTCAGCGCTTAATTTTTGTTGTGTTGCCGTAATATGGTACTGAATGAAAGTCCCGTTTTTATCGTTTGGAATCGCATAGATTTCACCCTGAGCATCGCGGTACATGCAAATGCCATAGATATCTTCCAAAGTGGTTGGAAGCTCGCCAAGCACAGACACCTTGCCCGTTTTCGGTTGAATCGCAAAGACATGCAAGCTGTTATGATCTCGGTTCGATGCCACCGCCAGATCGACGGTTTGATTGCCCCATTTAAAACCGTGGCGTACATCAACATTATTCAAGCGCCCTACTGGCAAATACTGAACAGTTTTACCCTCTAAATCACTCACCTGTAAGCCACCTTGTTTATCTGTGGCTAAAATGCGTGATTGACTCGGCTGTGCTGCGTTATGCCAGATCGCAGGATCATCAGCTGCATCACCTGTACTTGGCACACCTTCTGTCTGCACTTCCGCAGGAATGGTGATGATATTTTTAGACTTCGTATTTGCCTGTGTTTCCCACTCTGCCTCTGTCACTTTTACAGTTTTATCATCTAAAATCAGCAAGGATTTATTGCCAAAATTACCTCGGATACTGAGCGTCTCTGCTTTTTTTAAATGATCCAGTTGCAAAGGTGCTAAGGCTTTCCAGTGCTGATCTTGCTTTTGATAACGGTAAAGCAAAGGTTTTTCTGCATCCAGTACTGCGATCTGATTATCTGTGATTGCAATTGCAGACGGTGAACCCTGAATCGAACCGAAGGGTTGCACGAGATCCACGGCTTGACGCACCATGTCTGCTTCAGAATGCGCTGGATATGCCCAGACGCCTGTATTCTCTTCATTAATGAACAGTTCCGCAGTGGCATCATTCACTTTGCACACAGTACTGGCAGGTGGAAAACTGAGACGGCGTACCAACTGTGGTTGAGCCAGAACTTTTTCCTGCTTTGCCACAAGCCACTGTTCTCCAATGCCTTCTTCACCCACCAGAAAAGCAAAACTCAGCCCCTGAGCATCGGTATACAGACAGACATCTTCAGACTTAAATGAGCGTTTTGGGATGAAGCCTGGTTTATCCCATGCTTTATTTTTTAAATTCATGCTCATCAGTTGAATTTGCTGTTGTTGCAAATCCGATGCAGCAATCAATAAATGCTCCGAACCGATCCGATAATCAAAGCGTCCGAACTGACCCTGAATCTGATGGAGTACATTCTGTTCACTATCTAAAAACTGTAGTCCTTTGTTCTTACTACTCAGTAAAACTGAAACTTCTGGCCATGCACTCAAGTTCAACCATTGCACATCCTCAGTTTTCGCCCCATCCGTGTCGAATTCACGTAATTGCAGTTTAGGTTCGCTCGGCAGGTCAATCTGCACTTCCGCGGATGTGAGCGGATGACTGCTCTGTGTAGCTTGAGACATATTGTGTTGACAACATGCAGCCAACAGCAGCAAACAACTGCTTAAAATAGACAGTTTAAACAATGAAACATTCATAGAGATACTCAAAATCTGGCAAAAAACCTCAAGGCTTTCTGCTGGAGAGAAAACCTGAGTACTAAAATTTAATTCGGTTTAAAAGTGGGTATAAGTCAGTGCCAGTTTGTAGGCTGGACCATACTCTTCGTATTGCGAGTTATGAGCTTTAGAACCCGCATAGTTGTAATAGCGTTCATCCGTGATATTTTGCACATCAAACTTGAGCTGTAAGTTTTTCGATAAATTCACATGGCTACTCAAATCGAGGAATACCTGATCATCGGTATAGATGTCTTTTTCAGGTGTATCAATGTCACCCAGTTCATATAAATAATTTGATTTATAGTTTGCTGAAAGACGGACACCAAAGCGTTCATTTTCCCAGCCAATCATGGCATTGCCCACAATATCTGATTGATTTGGCATATGAATGCGACGGCTCAACAACTCACCATCTTTCATTGAATCAATATCTGCTTCTGACTTACTGAATGTCGTATTGAAACCTAACAGAAGACCATTCCATGGTGCGCTTAAATGCTCAAACTTTTGCGAGTAAGCAAACTCCATTCCATACAGTTTGGCTTGATTACCATTTTTATAGGTAATTGCTTCATCAAAGTCAGCCCACTGCCCCGTGCCTGCAATATTGGTACTGTAAATAAAGTGATCAATATCTTTATAAAATGCATAGAAGCTCACCATACTGGCTTTGCCAAAATACTTTTCTACCCCTAAGTCAAAATTGGAGGACTCAAGTGGTTTCAGCATTGGATTACCAAACTCAGCTTCATCACCATCTATATAAACACCTGGCGCACTTTGTGCGAAATTTGGTCGCACGACACTGTTTGTCCATGCCGCACGAAGATAGGCGTTATCTGCCAGCTGATAGCGTAAATGTAAGCTTGGCAACCAATGATCATAGTCATTTTCATATTTGGTTGCGGTAATCACATCATCATTAAACTCAAACCCACGTGCTTCAAAACTGGTGTTTTCATAACGCAAACCCGCAATTACGCGCAGTTGATCAAAATCAACCGTATTCATGACATAAGCTGCCTGAATGTCTTCATTTGACTTAAAATCGTTAATGATTGAGCCGTCTGCAACAACATAGTCGTTTGGATTTAATCCGCTGATTTTGTCTTTGATGGCATTTTCATTGATCGTGGGACCAAACTGCCCCAGTTCATAATGACTGTTGTGATTAAAGCCTGAACTGGATGTACTTAGATCTTCATACTCCCACTCATCAGTATTACTGGTTTTTTCACGCTGACTGATCTTGCCACCAAACTTCAATGCAGCAGCATAATTTCCCAGCATATAGTCTTTTAAAAAGTCTAATTTACCGTTGTATTCTTTATCGGTGGTTTTAGACTTTTCCCACGACACCGAATCCAGCTCATAGTTGGTAGCATCATAGAAATCCCGATCCGCGGTAATAACAGGTTTTTGGGTATTGTTAAAACCGACATTGCTGAATTCACCTTTATATTTTGCTCCAGAAATACCACCAGGATTTTCTTCCGATGCTTCGCTATAACCAAGCTGACCTTCTACCGTCCAGGTGCCGAAACCCTGTTTGCCGCCTAGAACAAAAGACTGTATTTCCTGCGTTTCGACACGGCTTTTTAAAGCACGAGCGGCTTCGGCATCACCCTGTTGCCCTGCAAGTTGTGGATCGGCAAATTCAGCAGACACTTCCTGACGCGATTCTGTATCTTTAAAACGGCTGTATAATGTTCTTAAATAGTATTCGCCGGTATCATTCGGGCGGTAGTCAAAGTTTAAACCCGCACCGATACGTTCACGCTCAATGTCATACTGACGCATTGCAGTTTCTTCAAGTTCATCACCATCCCAGGCACCACCTGTCTCGACATTATCTGAGCCGAATTTTCGGTTTTGATAACTGAGCGCCAGTGCGACCCCAAGATTATCTTTTCCCTCACCGATACTGAAACGGTTACTGATGGCACCAGATGCTTTCGGGCTATATTTTTCCCGTTTTTCATCATAACCACCTTCAACCGTACCCGTGTAAAACAAACCGTCATGGTCAAAGGCCGATAAACTTTCAACCTGAACCGTGCCACCTAATGAGTTGGCATCCATATCTGGTGTCAGCGTTTTCACCACAGCCAAAGACTGCACCAGCTCTGAAGGTAAAACATCCAGTGCCACGCCACGGCGGTCACTTTCAGGCGCAGGAACCAAAGTACCATTGATGGTCACTGCATTCAGGTCTGCCCCTAAACCACGAACTGAAACAAAACGTCCTTCACCCTGATCACGCTCTGTAGAAACCCCTGGTATCCGTTGCAGAGCTTCTGCTGCATTGTCATCAGGTAACTGTCCAATGCCATCAGCATGAACCACACTGCTGATCTGGTCAGCACGTTTCTGTTCTTTGAGTGCTTTATCCATACTTGCAGCTTGACCAATGACCTGTACATATTCCACCGCGTTATCGTCGGCATACAGTTGAGTCATGCTGAGCATTGACAGGACCAATGTGCTGAGCTGGAAAGCCGCACGTTTATTTCTCACTGAACGGTTATTCGCATTTTTCATTTTGTGTATCCCCTCAAGCCAAAGTGGCATGGTTTGGAGGCACAATAAAAACTGAATGTGAACATGATGTGACAGTCAAAATTTAAACCCTTCAATTTGCAGGTTTTAGAGGCTTTCTTCTGAATAAATGAGCTGATTTGATCTGTACAGAGAAAAATTTGAGCTGACTGAATGCTGCATATTTACCGTAAAGGCAGGGTTTTTCAGTATTTCTCTCGACCAGAATTAAAAATAGTCTGATCTGTTTTGACTCCAGCCCTTGCCATGAAACTGTCATCTGAATCTGTTTAGCTTGGGCGAAAATAAATCATTTCCCAAATGCTATGCCTAAATACTTTGCTTACTACCGCTGGCCTCTATGTTGTATGGCGATTGCCTGTAGCTTATCGCTATGGCTATTTATCCTGCTTGGTCAGGTCAAATCATTCGCAGAATGGAACTGGGTCGATATTTTAGGTGAAGGAGGGGCAACTGTTTTTATTGGCATCTGGATTTTCTTTATTATTAAAAGCCGTCCTTTGGGTCGTGTAACTAATTATATCTTTTATGGACTCTGTTTTATTTTTTTCCATATGTGGATGGACAGTTTAGATGAATTTATTCGCATGCCCAAAGAAATCATGTGGGATGCATGGCTTGAGTCCATTCCTTTTCCAATTGGACTGTGTCTGTTTACCCTTGGGATTTATTTCTGGCATCAGGAAGAACTGGCAATTTCCAGACACATGCAAAAACGGGAACGCATCTATCGGGATCACCGTTTATTCGATGCACTCACTCCTTTGGCAGATGCACATTATTTTAAAACCCAGCTCAAAGTGGCAATCGAACAAAATCTGCATGAACCAGGCGATATGTCAGTTGTACTGCTGGATATGCATAATTTTAATCAGATTAATCAAACATATGGATTTGAGGAAGGCACATCTATTTTACAGCACGTTTCACAATTGATCAGTCTGAACTTACGCCCACATGATCTGCTCTGTCGCTTCGCTGGGGATCGTTTCATTATGCTTTTACCGGAGACCAGCCTTCAGCAAGCTGAAAAAATTGCTACACAGCTTGAGCGCATGCTGATGGTCAGTGCTTATTATCAGCGGGATTTATCGGTACAGATTCCCTTAAAAGCGATCACAACCTGTTGTTCAGTCGAGCAATATCAGTCTGTTCAGCAATTGTTAAGTACCTTAAATCAGCAATTGATCCAGAAGAAACAATACTATTCACCTAAGCGAGCGATGGTATGAACTTCGAATGCGACTACAGCTACATTCCTGCACATCATCAATTATCTATTTTAATTGATTTAGCAGCCAGCCATGAAGTCGATCATCATATTCTACTCAGCGGTAGTGGTATTTTCCTGGAAGATATATTTTCAGGACAAAAGCTGATCAATCAGCAACAGTTACAGCAGGTTTTAAAAAATGCGGAACTGCATTTCCGCAATCAGGACATCAGTTTTTTATTCGGTCAGCGTAGCTTAACTACACCCTTTAATGATGCGATTAAGTCCATGCTTTATGCATCGACCTTTGATGAAGCACTCAGCCGTTATTTAACATTTTCCGCATCCGTTTCGCCGTGGCTATGCCCCCGAATCATGTATAGCCAAGACTATGTTCATATTTACTGGTTAGATGAAAATAAATTTGAAAATCGCTTTTCAATCGAAAGCGCAATGAGTGCAATACAGGCGTTTAGCCGTCAACTGTACCAGGCCAGGTTAGCGTGGAAATTTGAATTTAACTTTTCTGAACCGGATTATATTGAACAATACTGGACGCATTTAGGCAGTACATTAGAGTTTAATCGCCCGATCAATATGATGAGCCTTCCCCGTGACATCATCCATGAAAAACTTCCCAATGCTTCTTCTACCTTAGCTGCAATCAGTTATCAACACGCGCTGAAAGAAATGACAGCCCAGAATATCCAGCAGAGTTTTTTGCTCAGTCTGCATCAATACTTAATGCAGAATATCCAGAATAATATTCAGCTCGAACAAACCGCCGACTATTTTCAGATGAGTTCAGCCACCTTAAAGCGCAAACTGAAAAAGCATCAGACCCATTTCCAGGCTCAGCTCGATCAAAGCCGTTTGCATACCGCCATCATTTTATATCGTGTGCATGGTTTTAAAACGGAACAGATTTCTCAGCATTTACAAATTAACGATGCCACCAATTTTCGACGTGCGTTTAAACGCTGGAGTGGTTTAACAGTACAAGCGGCACAGTCCTAATTACTTATTCTGAAGTTCCTCAATCACTTAATTTCTCAATATATATCCAGATTAAAACAATTCAAATTAGAGAATCTGGCAATTTACTCACACAGGTTATAACAGCACTTATTCAGGATTACGCTTAACCCTAAAAAACCATAAACAATTGAATTATATTAAATTTAAATCAAAAAACTCAAAAAATATAAGCCCCTTATTTTACAACTTGGCTGTAACAAACTGCATAAAGTGGATAAAGACACGGAAAATCTGGATAGAGCCCTTCTCAGATTCGCGGTTCAATCAGATAAAAGCACTGATTGGATAGAGGAAGATCCCATGACTGCACGTAACCTCGCCGAATGGCAAAATTTTGTACAGGGTTGTCTCGATTTCCGCCCAAATGATGGAGTCTATCGAATTGCTCGCGATATGTTTACCGAGCCAGAATTATTCGAACTCGAAATGGAACTCATTTTTGAAAAAGTCTGGATTTATGCCTGTCATGAAAGTGAAATTCCAGATCCTCATGACTTCGTCACCGTACAGATCGGTCGTCAACCTATCATTGTGAGCCGTGATGCTAAAGGTGAATTACATGCAATGGTCAATGCCTGTGAACATCGTGGTGCAACACTGACACGTGTTGCCAAAGGCAATCAGTCGGTATTTACCTGCCCATTCCATGCATGGTGCTATAAATCTGATGGTCGTTTAGTCAAAGTTAAAGCCCCTGGTGAATACTGTGAAGATTTTGACAAATCAAGCCGTGGCTTAAAACAAGCCCGAATCAGCAGCTATCGTGGATTTGTATTTGTTAGTCTGGATACTCAGGCTACAGATTTACTTGAAGACTTTTTAGGTGATGCCAAAGTATTTCTGGATCTGATGGTCGATCAGTCTCCGACAGGTGAACTTGAGGTTTTACAAGGTAAATCTGCGTACACCTTTGCAGGTAACTGGAAACTGCAAAATGAAAATGGTCTGGATGGCTACCACGTCAGCACAGTGCATTATAACTATGTATCGACAGTACAGCACCGTCAGCAAGTGAATGCTGCCAAGGGCGATGAACTTGATACACTGGATTACAGTAAACTCGGTGCAGGCGATGCCGAAACCGATGATGGCTGGTTCAGCTTTAAAAATGGTCATAGCGTATTGTTCAGCGATATGCCAAATCCAACCGTGCGTCCAGGCTATGATGTGGTTATGCCTTACCTAGTGGAAAGGTTTGGTGAGAAACGTGCTGAATGGGCAATGCACCGCTTACGCAACTTAAATTTATACCCAAGCCTGTTCTTTATGGATCAGATCAGCTCGCAACTACGGATTATTCGCCCAGTCGCTTGGAATAAAACTGAAGTCATCAGTCAGTGTATTGGTGTTAAAGGTGAGTCAAGAGAAGCACGTCGTAACCGTATTCGCCAGTTTGAAGACTTTTTCAATGTGTCTGGTTTAGGCACACCTGACGATCTGGTTGAATTCCGTGAGCAGCAAAAAGGCTTTCAGGGACGTCTGGAGCGCTGGAGTGATATCTCCCGTGGCTATCATCAATGGACATATGGTCCAACACAAAACTCGCAGGATCTGGGTATTCAGCCCGTCATTACAGGTCGTGAATTTACTCATGAAGGACTGTATGTCAATCAGCATGGACAATGGCAACGTCTTATTTTAGATGGGTTGAATAAGAAAATGCTCAAAATGCACGATGTTACTTTTGACAATCAATCTGTTACGGATGAGGTGTAATTATGTCTCTTGAACTTCATTTTGCAGTTTCACAGTTCCTCTATAAAAAAGCTGAACTATGCGATAACTACGATTGGGATGCTTACATCAACCTATACGATGAGGACAGTGTATACCACATCCCACAATGGATTGATGATCACAATTATGTTCAGGATCCAGATCAGGGTTTATCTTACGTTTATTATGAGGACCGTTCTGGTCTTGAAGACCGTGTATTCCGTATCCGTACCGGTAAAGCAGCTTCAGCAACTCCTTTGCCACGTACACAACACAATATTCATAATGTGCAGGTAAAAACACTGGATGATGGTTTGGTTGAAGCCAGAGTCAGCTGGCGAACGCTGTATAACCGTCAGGGACTGGAAGGTTGTTTTTATGGACGCGCAACCTATTTATTACGTCCAACAGAAGACAGTTTCCGTATCCGCCGTCAGCACAGTGTACTGTTGAATGACAGGATTGATTCCGTTCTTGATTTCTATCACGTTTAAGGGGAGTCAATATGGATCATTCTGTTGCACTCAACTTTGCTGATGGCAAAACTTTTTTTATTTCTGTCCAGCAAGACGAATTGTTACTTGATGCAGCAGTTCGTCAGGGCATTAATCTACCTTTAGACTGTCGTGAAGGCGTTTGTGGAACCTGTCAGGGGAAATGTGAAACGGGTGTTTATGAACAGGAATACGTGGATGAAGATGCATTAAGTGAACGTGATCTGTCCGAGCGCAAAATGCTGGCGTGTCAGACCCGTGTCAAATCCAATGCCGCTTTTTATTTTGATCACAGCTCTACCATTTGTAATACTGGTGAGACTTTAAAAATTGCGACCATTGTGACGGGTGTAGAACTCGTTTCAGAAACTACTGCTATTCTATATTTAGATGCCCGTAGTCACGCCAGACAACTGGACTTTTTACCAGGTCAGTATGCGCGTTTACAGATTCCAGAGACAGATGACTGGCGTTCTTATTCATTTGCCAATCGTCCAAATGCCAGCAATCAGCTTCAGTTTTTAATTCGCCTCCTCCCGAATGGTGTGATGAGCAATTATTTGAGAGAACATTGTCAGATTGGGCAAACTTTGATGATGGAAGCACCTTTAGGCAGTTTTTATCTTCGTGAAGCGGAACGTCCTTTGGTATTTATTGCAGGTGGTACTGGGTTATCCGCATTTTTAGGTATGCTGGATAATATTGCAGAACAACCATGTCAGCCGCCGGTTCGCTTGTATTATGGTGTAAATACAGAAGCTGATTTATGTGAACAGAACCGCTTAACTGCCTATGCCGAACGGATTAAAGACTTCAGTTATCATCCGATTATTTCCAAGGCATCGGAACAATGGCAAGGCAAATCAGGCTTCATTCATGAACATTTAGACAAAAATCAACTGACTGAACAAAGCTTTGATATGTACTTATGTGGTCCACCGCCCATGATTGAAGCAGTCAAAACATGGCTGGATGAACAAGCGATTGAAGACTGTCACATTTACAGTGAAAAATTCTTACAAAGTAACACAGCAAAAACTTAATCCCCCTTACTGGCTCAATGTCATATTCTAAGATATGACATTGACTGTCACCCTGCGCTGATACATTCGCTATTTAAGTCATATATGCATAAATAAACATAACTGATAAAAACGACACCCGCTCATTTTTCTGAAACTCAGTATGTCTTTCAACATATTTTATATAATTGATTCAATCTGTTTTTTCTGTATAAAAAAATTACAATTTAATATAAATAATGCAATAAATTTCAATTACTTAAAAAATACCATATAGCTGAAATTAATTGATCATTTTAGTCAGATTTGCTATATATTAAAGACTGATCTTAAGGAATAAGGTCATATAAAGAGCTCAAGGTATGATCATGTTTTTCTCTTTAATTTGAAATAAAAACTTCTCATTTTTAATTTGATTGATCATGTCCTGACAGGCTTAAAAATAGTATTAAAAGTATTTTAACTGGTCTATTTTTTGCTTAATTCTTTATGTTATTGCGAGCCACTTAAATGTTTAAGTATTACTGACAGTATTTCAATCTGGTTGACACAGTTGCGATATTTTCAGTGAGCCAGCCAAAAGGAATATGAATGAGTCAGGTCAATCCCACTATTGAATTAAATGGACGTCATCTACAGCAATGTTCCATTTTTTCATCACAAAACTTAGTGTTCCAGCATCAGGATCTGGGTGAAACCTGCAAAAGTGTGGGACAAATCTTTAAACCACACCTGTTAAAAATCGTGCAGCAACGTAACGATTTTTACTCGTCCATGCACCATCTGACGGCTGGGCGTTTATCCATCAGTCGTCTTGAATACGGCGCTGATGTTTATATTGAACCTGATCATCTGGATAATTTTTATCTGATTCAAATTCCAACGCAGGGCTATGCTGAAATTGAAATTAATCAGCAAAAATTTATTTCTTATACACAAGTTGCATCGCTCATTTCCCCAGATCAGTCGTTTAAAATGCGCTGGCATGCAAACTCTCCGCAACTCATTCTAAAAATAGATAAAGAGGATTTACTCCAGCATTGTCGTCAGCATCTTCCAGATGTTCCCCATCACTTACCGTTATTTGAACCAAAACTTGATTTTTCGACACAAGGTGGTGGTTACTTTTTACAGCTTATGCGTACCCTGACCGATGCTTTAGCTTGCGAACGACATCCATTACATCACCCAATGGCTTTTAAACAGTTTGAATCCAGTCTGTTCAACGCACTGATTTATGGTCAGCAAAATACGTTATTACAACGTATTGAACAAACCAAAGAACAGGCTATTTCACCTTATTTCATCAAACGTACCGAAGCATTTATGCGCGAAAATCTGCATGCGTCGCTCACCATTGAACAATTGGCCGAACATGCTGGCGTCAGTGTACGCACCCTGTTTGCAGGATTTAAAAGCTTTTTGAATACTACGCCAATGTCATACTTAAGAGAGCTACGTTTTGAACAGGCTCATATTGAATTGTTACGTAACGAGCATATTTCAGTTACGGATGTCGCATTCAAATGGGGCTTTACACATCTGGGACGTTTTTCTCAGGAATATAAACGCCGCTATGGTGAATTACCATCCTGTACTCGCCGTACGTCTATAGAACATCAAGATATTGGCTTAAAAGCATATTCATAATCGGGCTAAAATATTTCAAGACATAAAACTAAGTTATATGTGAGGGATTCTTTTTGATTAGAAGAATGGTCTTATCTTAAGCATATTCTCTATAGCCCCCGTTTTAAATTATGTTGTCCAGATTTTAGATCTCTTCATTACTGAAACATGATCAAGATATTGCGCTTATTTCTATCAAAAGCTTGTTCAATTTTAAGACAATAATAAAAAACCTATTCAGAATAACTCTAAATAGGCAAAAGAAAGTCATTATCAAACATGGTTGGAAGCAATTAATCAGAAATGATGGATATAACGTACCTGTAAACGTGTGCCTTCAGGTCGATTTTTAGCATCCTGTTCAAAATAAGCATTGGCAACTACATGGTCATTTTTTGAAAAACTGTACATGCCACCAGGTCCAATCGCCCAGATTTGCTCACGTGCATCTTTAACTTTCTCACCATTGACTTCATTATCAGTCACTTGCTTGAGCCAGTAGCCATTTACGCCTAAGCGCAGTTGAGGCGTCACTGCATAATCAGTTGCAAAGTTGGCATGAATCGCCTGCCCTGCCTGAATGTCATCCGCAACGCCATAGGTATAGTTAGGGTCATCATTTTTAAAGTTATATAAATAATGAATGCGGGTCGATGCTGTCCATTTCGGATTAAACCAGTACGTGGCTGCCCAGTATGGATCCAGTGACACGGCGTTGTTTCCTGGATTGATATTTTTGTCGCGATCATAGCGACCTGTTGGCAAGTTGACCTGGAATTCAACACGCTGTACAAATTTTGGACCATCAGTTCCCATAACTGGATCAAACTGGATAAATGGACCAATCATCAGATCACCAAAGCCACTCTGTGCTTTGATCGCTGCATTATTTAAGCCATCATCCATATCCATTTTACTTACAAATGGAACCAGAAAATTCAGCCCCAGTGCCGCATGCTCACCCACACGGACATTGGACATATAACTGATTTGCTGTACCAATACCTGATAGTTCAAATCAGTTTTAGGTAAAGGGAGCTTATCCCCTTCATTGTCCATAAATTTATTTGAATCATAATTTTGGAAATACGTTTGTGAATACCAGCCTGGTCCAGCAGGTAATCCTCCATCCATAAAACTGGTCATGCCCAGATTGACAGTTGGCAGATCGTAAGCATGTACTGCAATGGAAGTCAGGACTACTGTTCCAGCCAGAAAACCTCTTTTTATGACATTATTTTTCATCTTGTATCCTCAAGAAAATCACGACCATAACTCATCGTGATGTCTCTCGTTAAAGGTATTGTGAATGATTAAAGACTAAGCTCTGGATGTTCAGCCGCGATACGATATTTACCCGCATGAAAAACCAGTGGCTCACCAGCGCGTTGTTGATAATGCTCAATCTCACCAATAAAAATCAGATGATCACCACCTTCATACTGGTTGATGTTTTTACAAATCAGAGTCGCGAGTACATCTTCAAGTAAAGGCAGACCACGCTCGCATTCACGATGTGCAATACTAGCGAATTTATCCTCTGAACCACGTGCGAAATGTCCAGAAAGTGAATGATGCTCCTGAGCCAGCATGTGAATGGCGAAATATTCAGCCTCGGTAAAATCTGGCAAACTTGGTGCAGTTTTCGACAAACTCCACAAAATCAGTGGCGGTTCAAGCGACAATGATGAAAATGAATTGGCTGTCATTCCAATTTTCCGTCCATCACGACCACGTGTAGTGATCACAGTCACGCCTGTTGCAAACTGCCCAAGTAAATTACGGATTTCTCTTGGATTTTCTATATCAATCGGTTTTAAACCGAGCTCATGCGATGTATTGATATTCATGACATTCACCCTTTACTTTCCTTGTGTTTAAGCCACTTTCTGACAGCTTTTAGATTCGATAAAACGCTGAGTCTGCTCTGGTTCAAACCACCACGGAGAGAAGTTGCGTGGATCGTCAAAGTTATTGGCAATCGTTGAGGCAATTGCATGGTTTTGACTTGCTGCAGCTAATACTTCAATCATCTGCGGCTGCGGTGGAACCAGTAAACTGTTCGTCCAAGCCACAACTTTTTCAGCATAAGACCAGTAACGTTCAAAGGTTTGCTGCATCCACTCAGGGGTAAATGCCTGAGAGTCCTGCGCTAAAATGGCATCAAAGTAAATTTTGCTGCACTTGGCTGCATTGTTTGAACCTTGACCCGTGATCGGATCATTCACGACCAGTGCATCCGCCATACCAAACACCTGACGACCCGATGGTAAAGTCAACACAGGCTTGCGTACACTTGGTGGGAAGCGTCCTGCTAGATATCCTCCGGCATCAGTCAGCTCGATATTTTCACAACGCGCAGCTTCCCAAGGCAGATATTTGTTGAGAATGTCTTTACTCACCTGCAGATGCTGTTCAGGTGTTTTTGCATCTTGCCAACAGTCCATTGGACCACCTGGGATACCTTCAAATACCATAATTTCACAAGGGCCTGTCACGGTTAATGCAGGGAAACAAAAGTATTCCCCCACCCCTGGAATCACATTAAAGGCAACCCGCGAATACGGCGACATCGGTTTCATGCCTGTGACATAAGTCAAAGCAAGCGCACGCTGCGGTTTATCGAATGTGCTGCGTTCATCGTCGCGCACAAACTGTTTCACCACTTCACCCTTACCTGCTGCCAACAGCACCAGTTCATATTCGGCAGTCAGTTGTTCCAGTTCATCAATCCCGACATCCTGAATGATCAGTTTGCCACCACGGCGTTCAAACTCTTCAATCCAGTAAGGCATTTTTACCCGCTGATCGACCGATTGAGCATAGCGCTCCAGTCGTGCGCTCCACGAAAATGCAGGCTCTCCAGTTTCAGGGCTGACCAGTGTAAAACCAATACCTTCCACAGCAGGACATTGCTCTTCCCAAAAGTTGAGTCCAACATCACGCTCAGTCTGCAAGGCAGTATGAAACATACACTGGCTTGACATGACCTTACCCTGACGGATTTCATCTGCGGTACGGTTAGTCAGAATTGTGACATCATAACCTGTGTCCAGCAGGCTCAAACCGAGCTGTAATCCAGACTGACCCGCTCCAACAATTGCTATACGACGCATCATGGTTCTCCCATATTTTTTTAAATTCTTTAAGGTTTAAATATTGATTTGCTATCACGCTTCATCTGCTAAGCGTGGAATAGCAGGTTGATTCCCTTCTGGTCCCATGACGGAGTAACCGCCATCGACGGCATAATCAGCACCTGTCACAAAACTTGCGGCTGGCGAGAGTAAAAACAGAACAACATTTGCAACTTCTTCTGGATTGCCCAAACGACCCAGTAAGTGATAATCAGCTGCCACGGCATCTGCTTTGGCTCGGTTATTGCCACTGACTTCTGCAATGACACGTGACCATGTCCAGCCTGGTGATACGGAATTAACGCGAATACCATCAGGTGCAAAATCCATTGCCATTGATTGAGTAAGCTGACGCATCGCCGCTTTTGAAACGGGATACAACCACCGTCCCGTTTGAACAGCTTTGGCAGAGATCGATGTGAAATTCACAATCGCACCCTGATTAGCTTTTAAATCTTCATAAAAAGCACGGGTCAGTTCGACAGCTGACACCAGATTGACATCCAGTGCCTGCAACCAGTCTCCACGTGAGGATTTAAAGCCATCATCTAAATAGGTACAGGCCAGATTGACCAGGTAATCGACTTTTCCAAATGTTTCATGAATGGTCTTTACTGCGCTGGCAATGGCGGCATCATTACGTAAATCGGTTTGAATAAATTGTGCCTGCCCTTTCATGGCATCAGCGACCTGCTGCCCCTGCTCAGCAATATCGAGAATGACGACTTTTGCACCTGCATTCACCAAAGCCTGTACCACTGCCAGACCAATCAGAGTTGCACCGCCACTCACTACAGCAATTTTTTGATTTAATTCAATATTCATATTCTGCTCCTGAAGATCCGTTTAAATCGGCTTAGCTTCGCTGCTCGACCAGGACGGCATTAAAGTGTTGGATGGCATATCTTCATCCAGCAGTTTTTTGGCAGTTTCAACACCTGCAACAGGCAAACCTTCAGGATTCAATAATCCGATCTGCACCAGAACAGAAGCCTGATCCCAATAGATATGTTCATGACACAACTTTGGACCACGGAACTGAATCACGCCCAGCATCGGGATTTCGACATATTTTCCAGTTGGAGCAACCCCTGGCAGCAACCAGTCAATCTCGCTGTCATGGGTAAAACTCATAATGAACTCATCCACCACCTGTGTTGAACCGACGGTACGTGAGATCGAAGTAATCTTCATATCCTGAGGATTCTGATGGACAAAATGATATTGATAGAAACGTGCAAGCTGGCTATACCCCACACCACCTGTGAGCGTTGGAATATGGTTGACATAAGGCTGAGCAACCATCGTCGCCATCGTGGCAGGCACATCACGCGTATCAAATTCATGACGGATGTGCTCTTCCCAGAGTGCAACTAGGTCATAAACAGGCCCAATGGTTTGATGTAGTGCAGTAACACTTCGCTCATGAGCAAAACGTGCAGATGGCTTGTGATAATGTTCACTGTTTGGACGGGCAAAGGCATGATCCACGCCTTCATAAACATAAGCATTGACGTTCTTATATTGTGCAGCAGCATCCAGAATCTGTTGCCGTGCTTCTGGCGGGGTAAATTTATCCAATTCGGCTATATGTAAAACCATTCGGCCTTTAACGTTTGCAAGCTCATGCAATGCTTTTTCGATTCCCACACCGTAATAACCGACTGCACAAGCCACTTCAGGAATACGGCAACCGGACAGATAAGCCACTTTCCCCCCCAGACAATACCCAACAACCCCCAAACCAGCACCTGCATCACAAACTGCAAGTGTTTTTAAATGGTTCAAGCTATCCTGAATATCTTCCACCCCCAGGTCTTCATCGTAATTTTGATAAAGTTCAAACGCTTTTTGAAAATCCTGTTCGGTATAACCGAGTTCAATACGCGGTGCAGTACGCCAGAATAGATCTGGCACGATGACTGTATATCCCTCTTCTGCCAGAAAATCTGCTTTGGCACGCATTGCAGCGTTAATACCAAAAATCTCCTGACACAGTACGACTCCTGGACCTTTTCCACCTTCGGCAATTGCTAAATACGCAGCAAATGACTTCCCTGTTTGTGTTTTTACGTCAATATATTGACCTGCCATTTCACTGACTCCAGACCTAACTCTTGCAGTTATCATGTCTGTGAAAGGAGAGTAGCGTCTGTCCAGAATCTGCGAATATTATCCAGCTTCTGCGAAATGTTGCGTCAAACTGCAAAAAAACTTCCCTGAATCAGTCTTTTTGTTCTGATCTCATCAAAGTTAAATCAGGTGGAAAATATGGATGAAGATATAGGCTTATCGGATAGTGGCTTACGGTAAAAAAAGCTTTAATCAAAGCATATTAGAAAACCACCGCTCTTTTAATCCAGCTTAGAACAAAGTTTAGAAAACTCTCAGAATAAATTCCATGGTTCTAGACTAGTAAAATTTCACTTAATTTTATGTAATTAGGTTCCAAAGCTCTTCAGCTAGCTCAGCAAGTTTAATGTCCAATCTGAGTTTATAAGCATCCAACAAGTATGCTTCTATCCAAATTTTTATGTGGGGGTAAAAGTACACAGATAAAAAAGCCGTAATAAATATCTTACTGCTTTTTTAATACTTTATAACGACCAATTGTCACGGTCTAACAAACCATAACACAAAGTATTTTCTAATTTTAATATTGAAACTGATCATGTTTCTAGTATAGAAAAACTCAGGCAATAAAAAAGCCCTTGTAAATACAAGGGCTTTTTTAAATATTTGGCGGAAGCGGTGACAGTCACATTACAATCATAAGTTATTGAATTTAAAAATATAGATGATTATTAATTTAATTTTTTACTACTATTTTTACTACATCATGTTTTCTTTGTTTCTAGTTGTTTCGACATTTCATCCCAAATATTTAAACATCTTAAAGTTCGATTCCCTATTTATAAAAAGCCTGTCTTTCGAACTCCCACTACCACAATAAGATGGAAATTAAGACTACTATACCGTGTCTTAACCGACATTAAAACGAAATGAATATTAAAAAAGGGGCTTAGGAAGTAAACATATCTAAATTATATGGTAACTTCCTAAGCCCCTAAAAAAATACCAATACAGAGAAAGAACATTGTGTTCCACTCTCAGAACCAGCCATTGAATTATTAAAATCTATTCAAACTGATACACAATCAAAAGGCTACATTTTCCCAGCACCTCATGGTGGTAGCATGCTTTCTGATATGTCATTAACTGCTTTGATTAAACGCATGAATGAGCAAAAACTTAAATAAAATGGCATAGGCTATATTGACCCGAAGCAAAATCGAGTGATCACAATAAAAAGCCTTGAGACAAAAACTCTAGGCTTTTATAAAAAACCTTTTCTTACTTATTCTGTTCTTTTAACTTCACATATTCTTTCCAGTCTTCTAATGGAATGTTATATGTATCCAACTCATCTTCGTTTAACTCACTTACGCCTTTCATATACAATCCAGGCCAATAATCATCTTTTGGTATATATGCAAATGTAAAATCAATTTTACCCTCTTCCGTTAAAGAAATTTTAAAATGTGTCCATTTTTCTGTAAAGATTTCTAACTCCCTTAACTCTTCCATTAAAGATATTATTTTATCTCCAATTTCACTTGGCATTTTATCAAAATCAAATGATTTGCTTTTACCATCTTGAGTGAGCCATCTAAAACTATATGAATTAAGATCTAAATAAATCATACCTGTACAAAAAATAATAGTTGCTTCTTCTGCCATTATTGACCATAGAAGCTCACCTATTTTTTGATATATTTCCTGATCTTTCATTACCTATTTTCCGTAAATAAAAAGCCCTGAGACAAAACTCAAGGCTTTAAAAAACCGCTCTATAATTTATTCTGTTTTTTCAGTTCTACTCGTTTTTCCCACTCTTCCAATGGTATATTATTTTCATCCAATTCTTCTCGTTTTAAATCACTTACTCCTTTCATATATAAATTTACCCAATCATCACTTTCAGGAATATAAGCAAAATCTATATTGAATTTTCCTTGTTCAGTTAAAGAAATTTTATAATGATTCCATTTATCCTTAAACAAATCATGATTTATTAAATCGCCCATTAAATCTCGAATTTGCCATTCTATTTCAGTAGGTTCCTGGCCAAAATCGAATGAGCTTGTAATACCATTTTTTAGAGTAAAGTCAACCCCCCATCCTCGATAAGTAGAATAAAGCTTCCCAGTAAAATAAATTATTTTAGCTTCTTGGGGCATTATTGACCATAAAAGCTCCCCTATTTTTTGGTAGATAGCCTGATCATTCATAAGTTACTTTCCTGTTGCTGAATTTTTTAGCTCTAATGACTTCTGTTTAACACCATTAATACTTTGATTAACTATAAAAGAAGTAGGACGTTTGCTAGTATCCGAATAAATCGGTTGAATTGATACCTTAACTTCTTTATTTTGTTTCAATGCATCTTGCCATGTTTTTTCAAGCTGTCCCCACTCTCCACCACCACCATTAAACTTCTTATCCATCGGAACGATATTAATGCCTTCACCTGGACCTTTAAACATAGAAGCAATTAAGTGACCACCATGATCACCTGGAAGCCTACCATTATTTTTACCTGAATTTTTCTGCTGATAATTATTCCGATCATTAGCTTCCAATTTCAAATTGGCTTCTACATTATTTACACGACCATTTGCATCTGTTTTATAAGTATAACCATTATCAAGCTTATAAATTGTGTTTGCTTCGGGCTTATTGGCAATTTTATTCCAATCACCTTTCTGCCCAGATTTCAAATTCACATATCTAGCATCTATTTTTGTAATCGTAGATGGTGTTTGGGTAGATGGTTTAACTGGGCTATTTGGTACTTTAATTTCACAACAATTCGCATTATGAACCCAAGTACCAAGCCTACCTACATGGTAGGTATGGAATCCATCAACTTCGATATTATAAACAGTTTCAACTTTATTGGGGATCAATACTTGGCTAACAATTGTTAACTCGTCATTATTCCGATCTAATAAAGTCATACCAGATTGAAGTAATGAAGCCTTTAACCAACCAAAATTCTTAATCCAGAACGGGTGTTCAGCTGTTGTTTCAAGTGTTTCTTGTTGACCTGTTTTATTTTGGATAACAACTTCAAATATCGCTTGCTCTGCTGTTACTTTTGTTGCAATCACAGGACGATAGCCATATTCTAAAGTAACATCATTCCTTGCCCAAACTAGCTCACCACCCTCAAATTTCTCTACAGCTTTCAGTCCTTCACTCGTTTCAATCAGAGTACCTGCTGTAAAACATGCTCCTCCAGTACATGCTTTTACTGCATCATTCATTGCTGCTTTCATTCCAGCAACATCACCAGCTTTTTCGGCAATATCGTAAGCTTTTTGTGCTTTATGGTAAGACTTAGCCGCATCTCCAACTATAGGAATCAAACCTACACTAGCAAAGAAATAGTCTCCAAAATCTTGTGCTTCATGAAATCCCTTGATATCTCCAATAATAGGAATGAAATCTAAAGTTAGACTCCCTCCACCTTTTAAAAATTCTTGACGCTCTTTATACATTTGTGCTGAACAAGCTGTTGCTGTTAGCCCTGCACAATTTTTCTGTTTATATTGCTTGTTTTGTTCATTAACAAAGTCTTCTGCTTTTTGGGCTAATGTCTTACCTTCTGCCCTTGCTAAAGCAATGTCTTGAATACTATTATTCTCTACCGCATTCTGCCCAACTACACCTGCAAGTTGTGCATTAAATGCAGAATCCCCTACCGTTCCACCTGCTACTGCACCAATCGCTGCTGTCAAATCTCGGATTTGAGTTTTCACATCTTCAGGTAACAGATTCGGAATAAACTCTCCTTTCTCATTTTGATAGCGTGGGTCATCTTTATATTGATTTGCAAAGTAGTTCGCTGCTGCTTCGCTCGCAACTGCAGCCGTTCCTCCTGCTGCTGGGTTACCACCATTCACATAGGCTAGCGTTGCACCTAAGATCGCATGACTGACCATTTGCGCTGTGGTGTTCTTGTCCTCACCATGCCCAAACTTTTCGCCAATCACTTGCGCAGCATATGGCGCAAGCGCATTACTTACTACTTGTAGGTCAGTTTGTCCACCTAATGCACCAGTAATCGCAATTGTCACCGCATTAACAGCTCGACTCTTATCCCCACCCATTCCCCAATCTTTATTTGACTGGCTTGCTAAAGCGTAATCAGGAGAATATTGATTTAAATATTCCTCTTGGTGTACGGCATCTAAACTTTGATAATAATTTAAAGCAACTTCATTTTTGCTTATTTCATCAATAACCTTTTGCTTCTCAACATTTTTTTGTTGTTCAGCCTCTTTTTGTTGATTTTGATTATAGGTTCTTGTCGCTGCTACAATCGTCGACGTTGCATCTGCTACATTTTTTTGCTGATCCAATATATCCTGCAAGTTTGGCAAGGTATCAACTTTACGATTTGCTGTTGCGATATTACTGTGGATGCCAAGTTCTTCAACTGTCGTTTGTTTACCACCAATCGTGATATTACCCGCACTCAATGTGGCATAAGTCGTACTCTTGTCTTTGTCTGACTCATACTGAGGTAAGCTTGGACTAAATGTAGTGCTATTGCGCCAATTTTCATTACTGGTCGGTTGTGGTGCTTGGCCATTTCCATTGTTTTGTCCAACTTTTGTTCCTCCTGAGAGGGCAACAGAAGTTGCATCGTAGGCACTTTGATTTTCGATATTGCTAAATGTTAAACGATTGGCTGTGAGATCATTTTTGTCTTTACTTGCAGTAGAAACAATCGCACCACCTTTTAGGTCTACGCTATCCGCCTTAACATGGTAACCGCCTTCCCCTGCAAATAAGCCTGATTGCTGGTTGACACTATTCGATTTGCCGTTGGCTTCACTGTTGCTATAGTTCCCTGAAACTTGCCATGCGGTACCCAATGAAGCCTGTACTCGCCCACCTACACCAGTCTGGTCTATGCTTTGATCAATATTATCTTGAGTACTGATGACACTCAGTTTACCCCCCACATCTGCATCAATACGATCTGCTTTCGCTTGCGCACCATTTAACGTGGTATCACCTTTACTTTTCAGAATCAATTTATCTGACTCAAGTGTGGTCAAATTGTGTGTATTGTTATCAGTATGGTTACTGCCTTTGCCATAGCCAGCCTCACCATAGATATACACACCTGTTTGAGCACCAACTGATGCACCATAACCAACACTCAAACCTGCATTACTATTAGAACCTTTGGCTTTTTCTTGACTTTGTCCTGACTCTAAAAGAATGTCTTTGGCTGAATCTAACTGAATTGTATCGCCTGCTTTAACCTGCGTATTCTGTAAATGAATATTGCCCTCTGTACTGGTCAGGTTTACATTGCCACCTGCATTAATCTTGTTTTGTTGCGAGCTTGCATAGCTACTTGTTTGCTGATTTTCACTGGTACTAAAACCAATGCCTGCTTCCGCTTTAATTACAGCCCCACCTTTTATGTCGCTATAACTTTGGTAGGCCTGCGCACCTGTAGCTAATCCTTGTAACGCCTGTGTACGGTCATCGCCTTTACTCTTAGCAACTTTATCTCCAGCACCAAGTAAGTCTAAAATTGGTGAGCTGATACGTTTAAAGACGCCTATTTTCAAATCATCTGATGAGCTGCTTGATTGACCAGTATTGTGATCTTCTAATACATTTATTTGTTTCGCATCGATATTTATATCTTTTTTCGCAATAATATCTGCAACTTGTTGATTGTAGTTATTCCCTGCATGAATATTCACATTGCCTTCAAGACTTCCGACCTGACTGCGTTGTTGTTCTATACCATTACTACTGCTCTGGCTCTGACCTTTCATATAGCCATAGAATTGCTCCGTATCTGAAATTTGCGCACTTCCAATTCCTTTATTGGAGCTACTTTCAATTTGGCTTTGGCTATTCTGGGTAGACTTAATATTGACGTCACGAGCAGCATTAATATTGACATCACCTGTTGCAGCTACAGAACTGCCTAATATATTAATATCACCTGTTTCTGTTTGTAATGTAGTTTTTCCACCTGAAGACAATTGGGTGCCTGTGACTTTATCAATATTACCGTTGCCTTGGTTTTTATTGTTATAGACACCAGCTGGAGCAAACTTATTTCGGTTATCAAGACTAAAGCCGCTTTGCTGACTATTCGCTGTTTGTTGTTCTTGATCTGTCGCATAACTCAAATTGATATTATCTTTTGCATGCAGTAGAGCATCACCTTCTGCTGAAAGTTGTGCACCTTGGCTATTAATATTGCCTTCAGTTGCAATGATATTTAAATTACCCTGAGCTGAGGCTTGCGTAACAACAGCACTTGTCTTGGCATAATCACTCGTTTGATTAGACTTATGACTCCCTGCTGTTACTACAATAGGTGTGGTCGCTGCCTGTATTGCCTTGTCTATCGCATCTGCTCGAGACATGACTTTCCCAACAGCACTATCCGAATACTGGTCACTTTCAGCATTCTTTTTATACGTTGACGCGGCTGCTGCAATCGGTGAATAGGTCACACCTACAGAAATCCCAGAACTCTTACTCTGGCTTTCTGAGTGCTGATTTGTCGTTTCATAGCCAGCATTTAAGTTAACATTTGCACCTTGCAGATTTAGATCTTTACCCGCACCTAAAATTGCGGCTTCTGCTGTTAGATCTTTTCCAGCAAGTATGTTTGTATTGCCTTGTAGACTTACGATCTGACTCTGGGTAAGCGTTGTAGATTTATTATTCTGCTTATTTTGATTGCTCGACTTGCCATATCCGACACTTACAACACCGTCAGAGAAACTAGAAGTGAAACCTGATGTTTTTTTACTACGCTCCAACTCATTTACATAGTGATTTTCAGCCGCACTAATATTTATGTTTTCTTTTGCCTGAATCTGAGTTAGATCATCCGATACAATATTAGTGCCTCGGATATCTATATTGTTAGCACTAAGGATGACATTTTTACCATCAATACTACTTGCAATAGCTTCGTCACTCATATTACGCACACGACCTTTCTCTGTAGTCGTGCTGAATGTACTCTTGTCTTTTGTTTTATAAGCGGTTTCTGCATCTGAAATTTTTCTACCCTCAGATATATCAATTTTTTGTTGTGCAGATAAAATTGTTGAACCTTGTTCACTCGAAATTTGTGAACCTTTCACTGTGATATTTTCAGCCTGTAGACGCGTATCACCTTTACTTTGAATGACAGAACCTACATCCTGTTGCTGTTTGTTATAATTATAATTGTCCTGATTACCATAACTACGATTATTGACCGAAGTGTTTACCCCTCCAATTTTTAAGTCACCTTGCGTTTTAATGATTGATGAACCATTGCTATTAATAATTTCACTACCTTTGAGTGTGGTATTACCAGCAACATCGACAATTAATGTTGTGCTTAAATTTTCTGTATTTATTGGTGAACCAACAACATAGAGCCCAGCTTTTCTGTCAAATCCTTCACGAGTAAATTCACTGTCCCCAACTTTGTTTGCTGTTTTCTGCGTTGTACTACTTTGGTTGAAATTGCCACCAACAGTTAACTTGGCTGATTCAATCGCTGTGATCGTACCACCAATATTATTCAAATCTTTAGTTGTGGTTAAATCAACTCGATTGGCTTGCATACGCCCACCCAATTGATTAATGCTATCCGCTGAAATCTTTAACGCCTCACGCCCAGCAATGGTGGCACTGTTTAAAACATTACCATCAACCTGTAACTGAACCTGACTACCACTCAATAATGAACCATCACCTTTTAAGTCACCCTGACGTGCTTTAACATAGACTTGTGGTACCAAGGCTTTTGTCGTTGTGCCATCAGCAAGTTTGACGGTTTTTTCTTCTAACCACACAATATCTGTTGTCAGTTGAGCAATTTGAGCTGCTGTTAATGCAATACCAGGGCGTAAATTATAGAGGTTTGCAAAGGTCAATCCATTATTCATTAAGGCTTTATATTGATCTTCATCATTGGCATACCCTTGTAAGAAACGGAATCCTGTCAACTGTGCAATCTGATCTTGAACCAAACGTTGTTCATAATAGCCATCACCCATACGCTTCTGTTTCAAAGCAGGATCTATATTCATTGCATCCAACATATAGTCAGATGACAACCAGTTTTTATAATTGATAAATGCAGGATCTGTCTCAACGAGATATTTTGCTTGGCTATCTTGATTGGTACTAAATAAAGCATTACTTGGTAAATTCAACGTCTCCATAGACACTGAACGAATTTCGATTTCCCCCTGAGCTTTAGTCGCGGAAGTATTGGTATCACCCGCTTGAAGATTTTTTGCTGAATCAACAGATTGTGCTTGTTGCTGCTGGCTTTCAACATCTGAATCTACTTGTGCTTTTACATCTAATTGATCAGGTGTCTGAGGTACTTTTGCTTGCTGCCCTTGTGCTGATATCGCT
Source organism: Acinetobacter sp. WCHAc060025 (assembly GCF_004209355.1). Lineage (NCBI taxonomy): Bacteria > Pseudomonadati > Pseudomonadota > Gammaproteobacteria > Moraxellales > Moraxellaceae > Acinetobacter > Acinetobacter sp. WCHAc060025. The sequence goes on along the minus strand of NZ_SGSX01000008.1, from coordinate 15,326 downwards.
TGTCCAGCATCAGTATTCACACTGTTTTGTTGACTTTGCTGTTGACGATCTTGTTGTTGGTCAGGTGTATCTACTGAACTATTAACGACAACATTTTGACTCATTGTTGTCGCTGTAATATTTTGATTAGATGTATGGTTTTGAATATTACCCAAGAATTGATTGATCGGAAGATCAATTTCTTTGATTTCATCAGATGGGTTATAAGGTTGGCTTTTATTATATTTACGTTCATGGTAGCGTTTGAACCCACCACGCCAGTTTGAATAAGTATAGGTACTTTCCCCTATTCGTTTAATGATCTGTTGACCTTTTCCATCAATACTCACAAGGTCATTTTTCAGCTCAGCATTTAATTTCCCACCAGCTAATACGACACTCTTATCATTGGTAAATGTGTCTGCAAATAAATTGATATTTCCACCAGCTACAATTTCAGCAGGTGCTGAGACTGTCACTTTACTTTCTGATTTTGTTTCTTTGACATCATACTGCGTCCAAGCTTTAATTTCGGTATTACCAAACTTTAAATTATATGCTTGAATTGCCTCATCTAACTTTTGATAAGCAGACTCATCTGACTCACTCCAAGCATCTAAGTCCTTTTTATATTGAAGTTGCGCCTGATCATAAGCTTGTTTATCTTTTTCATATTGAGTATATGCTGTTTGATACGCTGTACATGCTGTTGCATCATAACCCACACCTACCTCACAACTCGCTTGCCCTGTTGGTGGCACTGGTTCTACAAGTGTTGGTGCTTCAGGTGCATCTTGTGTTGGTGGTGTGATATTAAAATATGCCCAGACAGGATCCGCTTTTTTATAGTTCACATTACAACTTTCATCGTCCCCTGTACCCACACAATTGATAGATTCAACATTCGGGATGGGTGTTTCACCTAGTTTAATGTTTTCAGGCAAAACATTAGGGGTTGTATCATAACGATACAAACCAGCACGACTCCAATTTTTCCAATATAAGTTTTCGACCGGTATGAGAGTGGTTTTATCTTTAGGCTGAATATAAACTTTTTCCTCAACACCACCAATTTGCACAATATCAGTCTGGAAGTTTTGGTTAATATTATTAATATTTTTCGCCGTCAGCGTCATATCTCCTAATGACTCAATGCGAGCACTTAGGTTATTGATCGTGTTTGCTTGTCCATTTGCATTTAAATTCCCATCCAAACTTCCACCAACATTTAAATTCCCCGCACTAAAAATCCAAGCATTATCGCGTGCACTTTCCTTAACCACACCACCTGATTGGTTATTGAGCGTTCCAATGCCTAGATCCATATCCCCACGAGACGCAATCACTGCACCTGTGCCAGCAGTGTTAGATTTGTTGTCCAAGGTATTGGCCTGAATCGCAACATGTGTACCATAAATACGTGCACCATCATTCCACACACGATCCGCTTGAATATGTGTCAACTCACCATTGATTAAACCTTGGTTATGCACAGTATCTTGCGCTGTCAAATGGGTTTCATTCGATGAAATCGTAGCACCTACTTCATTTTTAATATTTTTAGCACTTAATTCTAGCTTCTGACCCGCTGTTAACTCTGACTGGTTGATCAAATCATTGTCAGTATTTAACTTCAATGTACCATTGGCGGCAATTTGATCGTCTTTGGTGTGGGTATAGCTTTGTTTCAGGTCAATATCAATATTACCTTCGCTGATAATTTTACCTTTGTTAATCAGTTCATTGGCTTTCAGATTCAATTGATTTTTAGCGAGTAATTCACCGCCAGTATTGTTTACATTCAGTGTCTTATCCGCTGTACCAATACTTAGAGTATCTAAACTGCTGATTGATCCAGCTTGGTTATTCAGTTGGTTGCTTAGGTTTAAATTGGCTTGATCCGTCGCACGAATTGCACCTGATTGGTTATTCAATTCTGCTGCATTGATCTCAATATTTTTGGCGTCAATTCCACCCAGTGTGGTCGCATCTTTGGTTTGGCTATTGATCAGCTGTGTGGTATTGGTAGTCAGTTTTTCCCCTGCAACCAAATGACTACCTACACCACTGTTATTGATCGTATCTGCCTTCAAGTTAACATTGTGTTGGGCTTGGATTTGTCCCGCCACATTGTCGATACGACCGCCCGTTGTAAGCTGTTGGATGTTTAAATCTGCTTGGCTATTGATTTGACCTTTGTTGTTATTCAGATTTTGTGCAGTGATGTTAGTTGAGCCTACTGCTGCAATATAGCCACTGATATTATCCAGCTGTGAAACATTTGCGATTTCAAGGCTGCCTTGACTCAGAATGCCTGCTTGGTCACCTGAATTATTATTTAACAAGGCATGATTGTGAGTATCAACTTTAACGGATTGTTCACCTTGGATTAAACCTGCTTGGTTGTCCAATGTTCCCGTTTTCAAATCGACAACTTTGGAAATGATTTTACCGCTTTGGTTGCTGAGTTGCTTTTGCTGGGTGTCAATATTGAGTTGATTTTGTGAAGCAATTTGCCCTGCATTATTGATTAAACTTTGTGTATTTAAGTTAGCATTTTGTCCTGCATAAATATCACCTTGTTGGTTAATCAATTGTCCTTGAGTATTGAGCGTTAAATCTGCTTTTTCTGAGCGTAGGGTACCTTCTGTATTATCTAAGTTTTGACTTTGCACATTAAGATTTTGCCCTGCAACGATGACACCTTTTTGGTTTTGAACATCACCTTGAACCGTAACATTGGCCGAACCTTCCGAATACACTTGTCCTTGTTGGTTATTTAATTGCCCTGCTTTTAAATCAAGCTGATTTTTAGCGTAAATCGTGCCTTGTTGATTGTTCAGCGTGGTTGCATTGATATTGGCATTAGTGCCTGCAAATATTTCACCTGATTGGTTATCCAAGGTTTGCTGTACATTTAAATCGAGTTGATTTTGTTCCGAACGTATTTTGCCCGCATTGTTGTTTAAACTGTTGGCTTGAATCTGTACTTGTTGGTTGGCCGCAATCGTACCTGACTGGTTATTAAGACGATCTGCAACATTCAGGTTGAGTTGATCTTTGGCGTAAATCGTACCTGTATTATTATCAATCTGCTGTGTGGTTGCTTTGAGTGATGACCCTGCAATCACTTTCCCGTTTTGGTTATTGAGCAACTTATTTGCAGTCAGTTCAATCGCTTTTTCTGCTGAAATTTCACCTGCCAAATTGCTTAATTCATTTTGTACATTGAGCTTTAATTGGTCTTGTTGCGAACGGATTTGTCCCGCATCATTCATCACTGAACCAGCTTTTAGGTCAGCCAATTGTTCTGCAGCCACCACACCTTTGCTATTGTTCAGCTCACCAGTAGCATTCAGTTGTAATTGTTCTGCTGCATAGATCACACCTTCGCTGTTGTCTATGCTATTAACTTGAACTGTGGCATTGGCACCTGATTGTAATTTGCCTTTTTGCGAATGAACATTTTGCGCGTTCAGTGTTAAATCTTTGTCTGCTGAAATTAAGCCTGTGTTATTGCTAATGTCCTGCGTCACATTCAGTACGGTATCAGCATTTTCTGAACGGATTTGTCCTGCATCATTCAACAATTGTTGTGCATTTAAATTCAGGTTTTGCTCTGCGGCAATCGTTCCTGCACTGTTGTCTGCTGTACCCGATACAGTCACATCGAGTTGTTTTTTAGAATAAATCGTACCTGCTTGGTTATTCAATTGGGCTACATTGATTTGACTCTCTGTACCTGAAACCAATTGTCCATTTTTATTTTCTAGATGTGGACTTTGGATATTCAATGCTTGTGCAGATTGAATACTGCCAGACTGATTATTAATGCTTTGTGTGAGGTTTAAATGAACATCACTTTGTTCAGATTGGATTTGTCCATTTTGGTTGTTTAGATTTTGCCCTTTGATGCTCAATGCTTGTTGTGATGCGATTAAGCCTTGTTGGTTGTAAATATCTTGTGTTGCTTGAAGATCTAATTTTCCATCAGCATAAACTGTACCTTGATCATTGTTCAGTTCACTGACTTGTAAATTGGCATCACGTCCAGCAATGATTTTGCCTGACTGGTTGTCGAGTTTTTGGCTCGTGATCTTTAGGTCTTTGTCCGCTAGGGTTTGAATCACGCCTTGTTGATTGTTTAAATCAGCAGTGTTGAGTGTGGCTTGACCTGCGGCACTGATCACGCCCGAGGTATTATCCAAGGCTTGCGCAACATTGACATTCAACTGTCCATTGACACCACTTTGGATCAATTGTCCTTGTTTATGGCTGAGAGTCGTTGCATTGAGGTTAATATTTTGTGCCGTCGTTGTAGCATTGTCTAAATGAGCTGTACCCAATTCAAGTTGTAAATTCTGATTACTTTGAATTTTTCCTTGTTGCCCTTGTAGATTTTGTGCAGTGACTTTAAGTTGTTGATCACCTGCATGGAGAATCTCACCTGCAACTGAGCTTAAATTTGCAGTTTTAATCTCAGTATTATTGGCATTACTGATGATCTTGCCCGCATTGTTATCAATACGATTTGCCACATTCAGGATAAAATCATTTTGTCCTGTATGTTGAATCAGACCTTGGTCATTGTTCAGTTGTGCCGTATCAATATTGACTTGCACTGCACTGTATTGACCTTGTTGGTTATTGATACTTTGCTTGCCTGTCACATCTAGTTGTTGATCTGCAATGATTTTGGCATTCGACGTATTGAGTTCTTGCGTACTGATCTTAATATTTTTTGCTTGCGTAGCACTTTGACTGAGATCAGTATTTTGTGTTGCATGAATAGCAATCGTTTCACCCGACAAAACGGTACCCGCGATTTGCGCTTGTTGTGCATCAATATTTAAAGTCGCGTCACTTTGACTGAGTTTGCCTTCCGAATCTAAACCTGCTGCCCAAATTGCGTTTTTGTTGCTCGTGATATTGTCAGACTGTACTTTGATTTTATTCAGTGCTGCCAATTGACCATCTTGCTGTAATTGTTTCACTGTTAAATCAGCAGTATCACCTGCATAGATTTGTCCTGTGCTATTCAGCTGTTGTGCGGTAATGCTAAGATTTTTGTTAGCCGTGAAATTTCCTGCGGCATCTTGCGCACGACCATTATCAATCTGGTCAACTTTTAGGGCTAAATCACCCGTTTTGGCTTGAATGGAGCCTTGTTGGTTATTTAATGTTTGCCCAGTGAGTTGTACATTTTGTGCTGAAATTTCACCTTTATTATTGTTCAGTGCTTTGATATTCAGCTGTACATCACTATTGACCGAGCCAATGACACCCTCAGTATTGTTGGTCTGCTCTGAACCCAGTGTCAAGTTATCAGTCGCTAGAATTTGTCCTTTGCTATTATCGATTTGCGCTGATGTCACATTGAGTGCTTTAGCACTTTGTAAGCGACCTTCATCGTTTTTAAGTTGTTGTGCATTTAAATCAAAGCTTTCAGTCGCATCAATTAAGCCTTTTTGGTTATCGGCATTTTGTGCAGTGATATTGATCACTTTAGCGGTCAATTTACCTGCTTGGTTTTCAAAGTTTTGTCCATTGAACTGTAGTTCAGGGAGCTGTATCTCACCCCCATTGTTTTTAATGCTGTCCTGTACATTTAAGCTAATGTCAGCATTATTCGCAATTTGACCTGCAATGTTTTGAATATCTTGCGCAATCTGAATATTGCCTGCTGCAAAAGTTTTTGGGACTGATGATTCTGTAGGAGCAACTGTAACTGTACTGGCATCTTGTGCTGATGAGTTTTGTTCAGGATCTGTCACCGTTGGCGTTGTGGTTCCACCTGTGCTTGAGCCTGTTCCTGCACTATTTTCTTGAGTCGCTTGTCCAATCAAGCCCTGTGTATTATCTAAGTTTTTCGCGGTAATATTAAGTTGCTGTTGTCCTGTTTGTTCAATTTTACCCGTGTTATTACTTAAGCTTTGTGCCGTTAAATCAAGGCGTCCTGCATTGATCACCCCATTATTGTTATTGATGTTGCCTTGAGCATTCAGTTTAAGTTCATCACTGGTGGCAATTAAACCACTATTTTGAATATCCGTTGCATCAAGTTGTATTTTGCTTTGGGTACTACTGATATTCCCGCTGTTCTGAACATTTTGAGCTTGAATCGCAATTTGATCTTTATTGGCAATGATATTACCTGTATTGCTTAAATCACCGTTCGCATTCAGGGTCATGCTGCCTGAAGTTGCATTGATCGATCCCGCGTTGCGCACACCGAGTCCATTTTCTGTCCCGATCAGGTAAATCTTACCTGCATACATCCCACCCAATTGCCCAACATCTAATGCATAGCTTGGTTGAGGCGGTGTTTGAGTTATTGCTGTACTACTTGTCGTTGCTTTGGTAACTTGAGGTGCAGATGGGTCTTGAAGATTAATATCATTTTGGCCCAATACGGTTTTTAACTCATTGGCATATAAGCCTGCATTGACGTTTAAGGCACGTGCATAGATATCTGTATAAGGCGTGAGGCTTCCATTTAAGCCTTTGCCCTCAATGGTCACTTGTCCTTCACGCACTCGGAATGATTCGAGGTAGCCTTGGTTCACCACTGCTTGTCCTGTGGTGAGGGTAAAGCGATCTGCATTAATCACACCACAGCCATCACAAACTAAACCCGATGGGTTGGCAATCACCACTTGGGCTTGTTTGCCTGCAACTTCTAAATAACCTTTGAGTTGACTTGGGTTACTACTGTTGACTTCATTGAGAATAACCTTTGCTTCGCCTTTGGCAAGCCACGGGTTACCTTGTACCCATCCACCCAATTGGGTTTGGGTATTGTTACGGGCATTGTTAAGAACTGCACCTTCTTGTCCAACATCAAATTGGGTATAGGTATTACGTGATACACCGCCTGCGCTTGGTGTTTGGATATTGACTTGAGTCAATCCATTGCTGGTATTCAGAATTGTCGCTTGTTGTGAGTTGGGTGCTGATTTATCTGCAACAATCTGACTGCCTGCAATGCTTGCCATCGGCAAGGTATAGATCGCAGCACCGAGTAAGCTAATCACAGCAAAGTTGATTGGATTGAGTCTTTTATAAGTATTCAACGTCAATGATGCTGTTGGTTCTGAATCGCCATCACCTGCAAGTATGGTTTGTCCTGCTGCTTTGGTTTTACTTTTGACAATTTCAGCAACTGCGATAAACATACCACGAGCTTGGCTAAATATAATGCGATAGCGATTCTTATTCATAATGATCGACCTTAATTTTTAAATATTTTAAATACTGGGTAATGTGATAAATATTGAGATTAATACATCCAATTCAGACTAAAACCTGATGTCAGGTTGTCTGTTTTATAGTGATCTGGTTTCTTCAGCGGTGTTCCAACAAAGACGTCATAGCTGACCGATTTCAACACTTGACCTCGCAATCCTGCAACTGCACCCATTAAACTGGTGCCTAGAAGTGGATTTGGTTCATGTGCAGTTTTTCCACCGACTTCGCCATAATCAATTCCGCTGTACCACTGCATTGGGAGTTTGGCGATAGAACCACTGATTTCATTACGAACTAAGAAACCATTATCTGCCATCAAGGTTTGTTCACCATCAAAACCGCGCACGGTATAACGGTTACCTATTGAGAAGCGATCTTGTGGGGTGAGTGGTTTTTTACTGTATTGGCTGCGCCATTCTGCAAGATATTGTAAATTTTGTTGTCCTACTTTAAATGGAACTTGCAGGCTGGCATTGGCTTGTAATATACCCACATGGGTAAAAGCTTCACCATATTCTTCTTCAGGTGCATACATAGCATTGAACGCGCCTGTTCCACGTTTATAGGTGAAATTTCCTGTCAATGTAGCATTAGATAGATATTCTGTATGGTCTAAGCTGGCTTTCCAACCTGCTGTTTTTCGTCGTTGAACTTCAACTTCGGTATCATTGATGAAGTTCTGGGATTCACGATACCACCCACCCACAGTTACTGTGGTCTTACGTTTGGCATCACGATACAGTACACGAGATAAATCTGCACCAATCAACTTACTTTCACCGCTGTATAAGTAGTTTTCACTGGCACCCGCGACAGTCTGATTATAATTCGATTTACTATAATTGCTACTCAATAACCAATAACCCATTGGAATGGTATAACTCAGGTAATAACCATCTGTACCACGTTTGCCATCATCGCCACCGCCTAAATCATGGTTATAACTACCGTAAAACAGGTCATTGGCCGTGAGTAAGTTATCGAGTGATAGCGTAGCTGTCCCTTGATATTTGCCTGTTGAATCTGAACCTGCATCATCTACACCTAAATGAATCCGATAAGGCTTAGATTGCTGCCATGCCAATTCTAAATCACTGTAGCCTGGTTCATTATGTTGTTCCGCTGGTTTGATTTTAAAATCAGCTTCTACTGTCGGGACACGTTTAAAGTTTTCTAAGCCTTGTTCAATATCACGGATATTCAGTATGTCACCTGTTTTGACAGGCAGCGCATTGAATTTATGTGCACGTTTTGAAGTATTTGCTGCAAATTTGATTTGATCAACTTTACCTGCGATCACTTGTAAATGAATCACACCAGAAGCAATGTTTTGTTGTGGTAGCAAAATTCGTGTGGTGACATAACCATGGCTAATAATGCTGTTTTGAATAAGATCTAATGCCTGATTCAATCCTTGAACCCCAATGCATCGACCAATAACATTGTATTCGCCTTGAGTCACTGGACGCATGGCAAAGGTGAAATCTCGGGCATTATCACCCTGCAAAACAAATTTTTTAATCTCAAAACACACATCTTCACTGTGTGATTTTAAGTATTGTAGTTGTGGTTGTGTCTGTAAGCTTTGAGCTAAGCCTGTTTGAACATTGGGTGTCGGTTGTAATTGCTTTTGGAGTGCTTCATCTCGTTGTTGTTGACGTATTGTTGCATCCGTTTCAAACTCTGGACGAGGTTGTGGTTCTGCTGCTTTAACTGTTGTACCCAAGATTGCTAAAAATATAGCTAAACTGACCTTATTATGTCTTAAATTTCGCATGATGTTAGTAATTGTGATTGATTCCACATTTAATTGTTTCAAATTTATTAAGTTTTGTAAATAGCATAAAACATGAACAATACTCTTTTTAAAATGATAACTTATGATTGAACTTTAAAATAATCGGTAAAATATCAAAACTCAAATGATTGCTCGGTTTAGTTAGACTTTTATGAATGAATCTTCAATTCAATGTATTGGTGGTGTTCTGTTTGGTTTAAGACATTCATCTTATGTCGATGAGTTTATTTATTCCGATCCAAACAGCAGAAAATACACCCAATACACAAAAAAAATTATGCATGGGCAGGTGTTTTTTGTGGCTGAAGGCATTGACTCTAAATTTGCTGAACAATTGGCGTTACAATTACTAAAATAATTATTGACTGCAATCCACATCTAACTTTTGTTTGTAATAATTCAAAGTAATATTCATTTCTTTTCGTAACTCTTGCTCAGTGTAATTCGATGCTAATTTGAGAAATGCAGGTGTGTATTCTTCCTTATACACTTTTGGATAATCTTCACAAATAATTTTTTACTTTGCTCTTTAGATGTTTTTGGGGCATCTAAAACATTGAGATAGTCATCAAGCGTATTATCAGCCTGATCAAATTGCTGAACCACTTTCTGGTCAACTTTGAGTTCAGGTTGTTCTTTTTGACAAGCTGTCAGTATCGAAAGAAAAATCAGACTTAAAGTTATTTTTTTCATTTTCTGATCTCTAATGGTTTGGTGTAAATCCCATTTCTTTTTTTACAAACATCCTGCCACTTATAATTGAAATTTCTTACAGTTTCTCCAATATCACTATAATCAACGATTTTTGCACTGCGCGCATCTTTGTCCATCTCTTGATAGTAGTCGACAATATAGGGGGCATATTCCATCCTTGATTCCAAGACCTCTGTCGTATCATCATGTCCATGTTGTATTAAGGACATCATAAATTCAGCAGAATAACCAATGACTTCACATTGGAACACATCTAATTTTTGAGCAGCATTCACTTGAGTAGTAAAACAAAGTAATAGTAATATTTTTTTCATTTTATCAATAAATTATAGTTTGACTAAATTTTAACAAGACTTAGAGTGAAATACCATATTTCTAAAATATTCAAACATGTTGATCAAACAGCAAAAAATATGTCAGTACAGTACATTTTCTTTGGTAAACTTTTAAAAATAGATATCAACTCTTTTAGCCCAAATGTCCGATTTTAAGTTAAGCCTTAGTGAATACCTTGCAACAGTTCAAGAAGTTATTCAGATGACTTTTGAGGAAGCTGTCTGGGTGAAAGCTGAGATCCGTAATTTAAGTATTAAAGGAGGGCATTACTATTTAGAGTTGGCTGAAAAAGAACAAGATTCTGATAAAGTGATTGCCAGTTGTCGTGCCACCATTTGGAAATTTACGGCACAAAAAATCGTATTAAAATTTGAACGTGAAAGCGGGATTGAACTTTCGCGTGACTTAAATGTGTTAATAAAAGTTAAGGCACGTTTTGATCCTCAGTATGGTTTTTCCATCAATATTGAAGAAATTGACTCCTCTTTTACACTGGGTGACTTAGCTCGGCGTTATCAAAAAATCGTCGAAAAATTAACACTCGAAGGTTTAATTAATAAAAACAAACAACTGTCTACACCTTTTGATATTCATAATGTACTTGTCATTACTCCGGCTAATGCGGCTGGTCTTGGTGATTTTAAACGGGATGCTGATATTCTAGAAAAATCGGGTGTGTGTAATTTTGTTTATCATACAGCAACCTTTCAAGGTAATACAGCTGTAGCAAGTATTATTGAAAGTCTATCGAATAGTTTAAAGCAATGGGCATCTCTATCTAAAATTCCACCTGATCTAATTGTGATTATTCGAGGGGGTGGTTCAGTCAATGACTTAGCTTATCTGAATGACTATGATCTCGCAGCCTTGCTCTGTAAAAGAAGTGTACCCATTTGGGTAGGCATAGGACATGAAAAAGATCGTACAATTTTAGATGAAGTCGCACATCGTTCTTTTGATACACCAAGTAAAGTGATTGCGGGTATTCGTAATTTAATCGTAGAGCGAGCTCAAGAAGCTACAAACTTTATTCATTCGATCAAGTTATTATCACAACATCAAATTTCAGCATACCAAAGTCAAAATGAACAACTCATCAAGTTGATTCAAACTTTTGCTCAAACCCAGTTAAATACTACTTCTGCATCCCTTGCCCAAATTAAAGAACACACCCAATATTTAGCCAATCAGCAGTTAAAATTTGCATCAAATCAAATTGAAGGCTTGTTACGAGAAACCTTATTACAAAATCCCAAACAAGTGATGTCTAAAGGCTATGCTGTCGTGCGTTCAGGGGGAAAAGCTATTCGTTCAATACAGCAATTACAATCACCGCATTTTTCCGTTGAAATGCAAGATGGTATCATTGAAGCTCAAGTAGTACAGGTAAAATCACATGAATGATGAAACTCTAAGTTTTAAGCAAGGTTATGAAATTTTGAAGCGCAATGCAGAATTGCTGGAATTGCAAGAAGAACCTGATATTGATAATTTAATGAAACTTGTTGATGAATCTATGAATGCTTTTAAAGCATGTAAATCAAGAGTTGATGCCGTCCAACAGGCATTGAATGAAACTTTTAAAGAATAGTTGGTTATAGAATCAATAATTATGACTGATTAAAACAGCTTTAAACTTTATAATTAAACACAAAGCTTTCATTATTTTAATAATATTTTTTAGGGCATTATGGAAATTCGACCAAGTTTACTTAGCTATATTTTTGCAGGCTCAACTCAATGGCGCATAAACTATGAATTTCCTGAGCTTATCCTTGAGCTTGATGGTACACGTGCAACACTTAATCCTGAACAAGTTTTAGAAGCAAATATTCGTAAAGGATGGATGTGGTCTACTGTCACTCTGAAAACATTGGATCAAAATTATCAGTTCAAAGGTTTATTCAATGCACAAGCTGAAAAACTTCAGACTGACATTTACAATGATGCTGAATTTCTAAGAAATCAAAGAAATGCTGAAAAAATTAAAACAGCACTACTCCCCTATTTATTCGAATACCAAGATTTCATTCAACAGAACCGCTATCTGTCTCATCATTTTACGCAATTGTTCAAATCAGATATTACCCAACGATCTAAAACTGAAGTCGAATGCTTCAGCAGTCTTATTCAAAGAGATCGGTCATTTGCTTTTGAATCACAACAACAGAATCTATTTGAACAACTCAAACAGTTTGTCGAATTACCTATCCAAGCCAACTATGCTATTGATACCAAGAATAAACGTTTTATTGAAAGTGAATTAATTGTATTTAAAGATTTTTTTGATCAAGTCGAAAGTACACCTCTCACTGAGGAACAGCGTATATCTTCAATCATTTTTGAAGATCGTAACTTATTGGTGGCTGCGGCAGGTTCAGGTAAAACCTCGACCATTGTCGGAAAAGTCGGTTATGCGCTTTTGACAGGGCTTTATAAGCCTGAAGAAATCTTGGTCTTAGCATTCAACAGAAATGCGGGTGAAGAACTTAACGAGCGAATCAATTTAAGATTGAAAAGCATTCTTGATAAATTTAGTACAAAAATCGAAGCGTTAAATTTTCATCAACTAGGGGTTCGAGTCATTGGCAAAGCCACGGGCAAAAGCCCAACTGTGTCGGATCATGCAGGCAAAACTCAACCGCTGCTCAATCAAATCATTCAGCAGTTGAATGATACTGACCCTGATTTTCAGGAAAAGTATCTTTTATTTAAAACAGCTTATTTAAAGCAACCACTCTCACCATTCGCATACAAAACTAAAGCTGAATGGGACAAAGCTCAAATCCAATCTTTTGACCGTTTTAAAGACGGTTTTGTCACCTATCAAGGTGAAGTCGTCAAATCTCACGGTGAAAAGGCTATTGCTAACTGGCTATACAGTCAAGGGATTCCGTACGAGTATGAACGCAATTATGAGCATGACACTGCGGATGAAAATCATCGCCAATATAAACCTGACTTTTATTTCCCTGATATCAATCTGTATTTAGAACATTATGCTGTCGATCAAAATGGCAGACCACCTGCTCATTTTGGGCAAAAGTATCTAGATGAAATGAAGTGGAAGACAGTAATCCACCAAAAGTATAAAACGGATTTAATTAGTACCACCTTTCATGAATTTATTACAGGCACGATATTTAAAAAACTTGAAGTTGAGCTTCAAACACGTAGACAAATATTCCAGCCACGCAGCCTAAATGAAATTAATACCAAAGCATACGCCATTTATGAACCAAATGCTGATGACCTTTATGGTACTTTTTTAAGTCACTATAAATCGAATCAAGCTAATGTATCTACGCTGCTGGCAGACCCTTCACTCACATTACGTCAAAGCTTGTTCCTTGAATTATTTTCAAAGGTTTATACAAAATACGAAGAAGCTTTAAATACTAACAAAGAATGTGATTTCGATGACCTGCTAATCGAGTCTGCTAGACTAGTCAATGAGAATCAATATAAAAGCCCTTTCAAGCTAATTATTGTGGATGAATTTCAGGATACATCTCAGTCAAGAGCACGATTTATTCAGGCGTTATTGAAACAAGTTCCTGAAGCTAAATTGTTTTGTGTTGGGGATGACTGGCAAGCGATCTACCGTTTTGCAGGTTCTGACATCAATATTTTTACACAGTTTGAAAAGGTCTTTGGTTATACCAAACAAACACAACTTACCCAGACCTTCCGCTCCAATCAAGGTATCGCCAATGTTGCCAGTAGTTTTATCCAAAAAAATAAAGCACAAATGCAAAAAGTAGTCAAAGCAATTGACCCAACTATCAACAGAGTCATTGAAATAAACTTTTCAACAAAAAATAAAGATATAAACAATTATCTGGTTAATACCATTTTGAAAATCAACGAAGAAAATGTTGGTAATGCTAAGAAAAAAACGATTTATATTTTAGGGCGCTATAACAAAGACAAGCCAAATTTAACTACTATCCTACCTTTTTTGGGAAATTGTACTGTTCAATTTAAAACGATTCATTCATCTAAGGGATTACAGGCAGATTATGTAATTTTGCTAGGCTTGAACAAAGGCAATAGCGCATTCCCTTCTGAAAAAGAAGATGATCCACTTTTAAATTTAGTCTTACCACAACCTGAAACACATGCCTTTGCTGAAGAACGACGCTTGTTTTATGTTGCGCTGACTCGTGCTAAGGAAAAGGTTTATTTAATTGGTGAACGTGATTCAGTATTTTTAGGAGAAATTACCAAAGACCCGGATTTCAAAGACTTCATTAATATTCCGCAAGATGAACATAAACCCATGAACAGTGCCATACCGCATGAATGGTTGTGTCCAAAATGTGGGCAAGGTAGGCTTTGGAAAAAAAATGGAAAATTTGGTGATTTTATGGCTTGCAGTAACCGTGCTTCTTGTGGCTATACAAGAAGCTTAAAGCAATTTTAAAATTATTTCATAACCTTAAGTTTTAAAAGTTAGGGATGAATAAAAAAACTAATAATTAAATCTTTATCTTTCTGATAAAAATGATAATAATGAAATAAATGAGGGAAAAAATGACAGATTCTCAACCTACTTTAAAAATTAGAACAGCCACTGTTCCAAGAAGAACCTACATGCATTTTGATCATGCTTACCAAGGAGTTAATCCTATTTGGAAAGGATATGTTGTAACTTCTGATAATATAATGGAACAGGCATATGTAAAAAAAGTTAATAATATTAATGAATTGTATAAAGAAGTTGTTTGTTCCTTACTAGGTCGAGCAATTGGAATTAATACACCTGAACCTTTAATAGTATATGTTGATAAAGAACACCCTCAAATTAATAGTAATCCAAATGAATTGTTTTTCGGAACGATTGATTGTGAAAGTAATTCTTTTGCTCGTTATATAGAAGATAATGAATTCCACGAGGATGAAATTTTAACATACCAAGATTTACACAAAATTATTAGCTTCGATGAACTAGTAGCAAACGCAGATCGTCATAGTAAAAATATATTATTTAATGGAACTACATATTTTTTTATAGATCATGGAGAAACATTTATTCCTGCACTTGATTACAATCAACCGTTAATTCAACATAAATGGGGGCGTAATATTTTGGCAGAAAATTTTAAAACTAAATTTGGTAATGATTTAACTAAAACAAAACAGTTCCTAAGAAAAGTTGAAAGCTTTATTTCAAGCTTTGTTGATGAAGATAAAATTTTAAATATTGATAATCTTTCTGATATAAATCAAAAAGATTTGAACAATCACC